>DWZN01000193.1 GCA_019117545.1 Candidatus Brevibacterium intestinavium
GTCCTCGATCCTGCGCCATCCGACGAAGGACCCCCGCCACACCGACCCGGAGACGATCGAGCTCTTCTCCCCCGCCTTCGGACACCGGGACATCGGCACCCTCGAATCGGATCTCACCATCCAGGCCGACGGCGAACCCATCGGCGAGCGCATCCGCGTCACCGGTCGGGTCCTCGACGGCGAAGGACGCCCCGTGCGCAACCAGCTCGTCGAGATCTGGCAGGCGAACTCGGCCGGCCGCTACATCCACAAACGCGACCAGCACCCGGCCCCGATCGACCCGAACTTCACCGGTGTCGGACGCACCCTGACCGGCGATGACGGCTCGTACTCGTTCACCACGATCAAGCCGGGCCCGTACCCGTGGAAGAACCACCACAACGCGTGGCGGCCGGCCCATATCCACTTCTCGCTCTTCGGGTCCGAGTTCACCCAGCGCATGATCACCCAGATGTACTTCCCGGGCGACCCGCTGTTCGCGCTCGACCCGATCTACCAGTCGATCACCGATCGATCAGCACGCGACCGCCTGGTCGCGACCTATGACCACAGCATCACCGAGCACGAGTTCCTCATGGGCTACAACTGGGACATCGTGCTCACCGGAGCCAACCGGACCTGGATGGAAGAAGACGACGATGACTGATCTCACCGCGACCCCGGACCTGACGCCGACGCCCGGACAGACCGTCGGCCCGTTCTACGGCTATGCACTGCCCTATGACCATGACAGCGAACTCGTGCCCGCGGGCTCGGCCCGGGCCGTGCGCCTGCACGGTGTCGTCTACGACGGTGCAGGTGTCCCCGTCCCCGATGCCCTCCTCGAGATCTGGCAGCCGGATGAGAACGGCACCGTGCCCCGCGCGACGGGATCGCTGCGCCGAGACGGCTTCACCTTCACCGGCTTCGGGCGCGCCGCGGTCGACCCCGAGGGCGAGTACAGCTTCTCCACCGTCGACCCCGGACCCACCGAGCCGGGCAAGGCGGCCTTCATCAGCGTCGTGATCTTCGCCCGGGGCCTGCTCAACGGCCTCTTCACCCGGATCTACCTGCCCGAGGACACCGAGGCCCTGGCCGCCGATCCGCTGCTGTCCTCCCTCTCGCCGTCGGAGAGGAACCGCCTGATCGCGGCCCGAGGGGCTGACGGATCGCTGCGTTTCGACATACGGTTGCAGGGTGAGGAGGAAACACCCTTCCTCCGTTTCCCCGGCCACGAGGACTGACACCAATGACCGACACCGCCCATACCCGCCTCCTCTTCGCCCCCGGCGATCTGCGCGGCGCCGAAGCCATCGATGACGACGCGCTCATCACCGCGATCGGCCAGGTCGAGACGGCCTGGATCATCGCCCAGGCACGGGTGGGGCTGGTGTCATCGGAGGTGCGCACCGAGGTCGCCGCGGCCATTGACGCGACCATCCGGTCGCTGACGGCCGATCACGCCGAACTCCAGACCCTGGGAGAGAGCGCAGAGGCGGGAGGCAACCCCGTCATCCCGTTCCTCGGCCTCGTCCGCACCCGGCTGAGTCCGGAGGCCTCACGCTGCCTGCACCGGGGGCTGACCAGCCAGGACGTCATCGACACCGCGATCGGACTGCTCGTCTCCCGTGTCGTCCGGCAGATGCAGGCCCGCCTCGAGGTCATCGGCGCCTCCCTCGTCCACCTGTCCGAAGCCCATGCCCAGACTCTGTGCCTGGCCCGCACGCTGACTCAGCCGGCGCTGCCGACGACCTTCGGACTCAAGGCCGCGGCCTGGGCCGCCGAGGTCAACGAGGTCCAAGGCCAGGCCCCCTTCGTCGACTATGTGCAGGTCGGAGGCGCCGCCGGCACCCGGGCGGCGATCCGCTGGTTCGCCGGGGAGTCGACGGACTCCCTGCTGCACGAGTTCCACATGCAGATGGTCGGCCCCGATGCCGCGCTGACGCAGATCCCCGTGCCCTGGCACACCGACCGGGTCCGGATCCTGACCTGGGGATCCCACCTGGCCCAGTGCGTGACGGTCGGGGCCTCGATCGCCCGCGACGTCCTCGTCGGCGTCCGCCCCGAGGTCGGGGAGCTGTCCCTGGCCTCGACCGGCGGATCCTCGGCGATGCCGCACAAGTCGAACCCCACCTCGGCGGTGCTGCTCCACCGCAACGGAATGCGGGTGCCCGGGGCACTGTCGACCCTGACCACGGCCGCCGCCGAAGCGGTCGAGGAACGCTCCGACGGGGCCTGGCACGCCGAATGGCCGGCTCTGTCCGAGCTGATGACGCTGGCGATCTCGTCGCTGATCATCCTCGATGAGATGATCGCCGGTCTCACGGTCGATGCCGAGGCCATGCGTGCGAACCTCGACGCCGCCGGTCCCGGACTCTTCAGCGAGAAGCTGGCCATCGTCTACGGCGACCGGCTGTCGAAGGACGAACTCGCCGCCATCGTCGCCGACGGCACCGACCCCGTGGCCGCGCTGCGGGAGGCCGTCGGCGACGAAGACGGCATCGAGGACTTCTTCAGCCCCGAACGCTACCTCGGCGAGGCCGAGGACATCCGCCGGAACATCCTGGCCACCATCGACCAGTCCGGGCCGCAGGAGATCGACCTGCCGACCTTCGACTGATCCCCGACAGAGAGAGTGACATCCATGGAGCTGACCGCATCCGTTCTCGCCGCGCCGACGACCTCGACCGGTGAGGCCCGGGTCCTCGTCGTCCTGCCCTCCCTGGGCACCTCGGTCGGGGCCCTGTGGCAGCAGGCCGCCATGCAGCTGGCGGAGCTGAGCCCGGAATCGACGGTCATCGGCATCGACCTTCCCGGCCACGGCCGGTCGGCTCCCATCGACGTCCCCGCCGGCAGCACGGTGGCGCCGAGGATGACGGTGCGCGAGCTCGCCGAGGCGGTGCAGTCCACCCTCGCCAAGATCCTGCCCGATGTGGCCGCCCCGGGAACTCCCGTCGACCTCGCCGGTGATTCGATCGGTGGGGCGATCGCCCTGCAGCTGGCCCTCGACCATCCCGAGAGCTTCGGTCGGGTCGCCGTGTTCTGCACGGCGGCGAAGATCGGCGAGGCCTCGGCCTGGGAGGAGCGGGCGCAGACCGTGGCGACCTCGGGCACGCCCACGCAGATCATCGGCTCGGCCCAGCGGTGGTTCGGTGAGGGGTTCATGGACCGTGAGCCCGAGGCTTCGGCGGCGCTGCTGCACTCGCTGCAGGACGCCGACCGGTTCTCCTATGCGGCCCTGTGCTACGCGCTGGCCGAGTTCGACGTCCGCCGGCGTCTGCCCGAGATCTCCCTGCCGCTGCTGGCCGTCGCCGGGTCCGAGGACCAGCCGACGCCGGCGACGAAGCTCGCCGAGATCGCCGGCGAGGTCCCCGGTGCCCTGCTCGAGGTCATCGAGGGTGCGGCCCACCTCGTTCCGATCGAGGCCCCGGCCGTGACCGCCGGGCTGCTCGACGACTTCCTGCGCGGGAAGGGGCTCGGCGGCGGTGCCAGTGGAAGCGGTGCCGTCAGCGACGAGTCCGCACCGGCAGTCGCGCTGCCCACGGCCTCGGGCCCACGTGAGGCCAGCCGGGACGAGGTGCGCGAGGCGGGCATGACCGTCCGGCGCCAGGTCCTGTCCGATGCCCACGTCGACCGGGCGAATGCGAAGGTCGACGAGTTCACCACCGACTTCCAGGACCTCATCACCCGCTATGCCTGGGGTGAGATCTGGACCCGTCCGGGCCTGGACCGGCGCATGCGTTCGGCCATCACGCTCACGGCCATGGTCGCCGGCGGCCACGAGGCCGAACTCGCCATGCACGTCAAGGCGGCCCTGCGCAACGGGCTGAGCCGTGACGAGATCAAGGAAGTGCTCCTCCAATCGGCCATCTACTGCTCGGTGCCGAGCGCGAACACCGCGTTCTCCGTGGCCGCTCAAGCCCTGGCGGAGGTGGACGAGGCAGAGGAGTGATCCACTCCCCCTGAGCGCCCACCCGGCACGGGGCCCTGTTCGAATCGTCACATTGGGCCATCTCAACTGTCGACGAGCCGAAATCGGCAATAGGCTGGTGCGGTCGTGTTCCCACCGTCTCCGAAGGAGTCCTATGAGCGAAGCCCCGGTCTCTCGCGGAGTCTACAAATTCGCCGTCTTCGCCCTGGCGATCGGTGCCTTCGGCATCGGGGTGACCGAATTCGCAACCATGGGTCTGCTGCCGATGATCGCCGAGGAACTCGGCATCACGGTGCCCCAGGCCGGTCACGCAGTATCCTTCTACGCGATCGGCGTCGTCATCGGCGCCCCCCTGATCACGACGATCGCGGCGCACATGGATCGCAAGCTGCTGCTCCTGTGCCTCATGGGCCTGTTCGCCCTGGGCAACCTCGTCTCGATGCTCGCCCCGACTGCGACCCTGTTCAACATCGCCCGGTTCGCCTCCGGACTGCCCCACGGCGCCTATCTGGGCATCGGCGCCGTGGTCGCCGCCTCGCTCGTGCCGGTGGGCCGCCGCGGGAGGGCCATGTCGCGGGTGATGCTGGGGCTGACGATCGCGAACATCTTCGGCGTGCCCTTCGCCGCGGCACTGGGCAACCTGTTCGGCTGGCGCAGCGCCTATGCCCTCGTCGCCGGCCTCGGCGTGCTCACCGTCATCATGGTCGCCGTCGGCGTGCCCCGCGTGAGCGTCGGCGCAGGTGAGGTGCCCTCGGCCCGCGGCGAGATCAAGGCGCTCGGTCGCGCGCAGATCATCCTCACCCTCCTGGCCGGGTCCGTCGGCTTCGGCGGCATGTTCGCCGTCTACACCTACATCACCCCGACCATGACCGAGATCGCCTCGGTCCCGTCCGTCGCCATCCCCTGGGTGCTGGCCGTCTACGGACTGGGCATGACCGCCGGCTCGCTCATCGCCGGTCCCCTGGTCGACAAGTCCATCGAGCGCTCGGCCACCGGCGGCATGATCCTCTCGGCCCTCGTCCTGGCCGCCTTCGGAGCCTTCACCCATATCGCGGCGGTCGCGATCATCGCCCTCTTCCTCATCGGCGTCTCGGGCTCGATGATCACCACGGCCCTGCAGATGCGCCTGTTCCGCGAATCCCAGGACGCCCCGAGCCTGTCCGCGGCGATGAACCACGCGGCATTCAACCTCGCCAATGCCATCGGCGCCTGGCTCGGCGGCATCGTCATCACCGCGGGCCTGGGCTACCGGGCGCCGGCCTGGGTCGGCGTCGGACTGTGCCTGGCCGGGCTCATCGTCATCTCCGTCGCGATCTTCCTGCGCCGAGGCGGCTCCTCCAGTCCCAGCAGCCGCTCGGTCGTCGACAGCTGAGCCCCGAGCTGCCGCGTTCCCGCGGCTGACTCGCAGCCGCCTCGAACAACGGGTCTGCATCAGAGGTCTCTGCCGAGACACCGGTCGGGTTCCGAGACACCGGGGCGCGCGCAGTGGTCTCGATGCTCCGCCGTTGTCTCGACGCTCCACCGGGGCGCGCGCAGTGGTCTCGACGCTCCGCCGTTGTCTCGACGAGGCAGCGCTCAAGAGGTGGTCGTGTTCGGATACTTTTGGGCCGCAAGAGCATCCGAACACGACCAGTAGTCGGCCGGCTATACGATGAGGGCATGGACCACCCCGCGCAGAGTCGCTCCCATGCCCTGATCCATCCCCCGAAATCGCTTGCCCTCATGCTGCAGGCCGCCCTGGCCGCCCTCGCCCTTGTGCTGCTGGCCGGATGCGGAGCCTCCGATCCGGAGCAGGATTCCGCCAGCGACTCAGGCAGCGACTCCGCGGCAGCTGATTCCTCGGCCGAGGCCGCCGCGGGCACCTGCTCCTACCCCACCGGTTCGCAGCCTGCGGCCAAGGACGTCGAGGTTCCGCCCCAGACCCCGCAGGCGACCGGTGAGGTCGAGGCCGCCATCGCCACGAGTGCCGGCGATCTGGCCGTGACCCTCGACGCCGAGGGCGCACCCTGCACCGTCAACAGCTTCCTGTCCCTGGCCGGGCAGGAGTATTTCGACGACACCGACTGCCACCGCCTGACCACCGAGGGCATCTTCGTCCTCCAGTGCGGTGATCCGACCGGAACCGGCAGCGGTGGCCCCGGCTACTCGTTCGCCGATGAGCTCGACGGCTCCGAGACCTACCCGGCCGGCACACTGGCCATGGCCAACGCCGGTACCGACACCAACGGCTCCCAGTTCTTCGTCGTCTACGACGACAGTCCCCTGCCGGCCGACTACACCGTCTTCGGGTCTCTCGACAAGGAGAGCACGAAGACCGTCGCCGATATCGCCGCCGAGGGCACGGACTCCGGAGCCGGCGACGGTGCGCCGAAGGAGAAGGTGACCATCGAGTCCGTCACTGTCGCCGAGTGAGACCGGGCAGAGGCTCGAGGCACCCGCAATGCTCGGACCTCCTAGCAATCTCAAGGTCTGAGACTCCGAGTGCGCATTTCCTGAGACGGGCGTAGTGTCTATTCGTCGCCGTCGACGCTGTGCCCGCACAGCACCGACGGCCTTTTCCATTGACACGAGCACCACCCGCCCGTGCCTGCACTCACGAAGAAGCGGAGCACACCATGTCCACCGAAACCCAACCGGGCAGTCCCCATCCCTCATCGGCCGCCACGGCCGATGCCATCGCAGCCACCAGGAAGAACAACACCCGGGGCAAGGTGCTGACCGCCTCGATGGTCGGCACCACGATCGAATTCTTCGACTTCTACGCCTACGCGACCGCCTCGTCGCTGGTCTTCCCGGCGCTCTTCTTCCCCAACCAGACGTCGACGACGCAGCTGCTCAGCTCGTTCGCGATCTTCGGCGTCGCCTTCGTCGCCCGCCCCCTCGGCTCGATCATCTTCGGCCACTTCGGCGACCGGATCGGCCGGAAGAAGACCCTCATCGCCTCGCTGCTCATCATGGGCATCGGCACCTTCCTCATCGGCCTGCTGCCGACCGCCTCGACCCCGGGCTGGGTCGTTCTGGCTCCCCTGTGCCTCGTCCTCCTGCGCTTCTGCCAGGGCGTCGGCCTCGGCGGCGAATGGTCGGGCGCGGCCCTGCTGGCCACCGAGAACGCCCCGAAGGGCAAACGCGCCATCTGGGGCACGTTCCCCCAGCTGGGCGCCCCGGTCGGCTTCATCATCGCCAACCTGCTCTTCGTCGGACTGAGCGAGTGGACCTCGCCCGAGGCGTTCCTCGCCTGGGGCTGGCGCATCCCGTTCCTGCTCTCGGCGCTGCTCGTGGCCGTCGGCCTCTACGTCCGCCTGTCCCTGATGGAGACCCCGGCCTTCCAGCTGGTCGCCCAGAAGCAGCAGATCTCGAAGGCTCCCATCGGTCGCGTCTTCGCCAGCAGCTGGAAGCCGCTGATCCTCGGCACCTTCATCATGCTCGCGACCTATGTGATCTTCTACTTCATGACCGCGTTCACGCTGACCTACGGCACCGCCCCGGCCAGCCCCGAACAGGCACAGACCGCCGCCGAGGCGGCCGGCAAGACCTTCGACCCCACCGGATTCGTCGCCGGGCTGGGCTATTCGAAGAGCGAATTCCTCACCTACCTCATCATCGGCGTGGTGTTCTTCGGCATCTTCACCGTCGTCTCCGGTCCGCTGGCCGAGAAGCTGGGGCGGCGGAAGATGCTGCTGGGCGTGACCGTGCTCATCGCCGCCTACGGCCTGATCGTCAACGCCCTGTTCAACGCCGGCACCGCCGGGGTCATCATCGCCCTCATCGTCGGCTTCATCCTCATGGGACTGACTTTCGGGCCGATGGCCGCCTACCTGCCGGAGCTCTTCCCGGCCAATGTCCGCTACACCGGCTCGGCCGTGTCCTACAACATGTCCAGCGTCATCGGCGCGGGCCCGGCACCCTTCGCCATGGTCGCGCTGTGGCAGGCCGAAGGCGGCACGATCTTCTACTGCGGCCTCTACATCATCGGCGCGGCGATCCTCACGCTCGTCGCCCTCTGCTTGGCCAAGGACACCTCGGCCCTCGATATGGAGGACCAGCTCAGCTGAGTCTCCGCCCGGGAGCGTCTTGAAGCGCAGCACGCGCCGTTCCCGCTGTCGAAAGTGGTCAATGAACCGAGGCCCGATCGCCGAAAACGGCGGTCGGGCCTCGGTTCTCTGACCGCAACTCGCCTGCTCGGCAGATCGCAGGCCCCGTGCCGGACGCCGCGTCAACACTACGATTGCGTCACAACCTCCGCAGTGCTGATGCCGGACCCCGAAATGTGATTCAGTTCACGGTATGATTCCTCACAGAGACTGTTCAGAGTTCTGAACGGGCCGCTTGTGTGACGATCCCGTCACCGACTCACTGGAGGAACCATGAAACGACGCTCGAGTCTGGCCATCGCGGCCGTCGGCGCCATGCTCGCCCTGTCCGCCTGCAGCGGCGGCGGCGATTCCGAACCCGCAGCGACCGCCGAGGGCGGGGTGCCCCTGGTTGAGGAGGGCAAGCTGACCACCTGCACCCACCTGTCCTACCAGCCGTTCCAGTTCGAGAAGGACGGTGAGGTCGTCGGCTTCGACGTCGACATCGTCGACGCCGTGGCGGAGAAGCTCGGCGTCGAGCAGGAGATCGTCAACACCCCGTTCGAAACCATCACCACCGGCGCAGCGTTCAACCAGAACCAATGCGATGTAGCGGCCGCGGCCATGACGATCACGCCCGAGCGCGAGGAGGCCATCGACTTCTCCGAGTCGTACTTCCCAGCGAACCAGGCCATCCTGACCACGGAGGACAAGACCGCTGACGACGAGGCCGGACTCAAGGACTTCAAGGTCGCCGCACAGGCCGGCACCACCGGCCTCGACTATGCGAACGAGAACTTCACGGACGCCGAGATCGTCACCTATGAGGACCTTCCGCTCTCGCTCGAAGCGCTGAAGAACGGCCAGGCCGATGCGGTCATCAACGACAACGGTGTGCTCTACGACTACGCAGCCAACAATGACGGATTCACCGTCGGCTTCGACATCGACACCGGCGAGCACTACGGCATCGGCATGAAGAAGGGCAACGAGGAGATGAAGACGGCCGTGGACGAAACGGTCAAGGAGATCAAGGACAACGGAGAGTACGACAAGATCTACGAGAAGTGGTTCGGCGACGCTCCCAAATGATCACCGCTGAACGGGCGGCCGGCCGCGGCACACAGACCGCGGGCGGCCGCTCATTCGGCTGAGCACGATTCTCACTGACACACACTGCATCGGCGGTCACCACTGCCACCGCGTCAAAAGGACACCACCCATGTCATCACCCCATGCGACTGGCAACGGAGGCCGGACCGGCACCGGCATTCCCGTCGCCGCCGCCACCCCCAAAGCGAAGATGAGCAAGCGCCAGAAGGCGAAGATCTCGCGCGGGATCCAATACGGCCTCCTCGTCGTCATCGCCGCCGTCATCGCGGTCGTGGCCGATTGGCCCACACTCATCGACACCTTCGGCCGCGTCGACATCGCAGCCGACATGTTCCCCGATGTCATCACCAAGGCGCTGAAGAACACCGTCGTCTTCACCGGCCTCGGCTTCATCCTGGGACTGGTCATCGCCATCGTGCTCGCACTCATGCGACTGTCCTCGGTCGGCGTCTACCGGTGGATCGCCTTCGTCTACATCGAGTTCTTCCGCGGCCTGCCCGCCCTCGTCGTCTTCCTCGTCATGGGCTTCGGCCTTCCGGTGGCCTTCCCCGGATTCATCCTTCCCCAGCTCGTGGTCATCATGATCGCCCTCGCGCTCGTCTCCTCCGCCTATATGGCCGAGACCATCCGCGCCGGCATCCAGGCCGTGCCCAAGGGCCAGGTCGAGGCCGCCCGGTCGCTGGGCATGTCGTCCTCACGCGCGATGTTCACAATCGTCCTGCCGCAGGCGATGCGGATCATCCTCCCGCCTCTGACCAACGAGCTCATCCTGCTGACGAAGGACTCCTCGCTGGCCTACATCCTCGGCTCCTCCGTCGACGGACGTGAGCTCGCGGCACTGGGTCGCGCCGAGATCGTCAACTCCGCGAACCTCACCCCGTTCATCGTGATCGCCCTGTGCTACCTCATCATCACGATCCCGCTGTCGTACCTGTCACGGGTGCTCGAGAAGAAGTACGGTTCCGCAGACTCAGGAGTGAAATGATGACAAGCTCAGCAACCGCCTCGGCGCGGGCGACCGGAACACCGCTCATCTCGATCACGAACCTGCAGAAGAGCTTCGGATCGAACAAGGTGCTCACCGACATCAGCCTCGACGTCGACAAGGGCGAGGTCGTCTGCGTCATCGGGCCCTCGGGCTCGGGAAAGTCGACGATGCTCCGGTGCATCAACACCCTCGAGGACCCGACAGGAGGGTCGATCGTCGTCGACGGTATGGACATGACCGATCTCGACCTCGACATCGATGCCGCTCGCACCCGCATCGGCATGGTCTTCCAGTCCTTCAATCTCTTCGGCCACCTCACCGTGCGGGAGAACCTCACCGTCGCCCAGATCAAGGTCCTGCGCCGGTCAAAGGCCGAGGCCGACAGGATCGCCGAGGAGAATCTCGCGAAGGTCGGACTGTCCGAGAAGATCGATGCCAAGCCCTCGTCCCTGTCCGGCGGCCAGCAGCAGCGCGTGGCGATCGCCCGAGCCCTGAGCATGGACCCCGATGTCATGCTCTTCGACGAGCCCACCTCGGCGCTGGACCCGGAGACCGTCGGCGATGTCCTCCAGGTCATGCGCAACCTCGCCGAGGCGGGGATGACGATGGTCGTGGTCACCCATGAGATGGAGTTCGCCCGGCAGGTCGCCGACCGCGTGGTGTTCATGGACGGAGGGGTCGTCGTCGAGTCCGGACCCGCCCAGGAGGTCATCGGCGCCCCACGGGAGCAGCGCACGAGGGATTTCCTCTCCCGCGTCCTCCACCCCGGGCAGCTGGGGTAGGGGCTCGCCGCGTGAGGCTCGGCCAGCGGGGTCAGCTCCTGGCCGTGCCCTCACCCGTCGGCAGCACCAGCGGCAACAGCATCTCATCGACGATCGCTTCGATGCGAGCCCTGGACACCGGCTGCGGGGACATGAAGATGTCGTGTCGAACCAGGTCGACGGGCATGTCGAGGATCGTGTCCGACAGACGGTTCAGGTCGATCTCACCACGGTCATGTGCGCGCTGATAGACGGTGCGCAGGTTCTCCGCCCTGTTCGGGCCCAGGATCCGGTCCCGGAACTCCGAGACCGTCAGCCCCGTCGACTTCAGCAGGCCCGAGAACGCCGCTCCGAAGGCACCTGAGAACAGGCCCGAACGCTGACGGCCCATGCCCTCCATCAGCCCGATGAGGTCGGTTCTCAGACTGCCGCTGTCCGGCACCTCGATCGGGTGAGTGCTCCGGTAGTGCTCGAAGGCGGCGAGCGCCAGCTCGTCCTTGTTCGCCCAGCGCCGGTACAGCACGGCGATTCCCGTCTGCGCCCGTGCCGCGACCGATTCCATGGTGAATCCCGCATACCCGGCCTCCGCCAGCTCATCCCAGGCCGCCTGCAGGAGCGCGCTTTCCAATTCTGCGCCCCTGCGACGCGTTCGGGCGGGGCGGGGAGTCGACGAAGTGCTCACGACTGCATGGTACGTCACTTCCGTATAAGAAAGGGTTGCCACTCTTATCCGAGATCGCTATCTTTAGAGATGCAACCATTCCTTAAATGAAAGATGGCGCCATGTCGACCACCCCGCGGACCGGTCCCGCTGAGAACCGAACGGAAGCGCTTCCGCGCTCGGCGAAGCTCACGATCGCAGCACTGATCATCGGTGCGATCGCCGCCATTCTCGACGCGACGATGGTGACTCTGGCCATCCGCACACTGACCCTCGATCTGGACTCCACGGCGGCCACGATCCAGTGGGTGACCACCGCCTACCTCCTCGCGCTGGGCGCGGCGGTGCCGCTGACCGGATGGCTCGAACGCCGGCTCGGCGGCAAGCGGGCCTGGATGTCGGCTCTCATCGTGTTCGGCATCGCCTCCGTCCTCTGCGCTCTGGCGTGGAACGACACCAGCCTGATCGCCTTCCGCGCCCTGCAGGGCTTCGGAGGCGGCCTCATCATGCCTCTCATGCAGACCCTGGCGGTCAGGGCTGTGGGTGAGCGGGTCGGCCCCAGCATCATGGCCACCATCGCTCTGCCCGCGGCGCTCGGGCCCATCCTCGGTCCCGTGGTCGGCGGCGTCATCCTCAACTGGCTGAGCTGGCGCTGGCTGTTCCTCGTCAACGTGCCGATCATCGCCGTCGGGCTCATCATGGCGTGGCGGTTCCTCGCCGCCGATGCTGATCAGCGCGGGCCGGCGCGCCTCGACTGGGTCGGACTCTCGCTGCTGGCTCCGGGGCTCGTCGGCATCCTGTACGGCTTCTCTCAGATCGCCGAACACGGAGACCTCGCACGTCCCGGCGTCCTCGTCCCCTCGATCAGCGGCGTCGTTCTGCTGGCCGGCTTCGTGCTCTGGGCTCTGCGTGCCGCCGACCCGCTCCTCGATGTGCACCTGCTGCGAGCACGCTCTCTGGCCAGCGCCTCGGCGACGATGTTCACCGCCGGAGCCGCGCTGTATGCGGGGATGTTCCTGCTTCCGCTGTACTTCCAGCAGCTGCAGGGACGCACGGTCCTGGCCGCCGGACTCCTCATGATCGCTCAGGGTCTCGGAGCGCTCGTCGTGCGATTCGCGGCGGGCGGACTCGTGGCGCGCTTCGGCGGTCGCACCGTCACCATCGCCGCCTTCCTCGTGGCAGCGGTCGGCACCGTGCCGTTCGCCGTCGCCGGGCCCGATACGAGCCTCGTGTGGCTGAGCACGGTGCTGTTCGTGCGCGGCCTCGGCATCGGCGCGGTCCTCATTCCGCCGATGAGTCTGGCCTATCGGGACGTCGGGCCGGAGAGCATCGCGCACGCCAGCATCCACACTCGCATCTTGCAGCAGGTGGGGGCGTCGTTCGGCACTGCGATCGTCGCCGTCGTCCTCCAGTTCGTCATGGTCCATTCGGACGCGAGCGGTTCGACCGTCAGCGCCTATCATGCGTCCTTCTGGGCGGCGGTCGGCATATCGATCGCCGCTCTGATTCCGGCCTTCGCGCTTCCGGGGCGAGATCGGGAGAGGGACTGAGCCGGGCCGGGGTCAGAGGGTGAAGCCGGCGGGGAAGGGATCGCTCGGGTCGAGCATGAACTGCGAGGTGGCGGTCAGCCAGGCGCGTCCGGTGATCGTCGGCACCACGGCCACGTGCTCACCGACTGTCGTCTCCTCGACCAGTCGGCCGGTGAAGGAGGTGCCGATGAAGGACTCGTTGACGAAGTCGGTGTTCAGCCCCAACTGCCCACGAGCGTGGCGGACGGCCATGAGGGCGCTGGTCCCGGTGCCGCCGGGCGAACGATCGAGCCAGCCCGGGTGGTTGATGAGCACATGGCGGGCGTCGGGCCCGTCTTCCGGCTCCGGGGCCAGGAACACCACGTGCTCGCAGCCGCGGTATCCGGAGACGGGATGGACCGGTTCTGCCTGGTCGTTGACGGCGGCCATGATGTCGCGGCCGGCGGCGATGAAGTCCTCGGCACGGTCGCGCTCGAAGCCGATGCCTTCGTCAGTGCCGACCTCGTCGGCTCTGACGAAGGTGTAGAAGTTCCCGCCGAAGCCGATGTCACAGGCGATGCCGCCTCGTCCGGGCACGTCGATCACCTGGTCGAGGGCGTGGGCATAGGAGGCGACGTTGACGATCGTGACCGCCTCGGCGCGGCCGTCCCGGACGGCCACCTCGGCGGTGATGAGTCCGATGGGGGTGTCCAGGCGCACCGTCGTCACCGGTGAGGTCACGGCCACCATGCCCGTTTCGACGAGCACCGTGGCCACAGCGATGGTGCCGGCACCGCACATCGGCAGCACCCCGGTCACCTCGATGAACAGCACTCCCCAGTCCGCATCGGAACGGGTCGGCGGCTGCAGGATGGCCCCGGACAGCCAGCCGTGCCCGCGCGGTTCGCACATGAGGAAGGTGCGCAGGTCATCGGAGTGCTCGATGAACCACTCGCGCCGCTCGGCCATCGTCTCTCCGGGCAGCGCCGCCACTCCCCCGGTGACCACGCGCACGGGCAGTCCTTCGGTGTGGGCTTCGACGGTCTGGATGAGGCGATTCGCGCGCATGCTCTCAGCCCTCCGCGCCGTCCTTCGACAGCATCACCCGGTAGCCGAGCCTCGACTCGTAGCCGTGGATCTCACGAGTGTCCAGAGCCGACATGAAGTCGAGCACCTCGGCGGTGATGATCTGGCCGGGCACGAGCACCGGGAAGCCCGGCGGGTACGGGGTGACGAACCCGGCCGAGACCGGCCGCTCGCCGTTGTCGATGCGGCGGCGCAGTTCGTGCGGGAGGACGTGCTCGGTGTTCTGCCGCCGCAGGCCCGCATAGTAGGCCGTGCGCAGATCGCCGTCGGGAAGCCGCTTGGACGGATCGTCGGCGGGCGCCTCGGCGGCGTAGTCCGGGGCGAAGGCGCTGAAGTCCGGCAGCGGCGGCATCACCGCGGCCGGCTCGCTCAGGGCGTCGGGTTCGTGTGCCTCGTGCGGATCGTTGAACATCCCCGCGAGTTTGACGAGCACCTCGATGAGGTAGGCCACGGCCGACCGCGAGGTGCCGATGTTCGTCATGAACAGCACGGTGTTCCTGCTCGTCTTGTTCACCTGGATGCCGTAGCGGTCCATGAGATGGTCGTGCTTGAACGTGTCCCCGTCGACGCCGGTGCCGGAGATCTCGACGGTGATGCGGCTGGGATCGACGACGAATTCGTCCGTGACCCACGCGTTCCACATCGTCGACAGTCCGTCGCGCAGCGGCATGGTCCGGTCGGTGATCCGGTATTCCTCGGGGATCAGATCCGCGGCGGTGAGCACCTTGAACGTCTTCTTCAGCAGCGGGTGCCGCGCGATCGCCGAGGACAGGCTCATCGCCAGGTCGAGCTGCTTCTGCACGAGTGCGAAGCCCTCCATCTCGACCTGCCTGCGGCCGAGGTCGAGGGAGGCCAGGATCTGGTAGTTCGGAGACGTCGAGGTGTGCGTCATATACGCCTCGTGGAAGGCCTCCTCGGCGCCGGAGGAGAACTCCTGGTCGAAGACGTGGATCATCGATCCCTGCCGCAGCGCCGTCAGCGTCTTGTGCGTCGACTGGGTCGCATACACCCGGATGCTCGCGTCCGGCGGCGGCAGCAGCTCCTCGTCCAGCCACACCTCATCGGGTGCCGGCCGACCGGTGTCGGGGTCGTACAGACGCTTCTGCTGCTCCCGGAAGGCCGCGGCGTGGGCGTCGGTGGACAGGGCCTCCTCGAGGCGTTCGGCCGCGTACATGGCCGTGCGCTTGCGGGTGACGGGATGGAAGCGGGCGAAGGCGAACCAGGCCTCGTCCCACAGGAAGACGAGGTCGGGTTTGATCGCCAGGCACTCGGACATGACCTTGTACGGGTCGTAGACGATGCCGTCGAAGGTGCAGTTGGTCAGGGTGATCATCCGCACCTCGTCGAGGCGGCCGGCGGCCCGGTAGTCGAGCAGAAGCTGCTTGATCCGGTTCAGCGGCACCGCCCCGTAGAAGGCGACGTCGTTGAGCGGGTAGGCCTCGAGGTAGGCGGTGCGGGCGCCGGTGAGCATGAGCGCATGATGGTGCGACTTGTGGCAGTTGCGGTCGACCATGACCACCTCGTCGGGGGCGACGACGGCCTGGTGGACGATCTTGTTCGCCGTCGAGGTGCCGTTCGTGACGAAGTAGGTGCGTTTGGCGCCGAAGGCCCGGGCGGCCAGCAGCTGCGCCTTCTTCAGCGTGTTCACCGGGGCCAGCAGGGAGTCGAGCTCGCCCGAGGTGGCGCTGGATTCGGCGAGCAGCAGGTTGAGTCCGTAGAAGTCGACGAAGTCGCCGATCCACTTCGACCCGACCACGGAGCCGCCGCGGGAGACCGGCAGGGCGTGGAAGACCCCGGCCGGACGGCGGGCGTGTTCCCGGATCGCGTCGAAGAACGGGGTGTCGTAGAGGTGCTGGGCACGGCGCAGCAGCGACAGGTGCAGTTCGAACTGGTCCTCACGGCGGAACACACGCCGGAACCGGTGGGTCAGCGCCCCGGCGAGGCTCTCGATGTGGGCACCGGCCATGAGGTAGAGGTCGAGTTCCGGGCGCAGGTCGGCCAGCGTATCGGCCAGGCGCAGCACCCGACGGACCGAGTTGAGCGGACTCATCGGACCCGTCGGCGATTCCTTCGCCGACCGGTGGGCGAACTCCACGGCATCGCGCAGGTCGCGGCTGAGGATCTCACGGGTCTCATCGGTGAAGCCGGGACGGATGACGCAGGCGAGCAGGTTCGGGTTCGTCAGCGCCGCGGCCACGGCATCGTCGGCGGTCGGGACGATGACGTAGTCGTAGATGAACTGGTCGGACGAGGTCCGCAGTCGGAGCAGGTCGGAGTGCAGTTCGTCGCGGCCGCCCTCGGTGGTCTCATCGACGATGAGCACCTCGAAGCGGGGGCGGGTGTCCTGCCGGTCCCTGAGTTCGGCGCGCTCGTCCTCGCTCAGGTCCTCTTCGCCGGTATCGGGCACGGTGGTTCCGCGCAGCCGATTGACCGCGCGGGTGATCATGTCATGGGCGGGTTCGAATTCGCCGTTCGAGAGCAGGTCGGTGATCTCCTCGACATAGCGCTGCCCGAACCCGCCCCAGTACAGTTCCATCGTCCTCAGCGAGCGCAGGGACCGCCACACCTCACCGTCCTCGGCGATCATCGAGAAGTCCCCGCCGCTGGCCGAGAGCCGCTTGATCGCGAACTTCAGGTACTCCCAGGCGTCCGAGCGCAGCCGCCAGGTGCTCGCCGGCATGCCCGGGTCCCGTTCGAGTTCGACCGTGCGCGGCGTCGACTGGGATCCCGGACGACCTCGCCGGCCGATGGCGCCGTCGTCGGCGGTGCCGATCGCCTGCGCCGATGGATGGTCGGAGTCGATGCCGGTCATGCGTGAGCCTCCTGGCTGTCAGTCGTCGTTCGCCACCGAGGTGGCGACAGTTTCCCTGCTCGCGGGGTCAGGCGGCGGACCGCACTGATTCCGTTGTTGCACGATCATACGACCTCCCGCGGTTCGATGAGCTCGATGGGGACCACATGAGACAAAAGAATGGTAAGCATGGTGTATGGACACTTCCGCGTCGCTTTCCGCCGGCCATCTCATCGTCGAGGAGCTCGAAGCCCACGGGGTCCGCCGCACCTATCTGGTGCCCGGCGAGTCCTACCTCGACGTCATCGACGGCCTCCACGATTCGTCCATCACCCCGATCGTCTGCCGCCAGGAGGGCGGGGCCGCCTATATGGCCGTCGCCGAGGGGCGGATGACCGGTGTGCCCGGCATCGCCATGGTCACCCGCGGGCCGGGTGCGGCCAACGTCATGGTCGGCGTCCACACCGCCTATCAGGACGCCACCCCGCTGGTCGTGTTCGTCGGGCTCGTGCCCATCGACCATCGCGGCCGGGAGTCGTTCCAGGAGTTCGATCTCGACGGCTGGTTCTCCACGACGACGAAGAAGGTGCTCACCCTCGACGATCCCGACAAGGCCGCCGAGGTGGTCGTCGACGCCATGCACACCGCCGTGGCCGGCCGGCCCGGTCCCGTCGTCGTCGGACTGCCCGAGGAGGTGCTGGTCCGGCCCAGCGCGGCAACCGTGCTGCCGCCGCGTGTGCTCGGCTCGGCCTCGCCCTATGCCGGCGACCTCACGGAGCTGCGGGCCCGCATCACCGCCGCCGACCGCCCCGTCCTCATCATCGGCGGTGAGGACTGGTCGCCGTCGACGGCCAAGCGCATCGCCCAGTGGTCGCGCGATCGCGGCCTCGGTGTGCTCGGGACGTTCCGCGCCTATGACGGCATCGACCACGACAGCCCGAACTTCCTCGGCATCCTCGGCTACGGGGCGGCGCCGGTGGCCAAGCGGGTCCTCGACGAGGCGGACCTGCACATCTTCCTCGGCTGCGTCCGCACCGATGTCGCCACCGCCGGGTTCACGCTCGGCACCGATCAGCGCACCGTCGTCATCGGCCCCGACCCCGATGCGCATGGGCACTTCGGCCGGCTCGACCAGCACATCGTGACCTCGGTGAGCCGCTTCGCCCAGGCCCTGTTCACCGAGGACGGGTCGCGGACCTATTCGGTCTCCTCCGATGGTTCGATCGACGAGCCGCCGCTCGGAGATGCCCTGTCCGAGGCCGCCGGAGAAGCGGTGCCGCTGCCCGACTGGGTGGGCGAGGCCCGGGCCGAACTCGACGACTGGCGCCTTCCGCAGGTCGCCTCGGCCGGATCCGCCTCGGCGGGGTCGTCCGATGGCGTCGTCGATATGGATGAGGCGTTCGTCCACGTCCGGCAGCTGCTGCCCGAAGATGCGATCATCACCTATGGGGCCGGGAACTTCTCCGGCTGGGCGACCCGGTTCCTGCCCGCTCACGGGTTCCCCTCGGCGCTGGGACCGCGCAACGGATCGATGGGCTTCGGTCTGCCGGCCGCGGTCGCCGCCGGACTCGTCCACCCCGAACGGTCCGTGTTCTGCATCACCGGCGACGGTGACTTCCTGATGAACGGTCAGGAGATGGCCACCGCGGCTCAGTACGGTCTCGACATCACCGTCGTGGTCAACGACAACTCGGTCTACGGCACGATCCGCGGCCATCAGGACCGCGAATACCCGGGCCGGGCCACGGCCACGGCGTTGGAGAACCCGGACTTCGCGGCCATGGCTC
>DWZN01000194.1 GCA_019117545.1 Candidatus Brevibacterium intestinavium
TGACGATGACCTCATCATCCGTGTGCTCGTAGTCGGCGGCGAAGAGAACCAGCTGATGTTCGGTCCGAGGCGCACCATCTTGGCTGATGAGGCGTCGATGGCCATTGGGGGAGTAGCCGAGCTTCTCCGACACCCTCCGACTGGCATCGTTGCCTGCGATGTAGCCAGTATCGAACCGGTGGGTGCCGAAATGGCGGGCGAAGGAATCAATGACCATCGACCTCATCCGCGTGCCGAACCCACGTCCCTGCTCCTCCGGCGCCAGCCAGGAGCCCGTCGACACGGTGCGCGTCAGGGGGTATCGGTCCGAGGAGACTCCCTGAACGCCGACAACCCGATCTGCGACCCTGACCGTGAACTCGATCGTCCACCTCTCGACGGTGAGACCGGCGCGTGTCGCCCAATGGTACTGCGCGAGGCTGCGGGCGATCTGCTCCGGGCTGCCGCTGTCCCAATCGACGGGGAACGCCTGGACACCATCGCGACGCACGCCGTTTCGGGCGATCTCCGCCAGCTCCGGCAGGTCGGCGTCTCGCACGGGTGAGAGCTCCATATCCGCGCATTGCAGGTGCAGTGCATAAGGTGGCCAGATACTGTCGATGAGCATATGTGAACGTCCCCTCGTCGTCTTTGACAGGCCCGTGATTGCCGTTCGGAACCTATATCCCAAATGCAGTGACCGGACAGTCGTGTCCATAATCCGGTCGCTTGAAATCCCGTTATCCGGGTCACGGTATGTTTGTGCTCATGAGCCTACATCCATCACTGCAGCCAATCTTCGACACTGTGCTCCAGCGCAATCCCGGAGAGTCGGAGTTTCACCAAGCGGTACAGGAAGTCCTCTATTCCCTGGGCCCGGTCGTGGACAAGCACCCCGAATACCTGGAACTCTCGGCGCTCGAGCGTCTGTGCGAACCTGAGCGGCAGATCATCTTCCGCGTACCCTGGATCGATGATTCCGGCGTCGTCCAGATCAATCGCGCTTTCCGTGTGCAGTTCAACTCGGCTCTGGGCCCCTACAAGGGCGGACTGCGCTTCCACCCCTCGGTCAACCTCGGAATCGTCAAGTTCCTCGGGTTCGAGCAGATCTTCAAGAACGCGATCACCGGGCTGCCCATCGGCGGCGGCAAGGGAGGCGCGGACTTCGACCCGAAGGGCCGCAGCGACCGTGAGGTCATGCGCTTCTGCCAATCGCTGATGACCGAACTGTCCCGCCATATCGGAGAGTACCGAGACGTCCCCGCCGGCGACATCGGCGTCGGCGGCCGGGAGATCGGCTACCTGTTCGGGCAGTACAAGAGAATGGCGAACTCCTACGAAGCCGGCGTCCTCACCGGCAAGGGCCTGTCCTACGGCGGCTCCATGGTCCGCACCGAAGCGACCGGCTTCGGCGTGGTCTACTTCCTCAAGGACATGCTCGCCGCGGCGAAGAAGAACATCGACGGACGCACCGTGTCGATCTCCGGATCCGGAAACGTCGCCGTCTACGCCGCGGAGAAGGTCACCGCCTTCGGCGGCACGGTCATCACGATGTCCGACTCCTCCGGATACATCTACGATCCGGACGGGATCGACACGGAGATCGTCAAGCGCATCAAGTTCGAAGAGCGCGGGCGGATCTCCGAGTACGTCGAACAGCGAGGCGGGCGGGCCCGCTACCACGAGGGCGGAAACGTCTGGGACGCCGAAGTCGATGTCGCCCTGCCCTGCGCGACTCAGAACGAACTCGACGCTGACTCGGCTGCCACTCTGGTCAAGAACGGTCTCATCGCGCTGGCCGAAGGCGCGAACATGCCCTGCACCCCGGAAGCCGTGAAGATCTTCTCCGACGCAGGCGTCCTGTTCGCCCCGGGCAAGGCGGCGAACGCCGGCGGAGTGGCCACCAGCGCCCTGGAGATGCAGCAGAACGCCAGCCGCGACTCCTGGGACTTCGACTTCACCGAGGCACGTCTGGCCGAGATCATGGGCGATGTCCACGACAGCTGCGCTGCCGCTGCCGAGGAATTCGGGTCGCCCGGAGACTACGTCGCCGGAGCCAATATCGCCGGTTTCATCCGCGTCTCCGAGGCGATGCTCGCCCAGGGAGTCGTCTGACCGGCTGAACCCGCCGACGACCGACCCATCGGTCGTCGACGCAGCCGATCGAGGAATGAGCCCTTCGGGGTCGGATCGCTCATGCGATTCGGCCGCGAAGGGCTCGTCTCATGCCACGGGGAGGCGACGCCGCAGTCTCAGCGGCGCCCCATGGTTCCGTAGGCCTTCCGCCACCGCAGCAGCGGACGACTCGTACCGGCGTCTCTGCCCGCCCCCAGCGAGACGACCTCACCGACGACGATGCTGTGGGTCGCGACCTCGAGCACCTCGGTGAGTTCGAGCTCGAACCAGGCAAGGGCCTCGGTGAGCACCGGCTGGCCCGCCCGCGGGGCGGGGAAGGTGTCAATGCCCGTCAGCGAGCCGTACAGCGGCTGACCGGGCGCACCGAGGCGCTCGGAGATGTCCTTCTGATCCGAATTGAGCAGGGAGATCGCGTAGTGCGAACTCGTCTCGAGGGTCTCCATCATGCGCGATCCGGAGTAGATGCTCACCGCCATGGTCGGCGGGTCGTAGGAGACGTCGAGGAAGGAATCGACGGTGATCGCATGCATCGCCTTGCCGCGCGTGGCAGAGACGACGGCGACCGCCGCGGCGATGTCATCGCTGAGCTCCCTGTACCGTTCTGTGAGGGAATCGTCGTGGGCCTGGTCCATGACTCACATTCTAGGGAACTACAATGGAGCCATGACCATTCCAGCTTCAAGCGGTTCATCAACGATCGAGCGCGAGCAGTCCGAGCAGCTTGTCGAGCCCGGAGACCACGAGCGATACAGCCATTACGCACCCAAGGACAAGATCATGGAGTCCATGGTGACGGGAACTCCGCTGATCGCCCTGTGCGGAAAGGTGTGGGTCCCGACCCGCGACCCCGAACGGTTCCCGATCTGCCCCCGGTGCAAAGAGATCTACGAGTCGATGTCCGAAGGACCGCAGGAGTAGATGTCCGCGGAACGTCTCCCAGAAACACCAGGAACACCAGGGACCTCCGCTGCTGAACAACTGCCACCGGCCTTTCCCGAGCGCGCCGCATGGGGAACGGCAGGGAAGCTGCGTGCCTGGCAGGCGGAGGCTCTCGAACTCTACTTCAAGAAACAGCCGAAGGACTTTCTCGCAGTCGCCACCCCGGGCGCCGGCAAGACCACGTTCGCTCTGCGGTTGGCCGCAGAGCTTCTGGCCCGAAAGATCGTCAATCGGGTGACGGTGGTCGCTCCGACCGAACACCTGAAGGTGCAGTGGGCCGACTCGGCCGCGCGCGTGGGCATCAAACTCGACCCGAATTTCAAGAATTCGCAGGGCAAGCACGCTCCCGGCTACCACGGTGTGGCCCTGACCTATGCGCAGGTGGCGGCGAAGCCGGTCCTGCACCACAACCGGACCGCTGCCGGCCGGACACTGGTCATCCTCGACGAGGTCCATCACGGAGGTGACGCCCTGTCCTGGGGGGATGCGGTGCGTGAGGCTTTCGGGCCCGCGGTGCGCCGTCTCTCCCTGACCGGAACCCCGTTCCGATCGGACACCTCACCGATCCCGTTCGTCACCTACGCTCCCGACGAGAACGGCATCTACACCTCGGTGGCGGACTACTCGTACGGATACGGTCGTGCCCTCAAGGACTCCGTCGTCCGTCCCGTGCTGTTCCTCGCCTATGCCGGAGCCATGAAGTGGCGAACGAAGGCCGGCGACGAGATGTCGCATGTCCTCGGTGAGGAGACCACGAAGGACATCAACGCCCAGGCCTGGCGCACCGCGCTGGATCCCAAGGGCGATTGGATCCCGGCCGTGCTCAAGGCCGCGGACATCCGACTCACCGAGGTCCGTCGCACCGTTCACGACGCCGGCGGCCTCGTCATCGCCACCGACCAGGAAGCGGCACGCGCCTACGCCAAGCGGCTGCACGAGATCACCGGAGAGAAGCCCACGGTGGTCCTGTCCGATGAGGCCGGAGCCTCGGAGAGGATCGAACAGTTCCAGAACTCCACCGACCGGTGGATGGTCGCCGTGCGCATGGTCTCCGAAGGCGTCGACGTCCCGCGCCTGTGCGTCGGCGTCTATGCGACCTCGGCGTCGACACCGCTGTTCTTCGCACAGGCCATCGGGCGTTTCGTACGGGCCCGCAAACGCGGGGAGACCGCCTCGGTGTTCCTCCCCTCGGTGCCCGTGCTGCTGGCTCTGGCGAACACGATGGAGACCGAACGCGATCACGCTCTCGACCGGCCGAAGAACGACGACGAGAACGACGTCGTCGTCTTCGACGACCAGGCGGTGGAACAGGCGAACCGGGACGAGGGCGCCTCATCCGATCAGCTCGGCTCCTTCGAAGCCCTCGGCGCCGAAGCACTGTTCGACCGCGTCCTGTTCGACGGCGGCGAATTCGGCACCGGCGGGGCCGTCGGATCCGAAGACGAACTCGACTTCATCGGGATCCCCGGGCTGCTCGAACCCGAGCAGGTCCACGAACTGCTGCGCACCCAGCAGGCGCGGCAGGCCAAGCGCAAGACCTCGACGGCACCGGCACCCGAGCCGGACACGAGCGAACTCGAGCACCGGGCGATGAAGGAAGAGCGCAATCAGCTCCAGAGCCTCGTCGGGGCCTGGGCCAGGCGTACGGGGACTCCGCACCAGAACGTGCACGTCGAGCTGCGCAAGGCCTGCGGGGGACCGGCCGTGGCTCAGGCCACGCGGGAACAGATCCAGGCCCGGATCAAGAAGCTGCAGGGCTGGTTCATCGGCCGCAAATGATCCCCGGCCCGAGAAATCGGACACGGGCCCCGTCGTGCGCCGAGCGCAGAAGCGCCCCGCCCGGATCCGATGCCGGCGGGGCGCTCACTCCGAGCAGAAGGGCCTCAGGCCGAGCAGACGGCGCCGGTCGAGAGCAGAGGCCGCTCAGTCCGAGTAGAAGACGGTGGGAATGGCCGGTTCACCGTCCTGCAGCCGACGCGCCGAGCGCGGCAGCTCGGCCAGGGACTCGTCGTGACGGGCACAGGCCTTCTTCACACCGGCCGTACCCACGAATGACTCGTCGACCTCACCATCGACGACGAGATCGACGCTCAACCGGCGGCCCTCACCGAGGTCGTCGGGCAGCGAGGGGATTCCGACGGCCTCCTCGACGGCGATCGCACCATCGATGAGGCGCAGCGCCTCCTTGTGCCCGCCGCGGGAGGGTTTGCCGGTCGCATGCTTGGCCACCGATGTCCACTCTCCGGCCTCGTCGGCCCGGGCCACCAGTTTGTACACCAGGCCCGCGGCCGGAGCACCCGAACCGGTCACGACGCGGGTGCCGACCCCGTAGGAGTCGACGGGAGAGGCCGCAAGCGCGGCGATCGCATACTCGTCGAGGTCGCTCGTGACGGTGATCGTCGTGTCGTGGGCGCCGAGGCGGTCCAGTCCGTCCCGGACCTCCCTGGCCTGTTCGATGAGGTCACCGGAATCGATCCGCACACCGCCGAGTTCGACACCGCCGAGTTCGACGGCCACCGCCAGGGCCTCCTCGACGTCATAGGTGTCGAGCAGGAGCGTCGTATCGGTGCCCAGCGACTTCAGCTGCGCGGCGAACGCCTCGCGCTCGGAGTCATGCAGGAGGGTGAACGAATGCGCCGAGGTGCCGATGGTGGGCAGACCGTACTTCAGCCCGGCGGCCAGATTCGACGTCGAGGCGAAACCGCCGATGACCGCGGCTCGGGCCGCCGCCACCGCGGCGTGTTCGTTCGTGCGCCGCCCGCCCATCTCCGCGCAGGGACGATCACTGGCCGCCTGCGCCATCCGGGAGGCCGCCGAGGCGACGGCGCAGTCGTAGTTCATGGCCGAGAGGATGAGCGTTTCGAGGATGACACCCTCGGCGAACGTCGATTCGATCGTCAGCAGCGGCGATCCGGGAAAATAGACCTCACCCTCGGCATAGCCGCGGATCGTGCCGGAGAAACGGTAGTTCGCCAGCCAGTCGATGGTGCGCTCATCGACGATCTTCTCCCGGCTGAGGAAGGACAGCTCCGCATCATCGAAGCGGAAGTCGCGGATCATCTCGAGGATCCGACCGGTGCCGGCGACGACTCCGTAGCGGCGACCGGGGGGAAGGGTGCGACCGAACACCTCGAAGAGGCTCCTGCGGTGAGCGGCCCCCGATTCCAAGGCGGCCTGCACCATGGTCAATTCGTACTGATCCGTGAAGAATGCCGTCGAATCGGTGCGTGTGAGATCACTCATAGGCGCGATCTTACGTCACGACAGCGTCACTGTTCTGCCGTAAGCTGGAAACGTGAGCAATCCAACGACACCAGTTCTCGAGCCGGAGGTCGACGTCCGGCCGGCCGAAGATCTGGCCAAGCCCTGGAAGACCGTGGTCTTCAACGACCCGGTCAACCTCATGAGCTATGTCAGTTTCGTGTTCCAGAGCTATTTCGGATACTCCGAGGACAAGGCCCACGCGCTGATGCTCGAGGTCCATGAGAACGGCCGTTCCGTGGTCGCCACCGGAGGTCGCGAAGCCATGGAGAGAGACACGCAAGCGATGCACGAATACGGCCTGTGGGCCGCGTGCCAACCCGATTCAGGATCCGACTGACACATGGCCGCCATCGACGCACGCGGGGACGATGTCGTCCTCAGACTCGAAGACAACGAACGCTCTCTGATGCTCACCGTCTTCACCGACCTCTCCGCGCTGCTGAACGAAGACGGAGACGAGGAGACGGACCGACCGGATTCGGAGAACTGGGAGGCCCGCCTCGGTCTCGTCGACCGGCCCCGTCCGGTCGATCCGGCGCTGCTGAGGCTGCTGCCCGACGTCGACCCCGACGATGAGGAGCGTTCGGCGGAGTTCCGCCGACTCACGGAGTTCGACCTCAAACAGGCCAAGGCCCACAATGTGCGCATCGTGCTGCTGGGGCTGAGCAAGGGCAACGACATCACCCTGACCCATGACGAGGTCCTGGCCTGGATGAAGGGTCTCAACGATCTGCGACTGGTGCTCGCCGTCCGGCTCGGCATCGACACCGAGGAAGCACAGGAAGAGAAATACGCCCACCGCGAGGATCTCTCCGAATCCGAAGACCTCACCCTGACCCTGTACGACTTCCTGACCTGGATTCAGGACCGACTGACAACGACCTTGCTGTCGCGGACGCAAGGGGACGACGACGAATGAAGCTCACCGCCATCGGCACCGCCGGATCCTTTCCCGGTCGGGCAGCGCTCGCCAGCTGCTACCTCATCGAAAGCGACGAGGACACACCCACCCGCATCGTCCTCGACCTCGGATCCGGGGCGCTGAGTCCTCTGCAGCAGACGATCGACACCGACCGGATCTCGGCCATCGTGCTCAGCCACCTCCATCCCGACCACTGCATGGATATGACCGGGCTCTACGTCAAACACCGCTTCGACCCGAAGTTCTTCAACGGCGACGTCTCCGACACCGGCACGATCCGCACCCGCATCCCGGTCCTCGCCCCACCCGGGGCGAAGGAACGGCTGACCCGGGCCTACTACACCGATCCGGGTCGGTCTCCGGTAGCCAACGGCGGAGACGATTCGAATTTCGACCATGCCTTCGACTTCACCGACCTCGACCACGGCAGCCGACACCAGATCGGAACGCTCACAGTCGAGTCCTTCCTCGTCGACCATCCCGTCGAGGCCTACGCACTGCGCATCACCGATGCAGCAGGACGCGTCATCACCTATTCCGGCGACAGCGACGAATGCGACAACCTCGTCGCCGCCGCCTCAGGTGCCGACCTCTTCCTCTGCGAGGCCGCGTTCCAGGAGGACCGGGACACCGCCCGCGGAATCCACCTGACCGGCAAACGCGCCGGCCGTGTGGCGCAGAACGCCGAGGCGTCCGCGCTCGTGCTCACCCACATCCCGATCTGGACCGACTGCTCGATCGTCCGCGGTGAGGCGGCCGGCGAGTTCCGCGGCCCCATCGAACTCGCCAAACCCGGTGCCACCTGGACCGTGTGAGTTCAGTGCCCGCAGTCGACCCCGCACCAGAACCCGCAACCGCAACCGAGATACGAAAGAGGCAGACAGTGCGCGCAGACGGACGTCAGGCAGACGAACTCCGTGAGGTCAGGATCACCCCCGACTGGATCAACACCGCCGAAGGGTCCGCGCTCGTGGAGTTCGGCAATACCCGCGTCCTCTGCGCGGCTTCGCTGACCGAAGGTGTGCCTCGCTGGCTCAAGGGTCAGGGCCGCGGCTGGGTCACGGCCGAATACGCCATGCTGCCGCGGGCCACCGACTCACGCAGCACCCGTGAGTCGGTCAAGGGGAAGCTCGGCGGCCGCACCCATGAGATCTCCCGCCTCATCGGTCGCAGCCTGCGCGCCGTCATCGACATGGAGAAGCTCGGAGAGAACACCCTGGTCCTCGACTGCGATGTCCTCCAGGCCGACGGAGGCACCCGCACAGCCTCGATCACCGGCGCCTATGTGGCGCTGGCCAAAGCCATCGACAAGGGGCGTTCGACCGGCCTCATTCCCGCCGCCCACAACCCGATCGTCGATTCCATCTCCGCCGTCAGCGTCGGCATCATCGACGGTCAGCCGCTGCTCGACCTGCCCTATGTCGAGGATTCGCGGGCCGAGACCGATATGAATGTGGTCATGACCGGCTCGGGAAAGTTCGTCGAGGTCCAGGGCACGGCCGAAGGCGCACCCTTCGACCGTGACGAACTCGGTCGTCTCGTCGATCTGGCCGGACTCGGCTGCGCCGAGCTCACCCGCATCCAGTCCGAGGTGCTCGCAGGATGACGACCTTCGTCCTGGCCACTCACAACGAGGGCAAGAAGCGTGAGCTGCTGGCCATCCTCGGTCCGGTCCTCGGCGCCGACACCGTTGTGCTCACCGCCGCCGAAGCGGGACTTCGCGATGTCGCCGAGACCGGAGTGACGTTCGCCGAGAACGCCCTGATCAAGGCCCGCGCCGCAGCCGCGGCGACCGGGCGCACCGCCATCGCCGATGACTCGGGCATCAGCGTCGACGTCCTCGGCGGGGCACCGGGCATCTTCTCCGCCCGCTGGGCGGGACGGCACGGCGACGACCGTGCCAACCTCGAACTGCTGCTGGCGCAGCTGAGCGACATCGGCGACGAGCACCGCGGCGCACAGTTCCGCTGCGCCGCCGCGGCTGTGACCGCCGATGGCCGTGAGTTCACTGCAGAGGGCGTCATGCCCGGACGTCTGGCCACCGCGCCGGCGGGGCAGAACGGCTTCGGCTACGATCCGATCTTCCTGCCCGAGGGATCGACGTCGACGGCCGCGCAGATGAGTCCGGAGGAGAAGAACTCCCGCTCCCATCGACGCCTCGCCTTCGACTCCCTGGCCGCGATCCTGGCCGAACAGCCGCGCCTGTGAACGCCGTCCTTCACAGTCTCCAGCATGCGAACATGAACGCTTCGCCAGGTGAGAACATCGGATACACTGGCGATGCTTGAGTGTTGGTGAACGACCCCTCGTCGGTCGGCGAATTCGAGGAGAACGATGAAGACTCCGCGCATCATGACGTGGGTGGCGGCCGCAGCCGCCACGAGCCTGCTGCTGACGGCCTGTTCGGCGGGAGCATCGGACTCCGGCGATGCGGAGCAGAAGGACTCGATGACCATCGCGTTCACCGCCGAACCGGTCAACCTCGACTTCACCTCCACCTCGGGCGTGGCGATCCCCGAAGCGCTGATGGAGAACGTCTACGAGTCCCTGGTCCGCCTCGACGACGAGGGGGAGATCCAACCGGGCCTGGCCGAGGACTGGTCGCTTTCCGATGACCGCAGGACCTACACCTTCGATCTGCGAGAAGGGGTGAAGTTCTCCAACGGCGCGGACCTGACCAGCGAGGATGTCAAATTCTCCTATGAGCGGGTGCAGGACGAGTGGAAGAACGAACTGAAGTCGAAGATGGACATCGTCGAGTCCATCGAGACCCCGGACGAGACCACCGTCGAGATCGAACTGAAGAAGCCGTCGAACACCTGGCTGTTCAATCTCACCAGCCTCGTCGGTGCCGTCTTCGACACCGAGGGCACGACGGACCTGGCCAACGAGGCCATCGGCACAGGACCCTTCACGATCGAGAAGTTCACCCGCGGCCAATCGATCGAGTTCGCCGCCAGGGACGACTACTGGGGTGAGCAGCCGGCACTGGATTCCGTGGAATTCAAGTACTTCAAGGACGCGGTCTCGGCCTCGAACGCACTGAAGTCGGGAGAGATCGACCTCGTCTCCAATCTGCAGGCCCCCGAACTGGCAGGGGAGTTCCAGAGCGACGACTACCAGATCGTGTCCGGCACCACGAACGGTGAAGTCGTGCTGTCGATGAACAATGCGGAGGGCATCTTCGAGGACAAGACGGCCCGCGAAGCCGTCATGCACGCGATCGACCGCAAGGCCGTCCTCGACACCGCGTGGGCCGGATACGGTGAGCTCATCGGTTCGATGGTGCCGCCGACCGATCCCTACTACGAAGACCTCACCGGGGTGTGGAAGTACGATCCGGACAAGGCCGAAGAGCTCGTCGACGAAGCCGGCATCGAGGGGGAGGAGTTCACATTCACCGTGCCGAACCTGCCCTATGCCAAAGCGATCTCCGAGATCGTGTCCGCGCAGCTCGAAGAGGTCGGGCTCAAAGCGAACATCAAGACCCAGGAATTCCCGGCCGTGTGGTTGGACAAGACGTTCACCGAACATGATTTCGACATGTCGGTGATCAACCACGCCGAACCGAGGGACATCCTCACGGTGTTCTCGAAGGACTACTACATCGGCTACGACGATTCGAAGATCAAGAAGATCGCCGAGAAGGCCGACACCGGAACGGAAGAGGACTACATCGCCGGGATGAAGGAGATCGCGCGAACGATCACCGACGACGCGGCTTCGGACTTCCTGTTCCTGTTCCCGAACCTCGTCCTCGCCAAGTCCGATATCGCCGGGATCCCGGCCAATCGGGTCTCCGATGCGTTCAGGATCGCCGACCTGAGCTGGAACTGACCACACGGATCGATGCTCACCTACGCGATCAGCCGCGCAACACAGTTCGCGCTCTCACTCATCGTCGCCTCGGTGGTGGTCTTCGCCCTGATGAGCCTCCTGCCGGGAAACGCGGCTCAGGTGGCGCTGGGCACCAACGCCACCCCCGAGGCGGTGGCGGCTCTCGAAGCCCAGTACGGGCTCGACCGTCCGCCGGCGATCCGCTACTTCGACTGGATGATCGGCATGGCCGGGGGAGACTTCGGCACCTCCTATGTCACCGGAGCCGAGATCACCCCCGTCATCGTCGACAGCGTGCAGGTCACTGCGATCCTCGTCATCTCCGCGATCGTCCTGTCGATCCTCATCGCCGTGCCTCTGGGCACCTTCGCCGCCGTCGAACACCGCACCTGGATCGGCGTGACGATCTCCGCGGCGAGTCAGATCGGCATCGCGATCCCGAACTTCCTCGCCGCCATCATCCTCGTCATCATCTTCTCACTCACCCTCGGCTGGTTCCCGTCCCAGGGATGGATGGCGCCGGTCGAGGGCGTCGGCGGATTCCTCCTCCGCCTCGTCCTGCCGGTCGTGTCACTGGCTCTCGTCCAGGCCGCGATCCTCACCCGGTATGTGCGTTCAGCCGTCCTCGACGTCATGCGCGAGGACTTCATCCGCACCGCCCGCGCGAAGGGACTGACCCGCACGAAGGCTCTGTTCGCGCACGGACTGCGCAATGCCGCGATCCCCGTCATCACCGTCGCCGGGGTCCAGTTGGCGACGCTGCTGGTGGGAGCGGTGATCATCGAACAGATCTTCGTCCTGCCCGGCATCGGATCCGAACTCATCCGAGCAGTGGCCAACCGCGACCTCATCGCCGTCCAGGGCATCGTCATGGTCCTCGTCCTGCTGGTGCTCATCATCAACCTCATCGTCGACGTGCTCGTGCCCGTCGTCGACCCACGGATCAGGAACGCCGCATGAGCGACAGCCCCACCGGTGCTCACAGCCCCCGCGACCTCGCAGACGTCGAGGCACCGGGCCCGACCGTTCCAGCACGCGCGACGGACACCGGTCCCGGCCGCTCGAAGCTGCGTCTCAACGCGTCGATGGCCATCGGCGGCGGCCTCGTCGTCCTCATCGTCGGTCTCGCGCTCGTCTCCTTCCTCTGGACGCCCTACGGCCCCAGTGACATCGACCCGATCGCGCGGCTCCAGTCGGCCAGCCCCGCCCATCCGCTGGGCACCGACAAGTTCGGTCGCGACACGCTGACATGGGTGATGTACGGGGCACGGATCACCCTGCTGGTCGGCGTCGTCGCCGTCGGCATCGCCCTGCTCATCGGCACCCCGATCGGCATCATTGCGGCGATCTTCGCGAAGCAGCCGTGGGGCGTGTGGATCGACGCGGTCATCATGCGCGCCAACGACATCCTCCTGGCCTTCCCCGCCCTGCTGCTGGCGATCATCTTCGCCGCCGTCTACTCACCGGGAACCGGCCCGGCCATGGTGGCGGTCGGCATCGCCGCGATTCCCGGGTTCGCCCGCGTGGCCAGGTCCGGGACCCTGCAGGTGCTCGGGTCCGAATACGTGCGCGCGGCCCGGGCAGCGAACCGCAGGACCCCGGCCATCGCCGTCGTCCATGTGCTGCCGAACATCGCCGGCATGGTCATCGTCCAGGCCTCGGTGGCCTTCGCGATCTCCGTCCTGGCCGAGGCGGGGCTGTCCTTCCTCGGTCTCGGCACGCAGGCCCCGGTTCCCTCCTGGGGCCGGATGCTCCAGGAATCCCAGCAGTTCCTCTCGACCCACCCCGAACTCGCCCTCTGGCCGGGACTGTTCATCGCCCTCGCCGTGCTCGGCTTCAATCTCTTGGGCGATGGGCTGCGAGACCGGTTCGATCCGAAGATGGAGGCCCGTGGTGTCTGAGAATCTGCTCGAGGTCCGCAACCTGACCATCACCCCCGCAGGTGCGCAGGACCCTGTGCTCGACGATGTGAGTCTGAGCCTGGCGGCGGGGGAGAGGGTCGGGCTGATCGGGGAGTCCGGATCAGGCAAATCACTGACTGCCCAATCGGTGATGGGACTGCTGCCCGAAGAGCTGCACGCGCAGGGCCAGGTGGGACTGCAGGGCCACAGAGGGAACCTCCTCGACGCGAATGAGAAGACCCTGGCCGGGCTGCGCTCGGACATCGTGTCCATGGTCTTCCAGGAACCCATGAGCGCACTCAACCCGCTCATGCGCATCGGCGAGCAGATCGCCGAGGTGCTGCGCATCCACGGCAAGACGGCTCGCGCACACGTGCCGACACGTGTGCGCCAGCTGCTCGACGACGTGCACATGCCCGAGCCCGACAGTGCACGGTTCGCGTTCCCGCACCAGCTGTCCGGCGGACAGCGCCAACGGGTCATGCTGGCCATCGCCCTGGCGAACTCCCCGCGACTGCTCATCTGCGATGAACCGACCACGGCACTCGACGTCACCGTGCAGCGGCACATGCTCGACCTCATCGCCGAACGGGTGGCAGCAGTCCAGGCGGGTCTGCTGTTCATCACCCACGACCTGGCCGTCGTGGCAGGCCTCTGCGACCGGGTCATCGTCATGTACCGCGGCCGCATCGTCGAGACCGGACCCGTCGAGAAGATCTTCTCCGCACCCGAGCACGAATACACGCGCGGACTGCTCGCGTCGTCGGACCTCGGTGCCACCGACGACGACGGTCGACTGTTCACGCTCAAGACGGCACTGGCCTACACGGGTCCGCAGATGCCGGTGATCGACGAGGATCGGACGCGCTCATCTGCGCCGGGTGCTCGGAGACCGGCTGCGTCAGAAACCCGCATGGGCGGGGCCGAATGCGGAACGGACACGCCCGAGGCAGAGCCCGTGGCCGCCTCGGCCAGCGACGCGTCTGCGCTGATCGAGGTCTCCGATGTCACTCGTGTATTCAGAGCCGGGGGACTGCTCGGCCGACGGCGATCGAGTGTCACCGCCCTGGGCGGGATCGACTTCCGGGTCGGCGCCGGAGCGCGTCTTGGCATCGTGGGAGAATCCGGCTCGGGCAAATCGACGCTGCTGAACATCCTCTCCGGCCTCGATCGTCCCACCACCGGCCACGTCCGGGTCGGCGACATCCGAGTCGAGGCCGCTGGTGCGCAGGCGCTGCGAGCTCTGCGGGAGAACCTGCAGATCGTGTTCCAGGACCCCTTCGCCTCGCTCGACCCGCGGATGCGAGTCGCGGACATCGTCGCCGAGCCTCTCGTCGCGGCCGGCGTCGAGAGGGACGAGCGGCTCGCACGGGTCGAGTCGATGCTCGAAGCCGTCGACCTCGACGCGCGATCGCTGAGTCGCTATCCGCACCAGTTCTCCGGCGGTCAGCGGCAGCGGATCTCCATCGCCCGCGCCCTGGTGACCCGACCGCAGATCCTCGTCGCCGACGAACCGGTCTCCGCCCTCGACGTGTCCGTGCGCGCCCAGGTGCTCAACCTGCTCACCGACCTCGTCGACGACTATGCGCTGACCCTCCTGTTCGTCTCCCACGACCTCGGCGTCGTCAGACACCTGTGTTCGGAGGTCATCGTGATGAAGGACGGCCGGATCGTCGAGTCCGGTGCCACGGAGGACATCTACGCGAACCCCCAGGAGGACTACACCTCCCGCCTCATCGCCGCCACCCCGAGCCTGGCCGAGGCGCTCGCCGCAGCCGGCTGAGCCGACCGAGCATCACCGTCACAGAACCATCGAGAGAAAGGGCAGCACGTGAGCACGATCTCGCTTGCCGATCACAGCGCGGCCGAGCTGGCGGCCGGATTCGCCGGAGGGGACTTCGACCCCATCGAGGCGCACAGTGCCGTGGTGGCCAGAATGGACGAATGCGAACCGGTCATCAACGCTCTGTGCCACCGCGATGACGAACGGTCCCGAACCGCGGCCGTGGCCAGCGCCGCCCGGTGGCGCGAGGGCCGCCCCCTGAGCGACCTCGACGGTGTGCCGGTGACGATCAAGGAGAACATCGCCCGAACCGGGGTGCCCATTCCCAGCGGGCATGCGTGGGCCGAGGTCCCGATCGCCGATCACGACGCCCCGATCACGCAGCGGCTGGAGGAAGCCGGCGCCGTCATCGTCGGTTCCACGACGATGCCCGATTGGGGCATGCTGTCCTCGGGAGTCTCCTCCCTTCACGGAGTGACCCGTTCTCCGCTGAACCCCGAACTCACCACCGGCGGTTCGAGCGCCGGAGCCGGAGCGGCGGCCGCCGCCGGGTACGGCCCCATCCATATCGGTTCCGATATCGGCGGTTCGATCCGCCTGCCGTGCACATGGCTCGGCCTGGCCGGACTCAAACCCAGCTTCGGTCGGGTCCCGCTCGACGCACCCTATCTCGGTCGGTGCGCCGGGCCGCTCGCGCGCAGGATGTCCGATGTCAAAGCCGTCATGGACATCATCTCCGCTCCCGATGATCGGGACTACTCCCGACTTCCTCGCTTCGCCGTCGACGATCCGCGCCATCATCCGGAATGCGGATCGGGTGCTGGGTTCGACCCGCGGGGGCTGCGCATCGGTCTGCACCTCGACGCCGGGTGCGGGGTGGCCGTCGACGCGCAGATCCGGTCCACCATCGCCGAGGCGGCCGAGCGCTTCGCTGACGCCGGGGCGACGATCGTCTCGGTCGAACCGTTCATCGACGACGGTCTGCTCCACGACATGGATCTGTTCTGGCGGGTGCGGTCCTGGGCCGATCTCAAGGCGCTGCCGGTCGAGGAACAGGCCCTCATCCTGCCCTATATCCAGCAGTGGGCCCAGGACGGAGCCGATGTCAGCGGAGTTCAGCTGATGGATTGCTACCACAGTGTGCAGGAGATCAGGCGGCGCACGATCGCGGCCACAGCCGATCTCGACCTCGTGATCTCTCCCACCGCTCCCGGCCCGGCATTCCCGGCCGAACAGCCGATGCCCTACCCCGAGGTGCACGAGCCGATGGGCCATATCGGCTTCACCATGCCGTTGAACATGTCCGAACAGCCGGCAGCGACCGTCCTGGCCGGGTTCATGACCGATGGCCGGACCATCGGCGCCCAGATCTCCGGACGTCGTTTCGCCGACGAATTCGTCATGGCCGCCGGAGCCTGGTTCGAGACCGCAACCGGTCTGGAGACGCCGACCAGGGCCACGATGGGCTGAAACCTCCGACCAGCAGGACCGACCCGACTGGAAGGACAGGGTCGATCCCGCCGGTTCGGCGGGTCACGGCCGGTCAGAAGTCGAAGAACTCGACCGAGAGCTTGTCGCCGTCGACCTTCACGCTGCCGGAGACCGACAGCGAATTGCCGTTGGAGAAGTAGGAGGACCCGGCCTTCTTGCCATCGACGGTGAAGTCGAACTTGCCCGGCTTCTCAGTGAAGAACGAACCGGTGTTGGTATCGCCCGCACCGAAGCTGGCCTTCACCTTGGGCATCTCCTTCATGTCCCACTTCGCGGTGTCCTTCTTCGCCAGATCGTCGAGCTTCTTGTCCGAACCGCCGACCGGGATCTCCGAGGGATCGAACTTGATGAAATCGCACTTGGGCTCGATGCTCTTGTTGTCGAAGCACTTCTTCAGCTCGGCCTCGACCTGCTTCTGCACTTCCTTCTTGAATGCCTTCGTCGGCGACAGGTCGAGGTTGAGGGTGGTGGGGGCGACCTGACCCTCCTTCGGCTCCCCGCCCGGGGTGAAGGCCTTCGGGAAGTTCACCTGGGCCGTGTCCGAGGCCTCGGAGACCCACTTGCTCGAGGGGATCTCGAAGTCATAGCTGCCCGGATAGACGGCGAAAGAGGTGGTGCCCGACTTCGCCTTGTACTCTTCGCCGTTGACGGTCAGGCCGTCGGCGGCGGGAATGTCGAGGGAGACGACGTTGAGTTCGGGGCCGGTCAGGCTCCATTTGTCGAAGAACAGGTCCTGCTTTCCGTCCTTCTTCGCCGACAGCTCCACGTTGTAGGCAGTGCCGTCGAGTTCGTAGGACACGACGACGGTGCCCTTGTCTCCGTCGACGGTGGAGGATTCGACCTTCGCCTTGTCGATCTTCGCCGATGAGGCGTCGGTGAATTCCTTCGACAGCAGATCGACGTTCGTGCCCTCAGGCCGCGGTGAGGCGGCGATCTTCTCCGCCGCAGCGAAGTCTCCCTTGTTCAGCGCGGCGACATAGTCCTCGGCCACCTTGTCGGGACCGTAGTTGTTCTTGTTGACGCTGCCGACGACGAGGAAGCCGACGAGGACTAGGACGGCGACGAGGGCCACCGCACCGAGTGTGATGAAGAGCGGAAGCTTGCTCTTCTTCTTCTCCGGTCGTGCATCGGCGCGGGTCGCCGCGGCCTGAGAACCGGCGAAGCCCGGGGCCGGGGCCGGCTGCGGAATCGCTTGGGACTGTCCGGAACCCGAGCCGGTGCGCCCCTCGTCCGGACCCGAGCCGGTCTGGTACTGCCCCGGTTGGTGCTGACCGGGCTGGCCCTGTCCGCCCGGATACGCGGAGCCGCCCTGGCCGGACGCGTTCTGATACGGACTGCTCTGATACTGGTCGGCCTGATTCGGAGCACCCGGGTATGGGCCCGCCGGTGGGCCGGCCCACGTCCCATCCGACTGATTCGAGCCGGAGGGTCCGCCGTTCTGGGCCGACGGATCGGAGTGCCGCGTTGCCTGGTTCTGCTGCGAAGCGGCCGGGGCCACGGTGGGCCGGTCCGGGGCCTCGGCGGGCAGGTCCGGTGCCCCGGCATCGGAGCCATCCGCCCCCTGGTCGGGGGTGTGCAGCGGGGGCGCCTGGTCATCGGGCCCAGTCGAACCCTCGGACGGCTCCGGGCCGGCCGCCGGGTCCTCGTCGAAATCGGGAGCGGGCATTGCCTGCGTCTCCTCGGTGGTGTCCGAGGCTGTCGAACCCTCGACGCCCTCGTCCTTCGGATCCTCCGAACGAGGCGTCGATCGGCCGGTCTCCGGAGGCTCGCTGGGTGGTGGCGGGAAATTGGGGTGATCGTTCCCGTTGCTCATCGTTGGATTCATCCTTTGCGTGTACAAGCCTGTCCTGGCGCAATTGTACTTCCCAGAACGAGGAATCGCGCTGTCAATACCGAAAAGCAGGCCCGACGTCAGCGAAAATGGAAGTGATGCGCACTTCTCCTCACCTCCGTCCCCTCCGTCGAACGATCTTCACAGTTCTGCTGGAAGTCGTGAAGATCGACCTCATCGTCGTACCGGCCGCCTTCGTCGTGGCGACGGCGTGCTGGATCGTCGGGCTCGGCTCACAGCTGCCGTATTCGGTGATTCCCGAGTGGGCCTTCGCACTGTGGGCATCGGTCTCGGGCCTCAGCGTCTCGACCCTCGGGTTCGACTTCTCCGTGGCACCGAGCCTGATCACGCTCGGACTGTGGTCGCTCGTGGCCGCGGCTGCCTGCCGCCTCGTCGACGGCATCGCAGCCGATGCGCCCGACGATGATGTGGACGGTCGCGGCGACTGGTGGACGATCATGGCCACGGCTCTGGGGACCTTCGCCGTGGTGTATGCGGGCCCGCTGCTGGCTTTCGCGATCCTGGTCGGACAGGCGACGGTGACTCCTCTGGGAATCCTGCGTCTCCTCCTCTTCCTCGTCTCTGCCGTGGGCTTCGGATTCCTCCGGGTCCGCGGCGTGGCTGATATTCCGGGGCTGCGGGGGCTCGACGAGATCTGGGATCTCGGATGCAGGTTGGCGCGCCGCTTGCTCTGGGGTGCACTGGCAGCGGCCGTGGTCATCCTCGCCGTCGGCATCGTCCTCCGCTGGGACGATGTGTCCGTGTCGCTGCAGGTCTACAGCTCACCGGTCGCCGCCGGTGTCGGCCTGCTCATCGTCCAGCTGCTGTTCGCCCCGGGCATCCTCTACTCGGCGCTGTCGTGGAGCGCCGGTTCCGGCGTCGGCCTGGGCGGAGCGGAGACGAGTTCGGCACTGCACGCGGCCACCGTGCCGGTGCCCGATGTTCCGGTGCTGCAGCTGCTCAGCGGAGACTACCCGGCATGGACGATGGCGGCGCCGGCGGTTCTCATCGTCCTCGGCCTGCTGGCGACCATCCTCGGACGGGACCGAGCCCGCGAAGTGCTCGAAGGCTCATGGTCGGGCATCGGCATCGCCGCCGGCATCGTCTTCGTCGGTTTCGAGATCCTCGCGCTCTTCTCCGGCGGGGCCTTGGGGCCCTTGAGTCTGTCCGACTTCGGACCCTCGGCCCTGACCTCGGCAGTCGTCGTCACGGTCTGGATCGGTGTGGGAATGGCCATCGGACTGCTCTTGATCAGACTCTCCACGCTGCAGGCCGACGACGGGAGCCCCGTGCACTGGGATGAGGACGAGAGCCGATGAGAGCGGCGCGACCGAGCCTCTGCAGCGGGATCTCGGCGACGTGGTTTCAGCTGGGAGGTGACGGGATCAGCCGGGAGTGGGGGACGGGATCAGTCGGCAACGGACGGGGCCGGACCCATTTCACTCACTGCGTGCCCGGCAGATCGAGGTCCTGTCCGGTGATCTGCTTGAACCAGTCACCGAGTCCGGTCTGGTAGTCGCTGGTGCACGTCAGCTGAGCCTGCTCGGTGATCGCATCGCGCAGGCACTCCTCGTACTTGGACTGCACCGGCCAGAGGATGACCGACGACATCGTCGAGAAGACGAGATAGAGGCTGAGCAGACCGCCGAGGATGCCCAACGACATGTTCCTTCGCTGCTTCGTCTTCACCACGGCGACGATGTACTTCACCGACCAGACGATCGCCGCGATCGCAAAGCCGATGGCGGCGAGCTTGAACGGCAGCTGGTAGGTGAACGTCAGCACCGAGGCGAGGATCAGCAGGATCAGGACGAGCCCGTGTCGTGCCGGAGCGGCCTGTTTCTCCTCGTCGGGAGTCGGTGCCTTCTTCTCTTCGGTGCTGTTTGGTGGCGTCACTGTGCCAGTTTCTCACAGACGACTGACAAATGCCTCGGCGGGCCGTGTCCGGTGGCTGGCCGCGCGAGCGCACAGCAGAGACGCAGACGTTAGAATGGGCGCGTGCGCATCGTTCTTCTGGCCTCAGGCTCCGGTACCCTCACTCAGGCAGTCATCGACGCATTCGCCGCTGGAACGCGCGGAGTCGAGATCCTGGCAGTCGGCTCGGATTCGTCCACGGCCGGAGTCCTGGACCGGGCCCGCGCCCACGATGTTGCGACCTTCGTCGTCCGGCCGAAGGACTTCGCCGACCGACAGGCCTGGAACGAACAGCTGCGGCGGACAGTGGCCGAACTCGGACCCGACTGGGTGGTGTCGGCCGGGTTCATGCGCATCCTCGGCCCGAGCTTCGTCGAGGCGTTCTCCAACCGGATCATCAACACCCATCCGGCGCTTCTGCCGTCGTTCCCGGGAGCGCACGGAGTCCGCGACGCACTCGCCCACGGAGTGAAGCTGACCGGCGGGACCATCCACCTCGTCGACACCGGCGTCGACACGGGCCCGATCATCACCCAGTACGCCGTGCCCATCGGCGATGACGACACCGAAGAGACCGTCCACGAACGCATCAAGGCCCTTGAGAGGGAAGAGCTCGTGCGTCTGCTGGCCCACCTCGCCCACTCCGATCTCGTCATCGACGGTCGGCATGTCCGCGGATATGCCGCCTCGGCGACGGCCGCAAACTGACCCCAGCCGGGCGAAGAATCGACCGGCGAACGAACCTCAAGGAGGATCTGTGACAGGAACCCGCGCGATCAGGAGAGCGCTGATCAGCGTCTATGACAAGACCGGGTTGGAGGACCTGGCTCGCGGACTCGACGCCGCCGGAGTCCAGATCGTGTCGACCGGTTCGACGGCAGCGAAGATCGCCGAGGCGGGGGCCGAGGTGACGAAGGTCGAAGACCTGACCGGGTTCCCCGAATGTCTCGAAGGGCGGGTCAAGACCCTCCACCCGCGGGTGCACGCGGGCATCCTCGCCGACTCCCGCAAGCCGGACCATCGGAGTCAGCTCGACGAGCTCGGGATCGAGCCCTTCGACCTCGTCATCGTCAACCTCTATCCGTTCTCCGACACCGTCGCCAGCGGTGCGGGCTTCGACGACTGCGTGGAGCAGATCGACATCGGCGGACCCTCGATGGTCCGCGCCGCAGCGAAGAACCACCCGACCGTCGCGGTGGTCACCGATCCGGCCGACTATTCGGCCGTGATCGAGGCCGCATCCGGCGAGGGCTTCGGTGTCGCCGCGCGGCGGGAGTTCGCCGCACGGGCCTTCGCCCACACCGCCGCCTATGACACCGCGGTGGCCTCATGGTTCGCCGCCGAACTCAGCGGTGCGGAAGACAGCGACGGCGACGAGGCCGACCAGCCGGCCTTCGCCGGAGTCACGGGAGAGAAGATCGCGGATCTGCGCTATGGGGAGAACCCGCATCAGGCCGCAGCGGTCTACTCCGACGGCACCCGCGGCATCGCCTGTGCCACGCTGCTGGGCGGCAAGGCGATGTCGTACAACAACTACACCGACACCGATGCCGCGATCCGTGCGGCCTTCGACTTCGACCAGCCGGCCGTGGCCATCGTCAAACACGCGAACCCCTGCGGCATCGCCGTCGCCGACACCGCAGCCGCCGCGCACAAGGCCGCCCACGAATGCGATCCGCTCTCGGCATACGGCGGGGTGATCGCCACCAATCGTGAAGTCGACGCTGAACTGGCCGCATCGATCAAGCCGATCTTCACCGAGTGCCTGGCCGCACCCTCGTTCTCCGCCGAGGCTCTCGAGCTCCTGTCGACGAAGAAGAACCTGCGCCTGCTCGAACTCGGTGAGGTCGACTTCGCCGCGTCCGAGATCAAACCCATCACCGGCGGATTCCTCGTTCAGGACCGCGATGCGTTCCAGGCCGAGGGCGACCGGCCGGAGAACTGGACCCTGGCCGCCGGGAAGCCCGCGACGCCGGAGATCCTCGCCGACCTCGAGTTCGCCTGGAAGGCCGGCCGGGCCGTGAAGTCCAACGCCATTCTGCTCGCCAAGGGCGGGGCCTCGGTCGGTGTGGGCATGGGATAGGTCAACCGAGTCGATTCGGCCAAGCTGGCCGTCGAGCGTGCCGGTGCCGAACGCGCCGCCGGTGCCGTCGGCGCCTCCGATGCCTTCTTCCCGTTCCCCGACGGTCTGCAGATCCTCATCGACGCCGGAGTCACCGCCGTGGTGCAGCCGGGCGGATCGATCCGCGATGACGAGGTCATTGCCGCCGCGCAGCAGGCCGGGATCACGATGTACCTGACCGGGAGCCGTCATTTCTTCCACTGAGATGAAGCGACCTCACCCTCGCCACGCACGGCGGGGGAGAGGGCCGATCGCCAAGCGGTGGATCTATTGGAAGCGCAGGTACGCGCATCCCACCCGCCGTGATTGGGTGCTGCTCGGATGCCTCCTGGCGGCCATCGCCGCGGCGGCCTGCTCGTTCATCGATTTCCGTCTCGGCGCCGTCGTCTTGGCCGCCGTGCCGGCTGGTCTCGCCGGGTTCAGGGCGATGCCCCCACCGTGGAACGAGGTGTGGACCAACCGCTCGAAGGCCGTCGACATCACCACCTGCCTCCTGTTCGCGGTGCTGCTGGTCGGTCTGGCATTCCTCATCCCGCCGTCCCGGTGATTCCATGGCGCCGCTGACGGCCATTGTCAAGGAGTCCTGTGCCCGTGCTCGTGCTGCGCAATTTTATGTGCATTCTCTGAGAAACGGGACATCGCGGTGTCGCAACGACGGAATAAGTGGCAGGGTGAAGGCGTCAGAAGGTTCGCTTCGAACCTTTTCCGATGAAAGGAGACAGTATGGGACTGGACGATCTGACCAATAAAGCCAAGGACGCCATGAATAGCGATAAGGGTGAGCAGATCAGCGACCAGGGCCTGGACAAGGCTGCTGACGCCGCCAACAATGTCACCGGCGGAAAGTTCGAAGACCAGATCAACAAGGGTCGCGACGCAGCCGATGACAAGCTTGGCAACGAATGATCTTCACTCCATAGCCGCGTCCGGCATGGAATAGGCGCCGAGGAGAACGAGAGTTCCCCTCGGCGCCTTCTTCGTGGCGGGCGCTTCAACCAGGTGAGTGCTTCGACCAGGTCGGCGCTTCAACGAGCCGCCGGGACGGTCAGTTGAGCTTGTCGATCGGAGCGTAGCGCAGCAGCAGTCGCTTCGAACCGGCAGAACCGAAGTCGACCACAGCCACCGTCTTGTCCCCGACCCCGTTGACCTCGGTGACGGTGCCGAGGCCGAAGGACTCGTGGGAGACCTTCTCTCCGACCTCGACGGAGATGACCTCTCGGTTGGGACGGATCCGATTGGGGAAACCGGCCGCCGGTGCCGAGGAGCCGGCACCCGACCGCGAGGATGTGCCGCGGCCTGCACCGAATCCGCGTGAGGTTCCCGAATGTCCCGAGGAATAGCCGGACCCGAAGCCGCCGGAGAACCCACCGGAGAAGCTGCCTGTGTTCTCCCAGACGATGAGGTCCTCCGGGATCTCGGACAGGAACCGACTCGGCGGGTTGTATTGCGGTTGGCCCCACATGCTGCGGGTCTCGGCCCGGCTCAGCAGCAGCCTCTGGCGGGCGCGTGTGAGTCCGACATAGGCCAGGCGCCGTTCCTCGGACAGCTCCAGCGGGTTCTCGAACGACCGGGAATGCGGGAATCCACCGTCCTCGAGTCCGGTGAGGAAGACGACGGGGAACTCCAGTCCTTTGGCCGTGTGCAGCGTCATGAGCGTGACCTGACCCAGCTCGGCATCGGGGATCTGATCGGTGTCCGAGGCCAGCGCCACCTGTTCGAGGAACTGGTCGATGGCTGCGACTCCGACGCCGGGAGCAGGGGGAGCTTCCTCCGCCGCGGCGGCGGAAGCGTCGTCCGTTTCCGTGTCGGTGTCCGCCTCGGATGTCGCGGCGGCCTCACGGGAGGCGACGAAGTCCTCGGCCACGGCGACGAGTTCGGCGAGGTTGTCCACCCGCGACTCGTCCTGCGGATCGGTGCTCTTCTGCAGCGATTCGAGATAGCCGGACTGTTCGAGGATCGCCTCGATCACCCGCGACAGCGGGGACGATTCGGCGGTGGAGGCGAGGTCCTGCATGAGATCGTAGAACTTCTGCACCGAGGTCAGAGCCCGAGAGCTCAGATGGGGAATCTCCTCGAGCCGTCCCAGGGCCGTATGGAAGCTGATGCCCTCCCGGTCGGCGAAGTCCGCGATGAGGCCTTCGGTGCGGTCGCCGATGGAGCGCTTGGGCACATTGAGGATGCGGCGCAGATTGACATCGTCATCGGGATTGGCCACCACCCGCAGATAGGCCAGGGCGTCCTTGATCTCCTTGCGTTCGTAGAAGCGGGTGCCGCCGACGACCTTGTAGGGAATGCCCGAGCGGACCAGGGCGTCCTCGATGGCCCGCGACTGGGCATTCGTGCGATAGAAGACGGCGAAGTCGCCGTACCGGTAGTTCTCGTCGTCGATGAGATCGTCGATGCGGTCGACGATGAACCGTGCTTCGGCCTGCTCGTTCTCGGCCACCCAGCCGACGATCTGCTCACCCGTTCCCTCGGAGGTCCACAGCTTCTTCTCCCTGCGGTCCTCGTTGTGGGAGATGACGGCATTCGCCGCGTCGAGGATGTTCTGCGTCGAACGGTAGTTCTGCTCGAGGAGGATGGTCTCCGCGTTCGGGAAGTCCTTCTCGAACTCGACGATATTGCGCACCGTGGCACCGCGGAAGGCATAGATCGACTGGTCGGCATCACCGACGACGGTGAGTTCGGCTCCCGACGCACCGCCGGCGCCGTCGCCGGCCAGGGCCTTGATCAGCGCGTACTGGGCCGGGTTCGTGTCCTGGTACTCATCGACGAGGATGTGCCGGAACCGCCGCCGGTAGGAATCGGCGACCTCGGGGAAGGCGCCGAAGAGGTGGACGGTCTCGGAGATGAGGTCGTCGAAGTCGAAGGCATTGGCCAGGCGCAGTCGGGAGGTGTAGCGCGTGAAGACGTCCGCGAGCACCTCGTCGGCGGGATTGTTCGGGCGGGGAGTGAAGTCGTCGGGGGTCTGCAGCTCGTTCTTGAGGTTCGAGATCCGATGCAGAATGGCTCGCGGGGTGTACTTCTTCGTGTCGAGGCCGAGTTCCTTGAGGATCTGCGAGACGAGGCGCTGGGCGTCCTGAGCGTCATAGATGGTGAAGTTCGTGTTCCGGCCCAGCACCCTCGCCTCCCGACGCAGGATCCGCACGCACGAGGAGTGGAACGTCGAGACCCACATGGCGCGGGAGGCCGGGCCGACGATGGAGGACACGCGTTCGGCCATCTCCCTGGCGGCCTTGTTCGTGAAGGTGATCGCCAGGACTTCGCCCGGATGAGCGCGCCCCGTGGCCAGGGCATAGGCGATGCGGCGGGTCAGAACAGTGGTCTTGCCCGACCCTGCTCCGGCGACGATGAGCAGCGGGGACCCGGTGTGCATCACGGCTTCGCGCTGTCGCGGGTTGAGCCCGGTGAGGAGTTCGGCCGCTCGGGGGTCGGCGCCGGCGGCATGGTCGAGGTGTTCAGATGCAGCAGTCATGTCGTCCACAACGATACCGTCCGGGCCGGACACGGGACGATTCTGCCCGCGAGCGGAGCCGACGGCCCTCGCGGACACGGCTGACGGCGGCCCGGATACCGCGTGCTGGGCATCCGGGCCGCCGTCAGGAGAGCCGAGTCGGTCAGTGGACGAAGACGGCCACGATGAGGTTGATGATCGTGAACGCGAACGTCAGATGCGCCATCGTCGCCGACGGATTCTTCACCGCCGTCGCAGCGGTGCCCTCGGCGGGGGCCGATGCTGCGGGGCCCGCAGCGGTGAAGGCCTTCTGCTTCCTGCTGCCGATGAACGCGAAGACGGTGACGATGATCGCCACGACCAGTTTGATGCCGATCTTCACATGGTTGACGTCCCCGTCGCCCATCTCCGCGATGCCCACGAGCAGCAGTCCCGTGATGAGCTGGAGATAGGACGCGTGGAGCATTCCGGAGAGCACCTTGGGGGAGCGGATGACAGTGAAATAGCCCCCGACGATGATCGCCATTCCGACCAGATGCAGGGTCAGAAGGATCTCGCGTAGAATTTCCATAGAATTAATCGTAGTGGCATGATGGTGTCTCGTGAGCGCGGGCCCCTGAACTGGTGCACGCTGTTCCGCCCTGGTGTAATGGCAGCACGCCGGCCTTTGGAGCCGTGCAGTATAGGTTCGAATCCTATGGGCGGAGCTGGCCCCAACCGACATGCGAAGGATTCAACTATGTCGCAGACGCGTCCGACCGCCGTCATCGTACTGGCCGCGGGCCAAGGCACCCGAATGAAATCGGCTCTTCCCAAGGTGATGCATCCCATCGGCGGTCGTTCCCTGCTCCACCACGCCGTGTCGGCCGCCGACGGCACCTGTGCCGACCACCTCGTCGTCGTCGTCCGACACGAACGCGAGCAGCTCGTCGCCCATCTGGACTCCCTGCCTCTGGCCTCTCAGCGCTCCCTGCTCATCGCCGATCAGGACGAGGTCCCGGGCACCGGCCGCGCCACCGAATGCGCGCTGACCCAGCTGCCGGAGGACATCAGCGGCACGGTCGTCGTCACCTACGGCGATGTTCCGCTGCTGACGACGGAGACCATCAACGACCTCGTCGAGGTCCATGAATCATCTTCCAACGCCGTGACGGTGCTCTCGGCCGAGGTCGACGACCCGACCGGCTACGGCCGCATCGTCCGCGACTCCTCCGGAGCGCTGCAGCGCATCGTCGAAGAGAAGGACGCGAACGAGGACGAACGCGCTATCAGCGAGATCAACTCGGGCATCTACGCCTTCGACGCCGTCGCGCTCAAGGAGGCACTGGCGTCCCTGACGACCGACAACGCCCAGGGAGAGAAGTACCTCACCGATGTCATCGGCCTCTCCCGTCAGGCCGGCCGGGCGGTGGCGGCCACCGTCACCGACGATCTGTGGCAGGTCGAAGGAGCGAACGACCGCGTCCAGCTGGCCAACCTGGGCAAGGAGCTCAACCGCCGCCAGTGCGAGAAGTTCATGCGCGCCGGAGTCTCCATCATCGACCCGGACACCACGTGGATCGACGTCGATGTCGCGATCGGTCAGGATGTGACGATCCTGCCCGGCACACAGCTGCTCGGCGCCACGGACGTCGCCACCGGCGCCGTCATCGGACCGGACACCACACTCAAGGACACCGAGGTCGGGGCCGGGGCGCACATCGTGCGCACACACGGCGAACTCGCCGTCATCGGCGCCGAGGCCAGCGTCGGCCCCTTCGCCTATCTGCGTCCGGGCACCAGCCTCGGCGAGTCCGGAAAGATCGGCACCTTCGTGGAGACGAAGAACTCCGACATCGGCACCGGCGCCAAGGTCCCGCACCTGTCCTATGTCGGTGATGCCGACATCGGCGAGGGCACGAACATCGGCGCCGCCTCGGTGTTCGTCAACTACGACGGTGTCAACAAGCACCGCACCGTCGTCGGCAAGCATGCACGCATGGGCTCGGACAATATGTATGTCGCCCCTGTGACCGTGGGCGATGGCGCCTACTCGGGTGCGAGCACGACGGTGCGCAAGGATGTTCCTGCAGGAGCGCTGGCCATCTCCGTGGCTCCGCAGCGCAACCTGGAGGGCTGGGTCCAGACAAATCGTCCCGGTACGCTTGCAGCGCAGGCAGCCGAAAACGCGTCCGAAGGGGAACGGATTAGTGAATGAGATAACGACGACGGGTGATAAGAAGCTCGTCCTGGTCAGCGGTCGGGCGAACCCCGAACTCGCCGAACAAGTCGCGGAGAATCTGGGGACGGAGCTCCTCCCCACCGATATCTACAACTTCGCCAACGGGGAGATCTACGTCCGGTACTCCGAGTCGGTCCGCGGCAGCGACGTCTTCGTCCTCCAGTCGCACTGTGCGCCGATCAACGAGTGGCTGATGGAGCAGCTGATCATGGTCGACGCCCTCAAGCGCGCCTCGGCCAAGCGGATCACCGTCATCGCTCCCTTCTTCCCGTACGCACGGCAGGACAAGAAGCACCGCGGACGCGAGCCCATTTCCGCCCGCCTCGTCGCCGACCTGTACAAGACCGCCGGTGCCGACCGGATCATCGCCGTCGACCTCCACACCGCGCAGATCCAGGGATACTTCGACGGTCCGGTCGACCACCTCATCGCGATGCCGATCCTCGCCGGCTACGTCAAGGACAAGTATCCCGGCGATCTCGCCGTGGTCTCTCCCGATGCCGGCCGCATCAAGGTCGCCGAGAACTGGTCGAATTCGCTGGGCGGAGTCCCGCTGGCCTTCATCCACAAGACCCGCGACATCACCCGGCCCAATGCGAGCAAGGCCAACCGCGTCGTCGGTGAGGTCGAGGGCCGGACCTGTGTGCTCGTCGACGACATGATCGACACCGGCGGGACCATCGTCCAGGCGGCCGACGCCTGCATGGCCGCCGGAGCGAAGGGCGTCATCGTCGTGTCGACCCACGCCGTGTTCTCCGGACCCGCGGTCGAACGCCTGTCGAACTCCGTGGCCGAAGAGGTCATCGTCACCAACACCCTGCCGCTGAGCGAGGACAAGGTCTTCGACAAGCTCACCGTGCTCTCGATCGCCCCGCTCATCGCCCGGGCCGTGCACGAAGTGTTCGAAGACGGATCGGTCACCAGCCTCTTCGAGGTCTGAGCCGCTAGCAGCGGCGGTGCGGGCCGGAATCCGCACACACGGGGCCCCGAGCCGACGATCGGCTCGGGGCCCCGTCGTGTCCGCGTGCAGTTCGCTCTACACTGGAGACAACACCTAAGCGAAGGGATCCGCGACGATGTCGTCACACGATTACAACCGGTACCGGGTCGACGTGGAGGGCGGGCAGCTGTCCGTCGGCGTGTGGGAGCCCGTGGCCTCCGGCCCCGGACACGTGCCCACGGTGTGCGTGATCCACGGGATCACCTCGAACCACCTCTTCTTCGCCGGTCTCGTCTCCGCCCTGCCCGGTGTGCGCGTCATCGGACCCGATCTGCGCGGACGCGCGGATTCGAGGACGCTGCCCGGACCGTTCGGGATGAGCGCTCATGCCCGGGACGTGCGCGCCGCCGTCGATGCCTTCGCCGATGACGGACCGGTGACCCTGGTCGGCCATTCCATGGGCGGATTCGTGGCGATGACCCTGGCCGCCGAGTCCCGGACCACCGGCGCCGAGGCGGCGCGAACCTTCCGCGGTCCCGTGCTCATCGACGGCGGCCTGCCTCTGCCTCTGGACGAGCCGAGCAGCGGGCACCCCGTCGACGACCTCAACGACGAGGACCTCGACACCGACGATCTCATCGCGGCCGTCCTCGGTCCCGCAGCGGAGAGGCTGTCGATGAGCTTCTCGACGGTCGAGGAGTATCTGGCGTTCTTCGCCGCACACCCCGCTTTCGTCGATGGTCTCGACACCGTGGCCACGGAGAGCTTCGTCTACGATCTGGCGGCCAAGGACGACCATTCCTTCCAGCCTTCCACCTCGGTCGAGGTGATGCAGGCCGACTCCGCGGATATGTACACCGGCGCGGACTATCGTCGAGCGCTGGAGACGATCATGGCTGATCAGCCGTCCCAGTCCGAGGTCGTGTTCCTCTACGCCGAACGTGATCTCGTCGCCTCGGAACCGGGCCTCTATCCGCCCGAGCTCGTCGCCGACTACGCGCGGCAGTGGCCGCATCTGAGCGTCATCGACGTGCAGGGGACGAATCACTTCGACATCCTGCTGACCGAAACCGGAATCGATGCCTGCGCCGAGGCTGTCACGAGTCGACTTGGTGCCGTCGTCGACGGTGTCGTAGACTAGTCTGGTTGCCTCGGCGAGGGAGACTGCGGTCTCCGTGATCGACGCGGCCGACGTCCGACGAACCGAACGAGTTCGATGCTCTCCGTTCGCAGCGGATCCAGGCTGTTTCGCCGTGGTGCTCGAAGACAAGTTCACCACGAAGGAGAGAAAATGGCTGACTTCAAACTTCTGGCCGAAGCCCGCACTGAGTTCGGCAAGGGCGCAGCGCGCCGCATCCGCCGCTCGGGCCGCATCCCCGCGGTCATCTACGGTCATGGCGGAGATCCCATTCACGTGTCGCTCGAGGGCCATGCCACCATGCTGGCGCTCAAGCACGCCAACGCGCTGCTCGAGATCGAAAGCGCCGACGGGGCCAAGAACGTCCTGGCCATCGCTCGTGACGTGCAGATCGAGCCCGTGCGCCGTGAGATCGAGCACCTCGACCTGATCATCGTCAAGCGCGGTGAGAAGATCGAGGTCGACGTGCCCGTGCACGTCGTCGGCGAAGCCGCTCCCGGCACCATGGTCTCGCAGGAGGAGTCGACCATCGCCGTCCTGGCCGATGCGACCAAGCTGCCCGAACTCATCGAGGTCTCCATCGAGGGCCGTCCCGCCGGTGAGCACCTGCTGGCCGGACAGGTCGAGCTGCCCGCCGGCGTCGAGCTCGTCGCCGACGAAGAGCTGCTCATCGTCAACGTCTCCGAAGAGATCGAGATGGATCTCGAGTCGGATGCCGAGGAAGAGACCGCCGAGGCTGCGACCGAGGAAGCCGCAGCCGACGAGAAGTCGGGCGCGGAAGAGGCCTCCGAAGAGGAGTGATCCCACTTCGTCACAGCGAATCGGCTGTGACGAGCGCAGACTGAATACGGATTTCGGTGGGTCGTCGGTGAGGCGGCCCACCGAAATCGTCTCGGCCCCGGCACTTGCCCGGCCGGCACACCAGCGCCGGCACTCGCCCGGCCGGCAGACCAGCGCCGGCACCCGCCCGGCCGGCGGGCACAGACGAGCCGCACATGAGTCAGACAAGAGCAGAGGACGGCAATGACGAACGAGGCATGGTTGGTCTTCGGCCTGGGCAATCCCGGACCGAAGTACGAAGCGACCCGTCACAACATCGGACAGCTGGTCGTCGCCGAACTCGCTTCTCGGATCGGGACCTCTCTGACCCGGACGAAGCTGCGGTCGAACGTCGGCACCGGCCGACTGCCCACCGGCAGCATTCCGGGGCTGCCCGGTCCCCGGGTGGTTCTCGGAACCTCGACAGGGTACATGAACGAGTCGGGCGGCCCGGTGCGGCAGCTGGCCGACTTCTACGGCGTCGCCACCGAGCGGATCATCGCCGTCCACGATGACGTGGACCTGCCCTTCGACGTCATCAAGGCCAAGCTCGGCGGGGGAGAGGGCGGACACAACGGTCTGCGCTCGATGACTGCGGTGCTGGGGACGAAGAGCTATCTGCGCGTACGCGCAGGTGTGGGGCGGCCTCCGGGGAGGCAGGACACCGCCGACTACGTGCTGCGGCCGTTCTCCAAGGACGAGAGGGCCACGCTGCCGATGTTCGTCTCCGACCTCGCCGATGCCGTCGAATTGCTCATCAACGACGGTCTCGAAGCCGTGCAGCAGAAGTTCCATTCACGCTGAGCGGCATTGCGGCGGTGCCGCCTCGGGGAGCGCTGACCGCTGCGGCGCGGCCTCGGTCCGGCCGCGAGGGACTCACTTCTGTCGTTCCGCGCTCGGGCGTCTGCGGTGGAGGAGCCAAGCGGCGAAGATGCCTCCGGCGAAGCCGAAGAGATGCCCCTGCCAGGAGATGTCATTGGTCTGAGGCAGCATGCCGAAGACCATGGAAGCGCCGTACGTGACGAAGATGAACAGACCGATGACGAAGTAGATGATCTTGCGCAGGATGTCATCGGTGAACCAGGTGCGTACGGCCAGATAGCCGAAGAAGCCGAAGACGACGCCCGAGGCGCCGATGATGTGCTGTCCCGGCAGAGTGGTCAGCCACGCCCCGAGTCCGGAGCTGAGCGCAGTGATGCCCGCGACCTGCCAGAACCGTCGTGATCCTTCGACGGCGATGACGATGCCCAGCAGCAGGAACGGGAACGAGTTGGCCACGAGATGGCTGAAGCCCGAATGCAGCAGCGGAGAGGTGACGAGGCCGTAGAGCGAGAGCGCATTCCACGACTGCAGACTGAAGGCGTCGAGATCGAGCGGAATGAGCGTGTCGACGATCTCGAGGACCCACATCAGGGCCAGCAGCGCGAGCACCGGAACGAATCTCGACAGATGGTGATTGCGGTCGACGCTGGTGTTGAGGTGCGCGACCGGCGGGTGCGAGCTGCGGCCGGAGGGGGAGGAGCCGGAGTCGGAGCCGAAGAGGATTCGCGATTCCTCAGCGGAGAAACGAGGGGAATTGTTGGAGCTCATGGCTCAATTGTGGGTGAAGAAGCTTGGAGAACCCCGAAAAATCGGGCCCGTCGGGCAAACGTGATCGTTCCGTTAGTCCCGTTATCTTCCCGATATGTTCTTCGCCGAACCGCCATTCACCGCGTGCTGCTCGGGTCTCAGACCCGGGTGTCCCGCGATCCGCCTCAGCCGGACCGCGGACCCACCCGGGTCGAGGCGAGATGTCGGCCGTCGGCGTCGAGCGCCTCGACGACGATCTTGGAACCGTGCGGGGTGATGTCGGCCGCGGTCTCGAACCCGGTGCGCTCGACCTCGGTGTTCTCACTCAGATGGTCCTCGTCGTCACCGCTGAGGACCCGCCAGGAGGCGACCTCGGTGGCTCCGTTCCAGCTCATGTGGATGCGAGTCACTCCCGCTTGGGGTTCGGACTCGGTCGCGGTCGGCGGCGCGGTCGGCTGAGCGTGCCAGTCGAAGCGGTAGGCGCGGTAGTTCGACCCGCCGGTGAAGGTCATATCGGTCAGCAGCTTCCCGTCCTTCGTGTACTCCGAGACGAACGGCTGCGACCCCCAGCCGAGCACGACGTTGCCGTTGTCGAGCTCCTGGAAGTTCCCCTGACTGCCGGAGGACCGGTCATCGGGAGCGGGATACTCGGTGACCACCTCGGCGCGCTTGTCCTCCTCGTCGACGTCGAGCCGCAGCCCCCGCGTGTCGCCCAGCCTCGGGGCGGCATGGTTGTCGAACAGCGTCAGGGTGCCGTCGGACCGACGCTGGGCATCGTGCTGCCAGGCGAAGGTCGCCCCCTCGCCCATCTCGAAGTCCGAGGCCTTGCCTCCCAGCACCCAGTTGAGATCGGCCGTCTTCCGATCGAGCTGGTAGACCGCATGCGTGTTGCGGGCCGAGACCAGCAGCGAGGAGCCGTCGTCGTCCTCACTGACCGAATTCAGGTGGATGTAGTCGTAGGGTTCGTCCTCTGTGCCCTCACCGTCCTTGAACTCGGCTTCCGACTGTTCGACCGGGACATCGTCGAGGGAACGCCATTCGAAGAGCGGCTCGCCGGTGGCGATGTCGACTTCCTGAACCACTCCTTCCCACACCCAGCCGTCGGCGTCTCCGCCGACCTCGCTGAGGTCCGTCTGCGTCTTGACGTAGGAGAGCAGGAACATGGTGTCGTCATCGGTGATCGTCGTCTCGTGCAGATCCGAGCTGTCCTTGGGCAGTTCTCCGCCCATGCCCACCCGGGCGATCTCCTGGTACGAGTCATCGAGGATGACGACCTCGCCGGCCGTGTGCGGTGTCTCTGCCAGCCCCTCCCACCAGGTGAGCACGGGTTCGCCCTGATACTCCTGGACGCGCAGATCCCACAGGGTCCCGGAGTTCTCGCGCACCCAGATGGGATCGCCCGCCGCGTCGAGGATGAGGCCTCCGACCCAGGACTTGTCATCGGTCTTCGTCTGCCCCTTCGGGGCGAGGAACGTTTCGAGGTTCCCGTTGTCGTCGGGGAATTCACCGGAGTCGATGTCGACCTTCGGCGGACCGAGATCGGGACGGGTGTGGAAGTCCCACCGCTCGGCGACTTCGATGTCATCGTCGGCTTCACCGGTGCAGCCCGTGAGCAGGAGCGCCGAGGCGGCCAACCCTGCAAGGACGGTTCTCATCTTGGACATGAATATATCCTCACACGTTTCCGTCGCTTCCGCTCGTCGGCCCACCGGTGTCCGGGGCGAACGCGGCGTGTCATCGGCGTGGCCTAGAATGTTCGGGTGCTCAAAGGACTCGATCTCACACGCCAGAACCCCACCATCACCGGACTCGTCGATGCCTTCAACGATCCGAGCACGAGCGGGGGGACGATCGATGCCGTCAGAGGACTGTGGCCCTCGATTCTGCGCCGGACCGTCACGGCGGCAGCCTCATCTGATCGAGCCGATGCTCAGGAGGGTTCCGCAGGAGCGAATACGGCCGCCTCGGCGCCGCAGCTGATCGTCACGGCCACCACGCGTGAGGCCGAGGACCTCGCCCAGGCCCTGGCCGACTGGGTCCCGGCCTCGACGGTCGCGATCTTCCCCAGCTGGGAGACGCTGCCGCACGAGAAGCTGTCCCCGCGATCGGACACCGTCGGCCAGCGCCTCGAGGTGCTCCGACGCCTGGCCCATCCCCGCCCGGGCAGCGAACTGACGTTCATCATCGCCCCGGTGCGAGCCTTCCTCCAGCCTCTGGCGAAGGGCCTCGGCGACATCGAACCGGTGGAATTGGCCGTCGGCGACGAATGTGAGATCGACGAGCTGTCCGAGCGGCTGACCGAACTCGCCTATTCGCGGGTCGACATGGTCTCCAAGCGGGGAGAGTTCGCCGTCCGCGGCGGCATCGTCGACATCTTCCCGGCCACGGCGGAGCGGGCGCTGCGCGTGGAGTTCTTCGGCGACGAGGTCGACGAGATCCGCGAGTTCTCGGTCAGCGATCAGCGCTCCGTTCCGGCAGACGAGGACGACGAGCCGGTCGGCCTGTCGGCTCCGCCGTGCCGGGAGCTGCTGCTGACCGATTCGGTCCGGGCCCGGGCCGCCGAGCTGGCCGAGACCGTGCCCAGCGCCGCCGACATGCTGGAGAAGATCGCCGGCGGCGTCGCCGTCGAAGGCATGGAGTCCCTGTCCGCCGTGCTCGCCGACGGGATGGAGCCGATCATCGCGCTGCTGCCGGCGGAGTCGAAGATCATCATCACCGAACCCGAACGGGTCTCCGCTCGTGCCGCGGACCTGGTGGAGACCACGAACGAATTCCTCGAAGCCGCCTGGGCAGGAGCCTCGGCCGGGGGAGAGGCCCCGATCGACCTGTCCGCCGCCAGCTTCCGCACGGTGGCCGAGATGGAGGAGGGCGCTCGCCTCATCGGTCTGGCCTGGTGGGAGATCGGCGGGTTCGCCACCGACGAGGAACTGGCCGGTCCGGAAGAGAACATCTTCTCGGTGCCGGCCCGCATCCCCAAGGGCTACGCCGGTGACGTCGAAGCGATCCTGTCCGACCTCAAGGACATGATCCACGACAAGTGGCGCATCCTCGTGCTCACGGAGGGGCCGGGGCCGGGCAGGAGGATGGTCGAGGTGTTCTCCGAAGCCGGGGTGCCCGCCAGCTTCGTCGACGACCCCACTGATCTGCCCGAGGCTCTCGTAACCGTGACCACGGCCGCGTCCTTCGGCGGCTTCGTCTTCGACGACCTCAAACTCGCCGTGCTCACCGAAGCCGATGTCCTCGGACGGGCGGCGGCGACCTCGACGCGGGACATGCGGCGTCTGCCGACCCGCCGCAGACGCAATCAGGTCGACCCGCTCAACCTGTCTCCGGGCGACTACGTCGTCCACGACCAGCACGGTGTCGGCCGGTTCGTCGAGATGACGCAGCGGACCACCGGACGGGGAGCGAACAAGCACACCCGCGAATACCTCATCATCGAATACGCCCCCGCCAAGCGGGGACAGCCCGGGGACCGCCTCTATGTGCCCAGCGATGCGCTCGACCAGGTCACCCGGTATGTCGGCGGTGAGAGCCCGAACCTCAACAAGATGGGCGGGGCGGACTGGCAGACGACGAAGGCCAAGGCGCGCAAGGCCGTCAAGGAGATCGCCGGCGAGCTCATCCGCCTCTATTCGGCCAGACAGGCCACCGTCGGCCACGCCTACGGCCCGGACACCCCCTGGCAGCGGGAACTCGAGGACGCCTTCCACTACGTCGAGACCGCCGACCAGCTGACCACCATCGACGAGGTCAAGGCGGACATGGAGAAGACGGTTCCCATGGACCGCCTCATCTGCGGCGATGTGGGATACGGCAAAACGGAGATCGCGGTGCGCGCGGCCTTCAAGGCGATCCAGGAGGGCAAGCAGGTGGCCGTGCTCGTGCCGACGACGCTGCTCGTCCAGCAGCACTTCGAGACCTTCGCCGAACGCTATTCGGGCTTCCCCGTCACCCTCGCAGCGCTCTCACGGTTCCAGACCAAACAGGAATCGGAGAAGGTCAAGGAGGATCTTGCCGCCGGCAAGCTCGACCTCGTCATCGGCACCCACCGGCTGCTCAGCGGTGAGGTGCGATTCAAGGAACTCGGTCTGGTCATCATCGACGAGGAGCAGCGCTTCGGCGTCGAGCACAAGGAGACGCTCAAGGCGCTGCGGACGAACGTCGATGTCCTCGCGATGTCGGCGACTCCGATCCCGCGAACCCTGGAGATGGCGGTGACCGGCATCCGCGAGATGTCGACCCTGGCCACGCCGCCGGAGGAACGGCACCCGGTGCTGACCTATGTGGGCAGGCGTGAGGACAAGCAGATCAAAGCCGCCATCCGGCGTGAGCTCATGCGGGAGGGCCAGGTCTTCTACATCCACAATCGGGTGCGCGACATCGAGGCCGTGGCCGGGCACATCGCCGAGTTGGTGCCCGAAGCCAGGATCGCCATCGCTCACGGCAAGATGAACGAGTCGCGCCTCGAGCGGGTCATCGTCGACTTCTGGGAGAAGAAGTACGACGTGCTCGTGTGCACCACGATCGTCGAGACCGGCATCGACATCGCCAATGCCAACACCCTCATCATCGACAACGCCGACCGCTACGGACTCTCCCAGCTCCATCAGCTGCGCGGGCGAGTCGGCCGCGGACGGGAACGCGCCTATGCGTACTTCCTCTATCCGCCGGACACACAGCTGACCGAGACCGCCCACGACCGTCTGACCACCCTGGCCGCGCACACGGAGCTCGGCGCCGGGATGCAGGTGGCGATGAAGGACCTCGAGATCCGCGGGGCCGGCAATCTGCTCGGCGGTCAGCAGTCCGGTCACATCGAGGGAGTCGGGTTCGACCTCTACGTCCGCCTCGTCGGCGAGGCCGTGGCGAAGTTCCGCGGTGAGGACACCGAGCCCGAGGCGGACATGCGCATCGAACTGCCCGTCGACGCCCACCTGCCGGCCGAATACGTCGCCCATGAGCGGCTGCGCCTCGAGGCGTACCGGAAGCTCGCAGCGGCAGCGGACGAGGCCGAGCTGCAGGAAGTCCTCGACGAACTCGTCGACCGCTACGGGCCCTATCCTGAGTCCGTCACCGTGCTCGCCGATGTCGCCAGACTGCGCATCCGTGCCCGTGCCTCGGGCGTCAACGACATCGTCATGCAGGGCAATTTCGTCCGCTTCGGCCCGCTCGAGCTCGCCGACTCCCAGGTCGTCAGGCTCAAACGCCTCTACCCGAAGTCGCTGCTCAAACCGGCGCTGCGGTCCGTGCTCGTGCCCAAGCCGGTGGCGGGAACCGGGTTCGATGCCAAGGAGATGACCGACTCGGACATCCTGCGCTGGGCCCACCAGTTCCTCGACGCCATCGTGCCCGTCGTCCAGTCGGAGGCCGCAGAGGACCCGGAGACCGCGAAGCAGGAGCAGAGCTGAGAAGCCCGTGCATATCCGTTTCGACTCCGCCTGTCCGCAGGCGAAGTGGCGTAGAGTGCGAAGCACGGAACAATCCGCAGCATTGCAGCATTCGACAATGCAATCGACACAGCAATCGATGAAGGAGACGTGCCATGGGTGTTGACGACAAGTTCCAGAACAAGGCCGAAGACCTCGGCGGACGCGCCAAGGAGACCATCGGCGACATCACCGATGACAACGAGCTCAAGGCCGACGGCGCCACCGATCAGATCAAGGCCAAGGCCAAGGATGTCGGTGAGTCGGTCAAGGACCTCGGAGACTCGGTCAAGGACAAATTCTCGAAGTGATCAGCGATCGGGCCCTCACCGCGGTGGCGGTGGGGGCCGTTCGTGTCAGCAGGAGGACGTTTCGTGGATGAGCCCACGACCAAACATGTGGTCGCGGCGATGGCGACGCTGCGGCGTCGCTGCCCGTGGTCGAGCAGGCAGGACCACCGCAGCCTGGAGAGATACGCCCGCGAGGAGACCGAAGAGCTCATCGAAGCGCTTGAGGACTACACCGCCGCACCGACCGAGGACACCCGTGCGGCGGTGGTCGACGAGCTCGGCGATGTGTTCTACCAGGTGCTGTTCCACTCCGCCCTGCTCGACGAGAGCGGAGGGCACGACTACGGCCACAGCCTGGCCGCTGTCATCGACGGTCTCGAGGACAAGCTCATCCGCAGACATCCCCTGGCCTTCGACGACGGTGACGAACCGGCCTCGCTCGAGGACGTGGAACGTGAATACCGTCGGATCAAGGCAGAGGAGAAGGAGAAAACCGCGGCGCGGGGAAAGGGCGGTGACCGATGAGTCTGGAGCGTCTCCGGATCGAGGGCACTTTCAATTTCCGTGACCTCGGAGGCGTTCGCACCCGGGCCGGGGACTCCGCGGTGCGCCCCGGGCACGTGTTCCGCGCCGACGGCTTGGCACAGCTGACCGACCGGTCCCGTGCCGACATCCGTGCCCTCGGCATCCGCACCGTCCTCGACCTCAGGGACATCGGCGAGAGGTCGAAGCTTCCCGATGCGCTCGACGGACTGGAAGTCGACCATATCGAGCTGCCCGTCTTCGATGACCACTTCTTCCCCAGCCGGCCGCTCAGCCCCGAGGAGATGAGGGCCGCCGCCGAGGCGACCGGGATGGATCTCACCGACCGTTCTCTGGGCCGGATCTACGAACTCATGATCACCCAGTTCGGACATCGGCTGGCACAGGCGGTCGACACGGTGGCGGAGACCTGCTCCGAGGGTGTGGTCTTCCACTGCTCCGCCGGCAAGGACCGGACCGGGGTGGTCGGAGCGTTCCTGCTCGACCTCCTCGGCGTGGGCCGCGACGAGATCATCGACGAATACGCGATCACCTCCACGCATCTGTCCGGGGACTTCCTGCAGTCGATCACCCGGAACTTCGCCGATGCCGGGATCTCCGGCAACCTCGCCGAGACCGCCACCGCTGCCCCTCCCGAACTCATGCACGGCCTCCTCGACGATATCGACGCCGAATACGGCCCCGCCTCGGCGAGCGGCAGCGCCGTGGAAGCCTACCTGCTCACACACGGAATGGACCCGGCGACACCCGAGCGGCTGCGCGCCTGCCTGCTCGAGCCCGCGGATCGGTATCGAGGCTTCGGTCCTGTCGGGCCGCAAGGTGCATTAAGCTGAAGCGCAGGCACATGTTCCCCATGTGAAACCAAATGCTAAGGAGTACTCAGTGGCTGAGATCGTTGCCGCAAACGCCCGTGAAATCCTTGATTCCCGGGGAAATCCCACCGTCGAGGTGGAAGTGCTGTTGGCCGATGAGTCCGTCGGTCGCGCCGGCGTTCCCTCCGGCGCCTCGACCGGAGAGTTCGAAGCCGTCGAACTGCGCGACGGGGATCCCGAACGCTACCTGGGCAAGGGAGTGACCCAGGCCGTCGACGCCGTCGTCGACGAAGTCCACGAAGTCATCGTCGGCCTGGAGGGCGATGATCAGCGTCTGGTCGACCAGGCGCTCATCGAGCTCGACGGCACCGACAACAAGTCCCGTCTCGGCGCGAATGCGATGCTCGGCACCTCGCTGGCGGTGGCTCGGGCGGCAGCGGTCTCGGCGGACCTGCCGCTCTACCGCTACCTCGGCGGCCCGAATGCGCACGTCATGCCCGTGCCGATGATGAACATCCTCAACGGCGGGTCCCATGCCGACTCGAACGTCGACATCCAGGAATTCATGATCGCCCCGATCGGGGCGGCGAGCTTCCACGAGGCGCTGCAGTGGAGCGTCGAGGTCTACCACGCGCTCAAGGGCGTGCTCAAGGACCGGGGACTGTCGACCGGACTCGGTGACGAAGGCGGATTCGCCCCGAACCTCGATTCGAATGCCGCGGCGCTCGACCTCATCTGCGAGGCCATCGACATCGCCGGTCACCGGCCCGGACGCGATATCGCGGTCGCGCTCGACGTGGCCTCCTCGGAGTTCTTCAACGACGGCGTCTACGAATTCGAAGGCGGCAGGAAGACGGCCGAGGAGATGGCGGCCTACTACGAGCAGCTGCTGAACGAGTACCCGCTCGTGTCCATTGAGGATCCCCTCGACGAGAACGATTGGGACGGCTGGGCGACACTGACCGAGGCGATCGGCTCGAAGGTCCAGCTCGTCGGCGACGACCTGTTCGTGACCAACCCCGAGCGCCTGCAGCGCGGCATCGACAACGCCACTGCGAACTCGCTGCTCGTCAAGGTCAACCAGATCGGCACCCTGACCGAGACCCTCGACGCGGTGTCCCTGGCGCAGACGCACGGATACACGACGATGATCTCGCACCGTTCGGGAGAGACCGAGGACACCACGATCGCCGATCTCGCCGTGGCCACGAACGCCGGTCAGATCAAGGCCGGCGCACCGGCACGGTCCGAACGGGTCGCGAAGTACAACCAGCTGCTGCGCATCGAGGAACAGCTCGGCGACGCCGCACGCTACGCCGGCCGCGGAGCCTTCCCGCGCTTCGAGGCCTGAGCCGGACACAGGCACGCACCGAGGCGGACGCGGCGCTGCCCAGCCGCACGCACTCAGGGCGAACGGGCTCCCACCCGCACACTCCGAGGCGGGGCCGGACGATCATCTTCGA
>DWZN01000195.1 GCA_019117545.1 Candidatus Brevibacterium intestinavium
GGATCATAGGGGTTGCGCGTGGTCCCGAACAGCGGGTTGAAGGTGTGGGAACCGGCGGCGAACTCCGGGACGTTGGTCTTGCCGGTCGAAATCACCCCCGCCCGCTGCAGCCGGTCGATGATCACGGCGCTGGCAGTGGGCACATTGTCCTCGAACAGGGGTGAGCCGAAGGTCGTGCGAATACCCGCGGTCGGGATGCTGTCCTTGTGCGTCAGCGGCACCCCGAAGAACGGGGGCAGCTCCCGCCCTTCGGCCCGGGCGGTCAGCAGCTGTGCATCGGCGGCGGCAGCGCGTTCTTCGGCGGCTTCGTCGACTCGGGTCACGACCGCATTGATCGCCGGGTTGACGGCATCGATGCGTCCGAGGTGCTCGCGCAGCGCTTCGGAGGGCAGGAGCCGGCCCGTGCGGATGGCAGTCGCGAGTTCGGTGAGATCGAGATCAGCGTATGCGGTCATGGGTGGCCTCTCCTGTGTGGGTTCGTCTCGTTTGGGACAAGTCTGCGTCCGCGCGACCCGTTCGCAGGCTGGTGGCACGACGATCGGCGGAATCGGTCACGGATGTGGCCGATTCCCTCATCGTCGCGCTGCCGGCCCAACAGCACGTGGGAAACGCACATACTGTGACCCAGGTCTCATGGATTCCGGACCGGATCATGAGCACCGTGACCGCACACACGAGGAGACACGATGCCTGCACCGTCACCGTCAGATCCACACAGCTCGGGCGAGGCAGTCACCGCCTCGGCGCCGGATTCCGCTGCCACCGCCAGGACCGACCAGCCACGCATGGGACTGGTCTTCCGCAGCCTCGAGGCGGTCGAGCGAGTGGGCAATCTGCTTCCTCACCCGTTCTGGCTGTTCTGGATACTCGCCCTCATCCTCGGTGCGGTCAGTGCGATCCTCGCCGGTGCCGGGGTCGGGGTGACTCTGCCGGGAACGGACGAGACCGTGACCGTCAAAAGCCTCTTCTCCACCGAAGGCGCGGTGATGGCGGTGGATTCGGCGATGGAGAACTTCGCCGGCTTCGCTCCCCTGCCGGTCGTCGTCAGCGTCATCCTCGGCGTGGCCGTGGCCGAACGCAGCGGGGTCCTCGACGCCCTGCTGCGCCTGACGATCGTGCGCCTGCCCCGCCGCTGGGTGACCTTCGCCGTCGCGTTCACGGCAATGGTCTCCCATGTCATGTTCGACGCATCGTTCATCGTCCTCCTCCCCCTGGCCGCCCTCGCGTTCAAGGCCGTCGGCCGGTCTCCGGTGCTCGGCATCGTCGTCGCCTATGCCTCGATCTCCGCCGGCTACAACGCCTCACCGCTGGTGACTCCCTCCGATGCGATCCTGTCCTCACTGACGACCGCGGCCGCGCAGATCGTCGACGCCGACTATGTCGTGACCCCCTTGGCGAACTACTTCTGGGCCATCGCCTCCTCAGTGGTCCTTGCGATCACCGTCACGCTCATCGTCGAGCTGGTGCTCGCCAAGCGACCCGGCCTCGACGCGGACATCGATCCGGCCACTGTCACCGAGGACGCTCGCCTCGAACTCACCGCGGTGGAGCGGAAGGGGCTGGTGGCCGCCTCGGCGACGCTGCTGGCCCTCACCCTCGTCATCGTCGCCGTCCTCGCCCCGGCGAACTCACCCTTCCGCGGTGAGGGCGGCGGGATCGTCGACTCGGTGATCCTGGCGAACATCGCAGTCGTCATCGGATTCGCGTTCATGCTCATCGGCATCGTCCACGGGCGCATCACAGGCACCATCCCGAACCTGCGGGCGGTGCCCGACGCCATGGCCGGCGGCTTGGGCACCCTGGCACCGGTGCTCGTCCTGTTCTTCGCGATCTCCCAGTTCCTCGCCTACTTCAAGTGGACGGGCATCGGCTCGGTCATCGCCGTCGGCGGCGCCGAGGTGCTGCGCGGATCGGGCATGCCTCCGCTGGTGATCCTGCTCGCGATCATCGTCCTCGTCTCGGGGCTCAACCTGATCGTGACCTCGGGTTCGGCGATGTGGTCGATCCTCGCCCCGGTGCTCGTGCCGATGCTCATGTACATCGACATCCCGCCGGAGACCACTCAGCTGGTCTTCCGCATCGCCGATTCGTGCACGAACGCGATCACCCCGATGAGCGGATACTTCGTCCTGGCGCTGGGGATGATGCAGCGGTACCGGAAGGACGCCGGCATCGGCACATTCATGTCCTTCACGATCCCGCTCGCGTTCGCCATGCTCACCGTGTGGATCGCACTGTTCATCGTCTGGTATCTCCTCGGTCTGCCGATCGGGCCGGGCATCGGCATCCGCTGACGGTCCGGCACCCGCCGAGGCCTGCAGACTCGCACGGGCACCTGCGCACGGATCAGTAGAGGCTTCGTCCTCGCCGGTCGGTCTCGCGCAGGTGCCCGCTGCGTTTGGCAGCCGCGACGAGGTGGGCGGATTCGAGGCAGCGCACGCCCGTGGTCCAGTCCGAGGAGGAGATGAGAGTGTGGAGTTCGTCGAGGCTGCGACCGACGACGTGGGCGAGCAGGGTGTCGTCGCTGCCGAGGGCCACGAGGTATCGCACGGCGCTTCCCCGCAGCAGGCTGTCAGCGACCTGGGCGGAGCTGCCCGGCACGCAGTCCAGGCGCACGATCGCTTCGTGAGCGAAGCCGAGGGCCTCTGGTTCGACGACCACGCGCAGCCGGGAGTAGTGGTTGTCCTCGAGCCAGGCCAGTCGTCTGCGCACCGTGTTCTCCGACAGGCGGGTGCGTGCGGCGAGTTCGGCCGTCGGTGTCCTGCCGTCGGCCATGAGCAGACGCAGCAGCTGCCGGTCCTGGGCCGAGATGTCGGGGTCGACGCTGACGACGGGGAAACCGCTGCGCTCGAGGGTGTGGCCGAGCCTCGCCTGCTCCTCGGGAGCGAGGATGTCCGGGACCCACTCCCTCACCGAACGCAGCACCCGGCTGGCGCGGTGGACCTGCAGATCCGCCAGCCCCGGGGTCGCGGGCAGTTCGTCGAGGAGGAGGTTTTCGAGGCCTTCGTCGTCGACGCGCAGCTCGGCGAGCACCGGCCACTGTCCGGTCAGGGCGTAGGCGAAGACGCAGTCGGGCCGGGCGGCCAGGGATCGCAGCACCGTCCGTGTGGTGTTGATGACCGGGCGGCCGAAGGCGAGCGCGGTGCGGGTGGGCCCGTTGACCCCGACGACCCGGATGGTTCCGGTCGCGATGAGTTCGGAGCCGCGGCGTGTGATCGAGCGGGCCGGTTCGTTCAGGGCGTCGGCGATCATCGCCCAGGTGGCGCGGGGGCGGATCTGCAGGGCGGAGATGATCCGACGGTCCAGGGCCGAGAGTCTGCCGACCCCCGAGGCGTCGTCCCGTTCGCTCAGTCGTTGTGCCATGACGTGATTCTACGGCCGCGAAGAGGGCAGGATCGCCGAGGTGGCATGCACGGAGGAAGACATGTCAGACTACTGAGGCGTTTGCAATTTCAACGATCGGAGCTTCCCCAGCGAAGCGCGGCGGACCCGAAGGAGCGGCCCCATGACAGATGCGCCTGACATCACCGGCCATTGGGACATCGACCCCACCCACTCCCGGCTGGGATTCTCCACTCGCCACGCGATGGTCTCGCGTGTGCGCGGAGCGTTCAACGAGGTGTCGGGTTCGGTCGACATCGCCGAAGACCTCTCGGACTCGACCGCCACGGTCGTCATCGAGACCGCGAGCGTCGACACCCGCAGCGAGGATCGCGATACCCACCTGCGGTCGGCGGACTTCTTCGACGTCGAGACCTACCCGCAGATGCGGTTCGTCTCCTCGGCCATCGACGAGGTGGACGAGGGCTCCTACATCGTCACCGGTGAGCTGACGATCCGCGATATGACGAAGACCGTCTCGGTCCCGCTCGAGCTCATCGGCATCGACACCGATCCCTTCGGCAACCTCCGGGCCGGACTCGAGGGCTCGCGGCGCATCGACCGCAAAGACTGGGGCGTGACCTGGAATACGAAGCTCGATTCCGGTGGTGTGCTCGTCAGCGACAAGATCACCCTGGAATTCGAGCTCTCCCTCATCAAGAAGGTCGACGAGGCGGCCCCGACCGACGCGCCCGCCACCGCCGATGAGGCGACTCCCACCGACGCAGCCGAAGCCTCCATGTCGAAAGCCGACGAGCAGCTGCCTCCCCCGCCGCCGATCAAGCCCGCCGACAAACCGGCCGAGCAGCCGGCCCAAGCCCAGTCGGCCGAGCCACAGTCGGCCGAGAAACCCCGCGGCAGACTCTTCGGTCTGCGCTGAGCACGTAGTTCCAGCTCCACGGCTGCAGCAATCAGACCTGACCGCCTCAGCTGACCGGCTCGACCGCGGACACACTCAGCCAGTCGGCGTTCTTGTCGGCGCAGGCTCTGAGCCCGTCCTGCTCGACATAGGCCGAGGTCTTGGAATCGGGCGGGTAGATCCGCCAGCCATCGGCCTCCGTGGCTTGGCATGATTCGCCGAGCGGCCCGCCGTCCTCACCGATGTTCGCCGCTTGGATCTCAGCAGTGGCGTGCGCGTTCGGGATGAGGACGACCGCCTTTCCGACCTTCCCCTCCCGGGTCGCAGAGGCTCCGATCTGAGTGCCGTCGCCATCGCCGACGACAGAGACTCCCGGGTGGCCGTTGAGCGTGCACGCTTGGTCCCCGGTGTTGGTGAAGGTGATCGTGTAGTTCAGGTGACCGGCCGCGGAGTCGCCTTGATCGACCGCGAGGCTCAGATCAGCCGCCGAACACTTCGGGGCCGAATCCGACGAAGCTGCATCTTCTGACTTCTTCGACGGGCCCGAGGACTTCTCGGTGTCCGAAGAATCAGCCGGCTCGTCCTCGCCTGCCGCGTCCGCAGCCTGTCCGTCGCTCTGCTCGGTCGCGTCGGATGAGGCCTCAGGGCTGTCGCTCGCCGAGGCATCCGGCGTCTGGCCGGAGCAGGCACTGACCATGAGGGCCGCTCCGCAGGCCGCAAGCGCTGCGGCGGTTCGCTGCCGCGACCGTCGCCGCACGCCCTGTGCGGGCCTGTGCCATGTCCGCCGTATCGACCGCTGCTGGGTGTGCCGCATCGTCACCACCGTCGCTTCCCGACTGCTCTGATCGCTTCTCGGCTTCCGTGAGTGAGGCTACGCCGACAGACCCTTCCAGGCAACGAGGGCTTGTTCACCGGTTCCATTGCGAACGACTATGGCTATATGTAGTATCTCTACTACATTTCATCAATGGACTGCGTAGAGGTAGACAATGGAGCCTGCATATCCTGGTCGAGCCCCGGACTCCGTACCGATCATTTCGGTCTCGGACCTGCGAATGGTCTACGGCAGCAAGACCGTTCTCGATGGCCTCGACCTCGACATCAACGCCGATGAGATCGTCGCCATGCTCGGCCCCAACGGTGCCGGCAAATCGACGACGATCGAGATCCTCGAGGGGTTCCGCTCCGCCTCGAGCGGATCCGTGTCCGTCCTCGGTGCCGAACCCATCACCGGTGATTCAGGGTGGCGCTCACAGATCGGCATCGTCTTGCAGACCTCGAGCGATCACGGCAAATGGCGGCCGCGCCAGCTGCTGTCCCACCTCTCTGATTTCTATCGCCCCTATGTCGACCCATGGCCGGTCGACGAACTCCTGAGCATGGTCGGTCTGGAAGATCAGGCCGACCAGAAGCTGCAGACGCTCTCCGGCGGTCAGCGGCGTCGACTCGATGTGGCCATGGCCGTCATCGGACGCCCTTCCCTGCTGTTCCTCGACGAGCCGACCACCGGGTTCGACCCCCGAGCCCGCCGCGACTTCCACGACCTCATCCACCGGCTGAGCGATCTCGAGGGAGTGACGATCATGCTCACCACGCACGACCTCGCCGAGGCAGAGGCCCTGTCCTCACGCATCGTCATCCTCGCCGGCGGTCGGATCATCGCTGACGGTTCGCCCCTGGAACTCACCCATGCGATCGGTCGCACGGCCGAGATCACCTGGGTCCAGGAGGGACAGCGCCATATGCATGTGTCGGAGGACTCAACGAACTTCGTGCGTGAGCTGCTGGGCACTGAACACGACTCACCGGTCACCGATCTGGAGATCCGCAGGGCGACACTCGAAGATGCCTACCTCTCGATCGTCGAACAGTTCGAATCGGGCAGCGACCTGGATACGGCGACATTCGAAGGAGCACAGCCATGACATCGAATGGCGTTCAGCGCAGAACCCCGCACACCAACCCCGTGCTCAACCTCGTCCGCACGGGGCTGCGGCGCGGGCTGATCTCTGCCCGGATCCAGTTGACGACTCCCAGCGAGATCATCGGCACCGTCGTGATGCTGGCGATCTTCATCGGCACCCTGTTCTTCATGCGCGGATCCAGCTTCGCCGGTGCCACCGTCGATCTCGGATCGACCGGTTTCCCCGGGATCATCGCCTTGGGCACCGTCTTCGGCGGAGTGATGGGTATCGTCAGCGTGCTGTCGATGGACAAGACCAACGGCACCCTGCTGCGATCGAAGTCGGTCCCGGGCGGGACTGTCGGCTACCTCATCGGTGAGATCACGGCGAACGTCATCAACACCCTCGTCACCTCGGTGACTCTGCTCATCGTCGGACTGTTCCTCTTCGATGGGCTCGACTTCGCGTCTCCGGCCCGCTGGCTGCTCTTCATCACAGTCCTCGTCCTCGGCCTGATCTCGACCCTGTCGATCGGTGCCGTGCTGGGCGCCCTGATGAGCAATCCGAAGTTCATGGGACTGGTCATGATGCCGGTCTTGGGCCTCATCGCCATCTCCGGCATCTTCTACCCCATCGTGGCGCTGCCGCTGTGGCTGCAGGGGCTGGCGCAGGCCTTCCCGCTGTATTGGCTGGGCCTGGGCTTGCGGGCGTCTCTGCTGCCCGACAGCATGGCGGCGATCGAGATCGCCGGTTCCTGGCGGCTCGAATGGGTATTCATCGTCCTCGGGCTGTGGGCGCTCATCGGTCTCGTCCTGGCACCGAAACTGCTGTCGCGAATGGCCAGACGCGAGTCGGGCTCGGCCGTGGCGGCCCGCCGCAAGGACGTGGCCGAGCAGTGGGGAGTCTGAGCGGAAATGGCAGAGACCGTTCACAACCGCATCGCGATGCTCCGAGCCGAGCGCAAGGTCTCCCGTCGCGAACTCGCCGATGCCCTCGGCGTCCATTATCAGACGATCGGATACTTGGAGCGCGGAGAGTACAGCCCCAGCCTCTACTTGGCCCTGCGCATCGCTGAGTACTTCGAGGTTCCCACCGATGTCGTCTTCTCCATCCGCGAATTCCCACGCATCGGATGAGGTGGCTGCCGCCGGCGGGGGCCCGGAACCCTTCGTTCGATTCTGAAGGCGGAGAGTCACTGAAACCACTGGCTCGGATACAGTTTCAATCATGACTTCCCACGCAGAACCGACTTCCCGCCGAACCCCTTCCGCCATCGACGCCATCGCCGATGCCTACTTCGACGAACTGTGTGTCCTGTCTCCCTCGATCTCGCTGTTCCTCGGAACCGAGAACCCCCACGGGTTCGACGACTACTCTCCCGAGGGGCTGAAGGCCGCGAATGATCTTCGCGCCCGCACCCTGACCAAGGTCGATACCGCTGAAGCCGATGGGCTCGTGACGAACAGCCTCGATGAGACCGATCTCGTCACCATCGACGCCATGCGTGAACGGCTGGGCACCGCCACGGACCTCTACGAGGCGGGCCTGCAGCACACTGTCCTCAACGTCATCGAGTCGCCGGTGCAGCAGATGCGAGACATCTTCGACCTGCTCCCCACCGACACCGCGGCAGGGTGGGAGACGATCTCTGCGACCATGGCAGCGTTGCCCCGCTCGATCGCTGGCTACCGAGAATCACTGCGTTATGCACGAGACCAGCTCAGCCGAGTCCCCGCGCGCCTGCAGATTGAACGGGTCGCAGCGCAATCCGAAGCCCTCAGCGAGGCCGACAACCGGTTCTCCGCTCTCGCCGCAGACGCCGCCGGATCGGTCTCCGATACCTTCGGCCGCGAACTGACTGCCCGGGCCGAATCCGCTCGAGAGGCATTCGGCGGCCTCGCTCGATTCCTCCGTACCGAATTGGCCGAGCACGCGCCGGAAAACGAGGCCTGCGGGCGGGAAGACTACGCCCTGTTCTCCCGAGAGTTCCTCGGTGCGGAGGTCGATCTGGAGGAGACCTATGAATGGGCCCTCGATGAACTCGACTCGATCGATGCGGAACAGAGACAAGTCGCGAATCGTATCCAGCCCGGTGCCGAGTTCTTCGATGTCATGCGGATGCTCGACAGCGATCCACAACGCGCCCTCCACGGCACGAAGGCTCTGCAGGAGTGGATGCAGACGGTCGCTGACGAAGCGATCACCGAACTCGGCAAGACCCATTTCGACATCCCTGAACCTCTGCAGACCATCGAGTGCATGATCGCGCCCTCGGCCACAGGTGCCGTCTACTACTCCCAGCCCAGCGAGGATTTCAGCCGCCCGGGACGAATGTGGTGGTCGGTGCCCAAGGGTGTGTCTGAGTTCGCGACCTGGCAAGAGAAGACGACGGTCTATCACGAAGGTGTTCCGGGCCACCATCTCCAGATGGGGCAAGCGTCCTATCTCGCCGCTTCGCTGAACAAATGGCGCAGGCATGTCTGCTGGGTCTCCGGCCACGGTGAGGGCTGGGCCCTCTATGCCGAACGCCTCATGGCCGAACTCGGATTCCTCGACGAACCCGGCGACTACCTGGGCATGCTCGACTCCCAGCGCCTGCGCACATCACGAGTGATCGTCGATATCGGCTTCCACCTGGGTTTCAATGCCCCGGCCCACCTCGGGGGAGGTGTCTGGGACCGTGCCAAGGCATGGGAGTTCCTCACCCAGAACGTCGCCATGGACCGGACCTTCCTCGCGTTCGAACTCGACCGCTACCTCGGATGGCCCGGACAGGCTCCGAGTTACAAGATCGGTCAACGACTGTGGGAGGACATAAGAGACGAATCCCGCGCCGCACAGGGCACGGGATTCCATCTCAAGACGTTCCACAGTCGGGCACTCAACCTCGGTTCGCTCGGTCTCGATCCGCTGCGCCGTGCCCTGTTGCGCTGAGCTTTCCGGCTCCGCTCAGTTGGTCTCCCACTCCCAGTAGTTCCAGAAGATCGACGGGTCGAGCGTCGTTGTCGAGACATTCGAGACCTTGTCCCCGTAGATCGTCAGAGACGGGTGCTGGAAGAGCGGCAGGCCGAAGGCGTCGTCGACGAGCTGCTTCTCGACCTCTCCGGCCAGCTCGGCCTGCTCGTCCGGGTCGATGGTCACGAGCATCTCGTCCAGAGTCTTCGTCAAGTCCGGATTGTCGTATCCGCTGTAGTTGTTGAGCGCACCCTTGCGGTAATAGGAATCCGACTCGGTGACCGCTGTCGTGCTCAACGCCCACCCGAACAGCGAGGCGTCGTAGGTGCCATCACCGAGGCGGGTGCCCCAGTTGACATCACCGGCGTCTTCGACTGCGAAACCGGCCTTCTCCGCAGATTCCTTGATGAGTTCGAACAGCTGGGACCGCCGGGCGTTCGTGTTGTCGTACAGGAAGCGCACCGTCGGCTTGTCGGCGCCCGCCTCGTCCAGCAGCTTCTTCGCTCCGTCGATGTCGACTTCGTCGTAGGTCGAGATTCCCGACTCTGTGACGATGTCTTCGTAGAGCGGCGAGTCCGGTGCCTGGTTGAAGGAATCGCGCACCTCGGCATCTTCATTGAGCGGTTTGATGAGTCGGTCGACGATCTCCTGGCGCGGCAGCGTCTTGAGGAAGGCCTGACGGACCTTGAGCGCAGCGTCTTCATCCCCGTCATAGCTGGCCGGGTCGAAGGGGCCGTTGTTGTCGAAGGAGAGATCGACGTGTTCGAACGTGGCGTCCTCTCCCGGCAGGATCTCGACGCCTTCGACCTGCTCGGCGGCGGCGAGGACATCGGCCGTCGACTGCGGCTGCGTCAGATCGACCTCACCGTTCTCGATTGCCTGGACCATGGCCATCGGATCACCGTTGTAGCGGATCGTCACTGTGTCGACGCCGGGTTCGATCGGTCCGGTGTAGTCTTCATCGCGAGACAGCGTGAGGTACTGGCCCTCTTCGAAGTCTGTGATCTCGTACGGACCGTTGTGCACCAGGAGGTCCTTGTCCTCGGGCATCGAAGTGAAGTCGAAACCGGTGTTCCAAAAGTTCGAGATCTTCGACAGCGCCGTTTCGTCCTCGTCTTCGATCGCGTCGAGGACCGCTTCCTTGCCCTCCTGCGCATCAGTGGTGCCCAGAGCGTTCTTGGCCACGATATGAGCAGGCACGCCCGAACCGTAGGCACCCAGCCCGAATTCGGTCTCCCAGTCTGCGAAGGGCTTCGAGTAAGTGAACGTCACAGATTTGCCGTCGTCACTGATCTCCGGGAAGTCCTTGATCAGTGGCGCGCCCACTGCTGAGGAATCGAAGTAGACCGTGTCCTCGGGGTTGTCCTTGAGGGTGCCTTCGGAGTCTCGATTGTCCTCGACGGTGTTGAAGTGCTGGGACCGTGCGGCCCAGGTCAGTGTGAGGTCCACGGCATCGACCGGCGTACCGTCTGACCAACTCGCATCGTCGCTGAACGTGTACTTGACCTTCAGAGGATCCTCGGACACCTTCCCCACAGTCCCGAGCGCACCGTCATGCAACTCGAGATCATCATCGTAGTACTTGAAATTGTCATTGGTCATATAGGCGACGATGGTGTTGGCGACCGCATTACCGTCCATCGTCATATCGTTCATCGACCGGAAGGCTTCATTCCATCCGATGTTGAGGACCGAACCGTTCCCACCTGACTGACCGTCACCGCCTCCGGGTGGGGTGCAGCCGGTGACGACCATCGCCGTTGCAACGGCAAGACTTCCTGAAATCAGATGCTTCTTCATCGTGTCTTTCTGTTCAATTGTGATCTTCTGAGGGTGGAGCAGATCTGATGTGCCGCGATCATGGCGGCGGATGACGTCCTCGCTGCGGCCGGCCTCACGCGGCGTTGGTGCTCTGCAGCCTCCGCACCCCGGCCGGGGCCGCCACGCGCAGAAGGAGCGCGAACACCTGGT
>DWZN01000196.1 GCA_019117545.1 Candidatus Brevibacterium intestinavium
GCTTCGGCCGCCTCGGCGAGGTGGAAGGTCGCGCCGATTCTGCCGCGCAGGCGCCCGATCGCGAGCATCCGGTTGATCGCCTGCGCCGCTTCGGCGAGATCGGCGGCCGAGGCATTGCTGATCGCGAAGCCGAGCACGCTGGCATCGCGGGTGTAGAGCTGACCCAGCGGCAGCCTCGGCGCGGCCTGCATTCCGGCCATCGCGATCACGCGGGCGCCCTGGGCCAGCAGCGGCACGGAGCGGTCGAAGTCGTAGGAACCGCTGGGGTCCCACCACACGTCGACGCCTCCCGGGGCGGCCCGCTCGACCTGTCGGTGGAAATCAGCGGCGTGTGTGTCGATGACGATCGCGGCTCCGCAGTCGGCGACCCACTGGTCGTCGCCGGTCGAGGCCCCGGCGATGACGCGGGCGCCCATGGCCGCGGCGAACTGGACGATCGCAGTGCCCACGGCCCCGCTGGCCGACCCGACCACGATCGTCTCCCCCGGTCGCAGTCGTGCCTCTCGAACGAGCCCGATGTAGGCGGTTCCGGCCGCGTGCAGCACCGGGGCCGCCTCGTCGGGGTCGATGCCATCGGGCAGACGGTACAGTCTCTCGACCGGGGCGGCGACGTATTGGGAGAACGTGCCCTGACGACCGTCGTGGCCGAGGCTGTTGCTCCACACCCGATCGCCCGGGCCGAACGCCTCGACCGCCTCACCGACGGCGACGACGGTGCCCACGAGGTCACGGCCGATGACGAACGGGAAGGGCAGCGGGGTGGGGAAGGCACCGGAGCGGACGAAGAGGTCGACGTGGTTGACCTCGCTGGCCTCCATCCGCACGAGGACCTCCGTGGCTGCCGGCTCGGGGACGGGCAGGTCGCCGACGCGGATGCTCCCGGCCTCGCCGAGGGCGTCGATGAAGGCGGCTCTCATGTGCTCTGGACGGTTCATCTTCTCACCTCCACCTCATGATAATTCCGGTGGTGAACTTCGGTTCCGAGGCCTATGGTTGAAAATGGGTTCCGAGATGCGGAACCTGCGGCAGTCAAACCGTGAGGCTCATCCGAACCATCACGCTTCGGCCGCACAGCATAAGATGATCCGCGCCGCACCATCCGATTCGGATTCTGACGACGCCTTGGTCACCAAGGAGATTCACTATGTCGGATTCGCTCTACCCGCAGGCCACCCCCGAGATCGCCGCCCAGCGGAAGAAACTCGCGCCGAAGCCCAATGACGCATTCGAAGCCTTCAGCAAGGCCGTGTTCGAAGACGGCGCGCTCGATGGGCGCACGAAGCAGCTCGTCGCCGTCGCGGTCGCGCACGTCACCCAGTGCCCGTACTGCATCAAGGGCCACACCCGCCTGGCGTCGAAGGCCGGAGCCTCCGACGAGCAGATCATGGAAGCGATCTGGGTCGCCGCCGAGATGCGTGCCGGAGGGGCCTACGCCCACTCGTCCCTGGCGCTGGACACCCTCAACGGACACAGCCACGGCCACTGAGCCGGGCACGGCCTCAGGGCCGGCCGGGACGGACTCCGCGACACCGTCATCGCTGCGATGAGGTCCGTCCCGGCCGCTCACCTGGTCACTCGCCGTCGATGGTTTCGGCGCTGGACTGTTTGGTGTTCTCGACGTTGGTGATGACCTCGTCCGACTTCAGCCGAGTCCCCACGCCGACGGCGAAGACGATGGCGGTGACGATGAAGCAGGCCAGCTCGCCCCAACCGAAGGTGAGCAATCCCAGGCTGCCCTCACCGTAGTTGCCGAGGAAGCTCAGCACGGCCAGACCGCCGATCCACAGCAGCATCCACCAGCCGGACTTGAACTGCAGCGGCGGGATCTTGCTGCGGTCGCTGAACGCGTAGTGCAGACCGAGCACGACATAGCCGAGCGCCATGGCCAGGAACAGCTTCCAGTTCGTGTCCCAGCCGGTCCAGAACACGATGAGGTTGGCGGCGAGGAAGCCGAGGAACGGCAGCGTGTCACCGCCGGGCAAACGGAAGGGGCGTTCCTGATCCGGCAGCTGACGTCGCAGCGCGGCGACCGTGACCGGGCCGGACCCGAAGGAGATGACGGTGCCGGAGGTGATGAACCCGACCATCTTCGCCCATGACGGGAATGGGAAGAACAGGAAGCACGCGACGATGAACGTCACGAGGAGCCCGACCCAGGGGATGCCCCGCCTGTTCAGCTTCGTCAGCCCCGACGGGGCGTTGCCCACACGTGCCTGTGAGTAGGACAGGCGGGGGCTGAGTGCGGTGAAGATCAGGCCGGTGTCGGCCGGAGAGACCACGGCGTCGATGTAGAGGATGATGGCCAGCCACATCGCGCCCAGCATGATCGCGATCTCCGCCCACGGACCGGCCGAGTTCGAGAACGACAGTCCGCCCCAGCCGTCTTGGAGCAGCTCGGTGGGGACGGCTCCGATGAAGGCGATCTGCAGGAGGATGTAGATGATGCCGGTCAGGACGATCGAGCCGATCACAGCGAACGGCACGTTCTTCTGCGGGTTCTTCGTCTCACCGGCGAATTCGACTCCCTGGCGGAAGCCCAGGTAGGAGAAGACGATGCCGGCCGCCGGCAGTGCGGCGAAGATCGGGGCGAGCCCGTTGGGTGCGAATCCGCCGAACTCGGCCATGTGGAAGTGTCCCGGGTTGAACGCCAGCAGCGCCAGTCCCACGAACACGAGGACGATGACGAGGAGCTTCCACCACACGAGCACATTGTTGAAGTGGGCGAAGAACTTCACGCCGAACATGTTGATGATGCAGAAGACGGCCACCATGGCGATGCTGACGAGGATGCCGGGGCCGGTGAGAACCAGCACCCCGTCCTTGGACTCCATCAGCCACGGCAGATAGCTCGAGGCGTATTGGATGGCAGCGAGGACTTCGATGCCGACGGTTCCGGCCGCTGACAGCCAAGTGATCCACCCGCTGGTGTAGCTGGCGAACGATCCGAAGGCGTAGTGCGGGTAGCGGACGACACCGCCGGCGACCGGGAACATGACTCCGAGCTCGGAGTAGTTCAGCGCCACGAAGATGATGAGAATGGCGCCGATGGCCCACGACAGGATCGCGGCCGGACCAGCCATGCTGGCGGCGTCGAAAGCACCGAAGAGCCAACCCGATCCGATGATCGAGCCGACTCCGGTGAACAGCAGACCGGTCTTGCCGATATCGCGCTTAAGACCTCTGTCATGGACGACTGTCACGCTCGTATGCGAGCCCGATGACAGCGGATTTGTTGAGGGCACCTTCGCCTCCCAGATTTGTGACGGCAGAATATCCGCGGTCAGTCTTCTCTTGAGAGTCGGTGATGTCAATCACTATCAGTGCTTCATCGTCCGAGGTCACGGAGTCGACGACCCCGAACACGGCTTTCCGTGTCCGGGGTCGAATGGTGGAACGTTTCGGGTCACTATGTGAGGTCTGAGGCGGAGTGGACATGACGCCCAATCGGATCGAGACCGATACGGAGCTGCCGGGCCGCCTCGGCGAAATCAGCCGGCGTTCGCCTCCGCGGTCAGGTGAGCCCGCGCCTCGGCGAGCATGGCTTCCCGGGTCGCGATCTTCACTCGCTCGCGTCCCTCGGCCTCGCCGAGCGCCTTCTCCGCGGCCTCGAGCCGGTGGTAGCCCTCCCAATCGGCGTATTCGATGCCCTTGGACTCGAGCAGTTCGACGATCGAATCCGGGTCCTCATACACAGGACCGGTCAGCGCGCCTGCGGCCTGGTCGTCGAGGATGTGGCCGATCGTCTCCAGCGCATCGCCCTTGGTGTGGCCGATCAGTCCCACCGGTCCGCGTTTGATCCACCCGGTGGTGTACACCCCGGGCACGACGTCAGCCTCGGCAGCCCGATCTTGTGAGTCCGCGTCGACGACTCGGCCCTCGTGGTTGGGGATCACGCGCTTGTGCTCGTCGAAGGGCAGCTGCGGCAGCTTTGTGCCTGCATAGCCGACCGCCCGATAGACGGCGTCGATGTCCCAATCGTGGAACTCCCCGGTGCCCGTAACGCCGCCGGTCCCGTCGAGTTCCTGGCGCTCGGTGCGCAGCCCGGTCACCCGATCCTCGCCGAGGACGGCCACCGGTGCGTGGAGGAAGTGCAGGTGCAGGCGGCGCTTGGCCCCGGTGGGCTCCCGCATCGC
>DWZN01000027.1 GCA_019117545.1 Candidatus Brevibacterium intestinavium
CCGTGCCCGGTCAACACCATGCGCCGCGTCATCGACGACATGAACATGTCCGAGGTCGCGATCTGCTACGGAATGACGGAGACCGCTCCGGTGTCGATTATGACGCGAGTCGACGACTCGCTCGAGGCCCGAACCCAGACCGTCGGCCGGGTGATGCCGCATCTGGAGATCAAGATCGTCGACCCGGTCACCGGCCAGACGGTGCCGCGCGGTCAGAAGGGAGAGTTCTGCACCCGCGGCTACGCAGTCATGCTCGGCTATTGGGAGCAGCCGGACAAGACCGCCGAGGCGATCGACGCGGCCCGGTGGATCCACACCGGTGACCTTGCGATCATGGACGATGACGGCTATGTCGACATCTCCGGGCGCATCAAGGACATGGTCATCCGCGGCGGCGAGAACGTCTACCCGCGCGAGGTCGAGGAGTTCCTCTACCACCACCCGGCCATCCGCGACGTCCAGGTCATCGGCGTGACCGATGAGAAGTACGGCGAAGAGCTCATGGCGTGGGTGATCCTCAAGGAGGGGTTCGACACGCTCAGCGCCGAGGAAGTGCGCGAATTCTGCTCCGGCAAGCTCGCCCACTTCAAGATCCCGCGCTATGTCGAGGTGCGGGAGTCCTTCCCGATGACGGTCTCGGGCAAGATCCGCAAGGTCGAACTGCGGGAGGAAGGCGAGCGGATCGCTCACGCCGGAGCCTGAGGCCGTACTGCCTGCGGGCGCCCGCGAGCACCATGTATCGTTCACAGTGAGAGTCGGCGGGGTCTCGTGGGCATGAGGACCCGGTGGCCGCTGCCGGCTCTGTGAGACAGTGCCCTCGGTGTCGTCCGCCACCGATGCCCGTGACAAGGAGGCGCAGATGCCGCAGCCCGAACTCAGTTCCACCCCGGTCAAGGTCGTCAGGAACGTCGACCGTGACCGATTCGAGCTGTTCACCGACGAGACCCCTGCGGAGTTCATCGGGTTCCTCGCCTATCGTGAGGTCGATCCGCGCACGCTCGAACTCCAGCACACGATCATCTCCGAAGGCTTCTCCCGGCGCGGGTTCGCGCGGACTCTGGTGACCACGGTGCTCGACCGGATCAGGAACGACGACGGTCGGATCGTGCCGACGTGCACCTATGTTCAGGGCTATCTCGAGCGGTTCCCGCAGTACGGCGATCTCGTGGCCGATCAGTGAACGGGTCCGCGGCCGGGCCGGGAGCGGGCCGATTCGCGCCGAGCCCGAGTGGGGATCTGCACATCGGCAACATCCGATCCGGGCTCCTGACCTATGCTCGCGCGCGGCAGACAGGACGTCGCTTTCTGTGGCGCATCGAGGACCTCGACCGGGTGCGGCCGGGTTCGGCCGAATCCCAGCTGGCCGTCTTCGCCGAGCTCGGGGTCAGGCCCGATGAGGAGCCGCTGATCCAATCCGAGCGGCTTGAGGTCTATGCCCGAGCCGTCGAGGTCTTGGATGAAGCCGGACTGGTCTATGAATGCTACTGCTCCCGCAAGGACATCGCTCAGGCACCGAGCGCCCCTCACGCGCCTCCCGGCGCCTATCCGGGCACCTGTCGCAACCTCGGCGCGAGGGAGAGGGACGAGCAGCGGCGACGTCTGGCAGCGAACGGACGGCAGCCGGCTCTGCGCCTGCGCACGGACAATCGGGAGCACCACGTCGACGATGTGATCCTCGGCAGGGTGGGTGCCGTTGTCGATGACTTCGTGCTCAGACGCGGTGACGGTGTCTTCGCCTATAACCTCACTGTCGTCGTCGACGATGGCGCCAGCGGCGTCGATGAGGTCGTCCGCGGTGACGATCTGGCCTCCTCGGCGCCGCGACAGGCCTATCTGGCGCGTCTGCTCGGTATCCGCGAACCCGAGTGGGTGCACGTCCCGCTGGTTCTCAACTCCGAACGCAAGCGTCTGGCCAAACGCGATGGTGCGGTGACCTATCAGCAGCTGTGCGCCCAGGGCTGGACCAGGACCGATATCTTCGCATGGATGCAGCGCTCATTGGGACTGGCGGAGGCCGGCACCGAATGGACCGACATCGACGCCATGGTCGCCGGCGCCGACTTCGATCGCCTCGACCGAGCCCCCGCGATCTTCGTCCCACCGGAACCGGCCTGAGCGAAGCCGGGTTCGCCCGAAAGCCTGTTCTCGGTCTGCGGGCCGGTGCGACGCTCAGGCGGCGGAGGAATCGATCGCGGCAGCGATGACGTCATCGTAGATCGACTCGAAGGTGTCCAAGGTGTGCTCGATGTCGTGCTTGGCCACAACATCGAGAGAGGCTGTCGACATGGCATCGAATTCGGCATCGGTGGCCGTGCAGATGCGGGTGAAGCGATCGGCGAGGGCGTCGATGTCCCGAGGCGGGAAGAGGAAGCCGTTGACCCCGTCACGGACGAGATGGGGCAGGGCCACGGCATCGGCGAGCACGACGGGTTTGCGCGAGGCCAGGGCCTCGAGCGTGGCGATCGACTGCAGTTCGGCCGTCGAGGGCATGCAGAAGAAGGTGCAGCGCTGATAGGCCTCCATGAGCTCTGTGTCGCTGATCTTTCCGAGCACATGGATGCGGTCGGCGATGCCCAGTTCGGCGCTGAGCTCCCGCAGCGGCTCCTCCTGATCGCCGCCGCCGACGATATCGGCTTCGAGGCCGAGGGCCGGATCGGTCTTCGCCACCGCCTGCACGATGTCCGCCGCCCGCTTCTCCGAGGACAGGCGGCCGACGAAGAGCACTCTCGGCGGCACGGTGCGGGCGGGGGAGGAGTCGAGCTCACGCAGATGAGCGAACCGCTGCAGGTCGATTCCGCAGGACACCGCCCGGATGGGGGAGGTGAAGCCGTTCTCCGTGAGCAGATCCGCGGCCAGCTGAGTCGGAACCGTGATGAAGTCGGCCGACTGGAACTTTCGGCGCAGGTCCCACCAGGCGATCGCGGTGCCGCCGTCGAGGATCGGCTTGGGCGCCCTGACGTAGGGGCGCACGTTGTCGGGCATGAAGTGATTGGTGGCCACGACCGGGATGCCGCGGCGATTCGATTCGGAGAACGCGTATCTGCCGATGACGAAGTGCGCCTGGGTGTGCACGATATCGGGCTGAAGACTGTCGAGCAGCCGGGAGAGCTCGGGCTTCGTCTCCCATGGCATGCAGATCATCCAGGTCGGATGCAGCGGCCACCTGTGGGCGGTGAGACGGTGGACGGTGACGCCGTTCTCAACGCTGACCGAGGGCTTCCCGGTCGCGGAGGGGCAGGCGACGTGGACGTCATTGCCGCGTTCGGCGAGTCCGGCGGCCAGACGTTCGGCGAACTTGGCGGCACCATTGACTTCGGGGGAGTATGTCTCTGCCGGGATGAGGATGCGGCGGGCGTGAGTGGGACGGTGCGCGGACAGGATTCAGCACTCCTCGGTGTCGGTCATGGAACGGCGTGCGTCCCTGCGTTGGGCTTCTCGATCCTTGACATCGGGATGATATCGCGACAATACAACGACGCCGGCGCAGGCGACCAATCCGGTGATCGTGATGACGATGATCAGCCAGACGGGCGCGGCGGCGACCTCGCCGAGGACGATGGTGCCGAGGATGACGGCACCGATCGGATCGATGACGGTCAGGCCCGCGATGACCATCTCGGGTGGGCCCGCCGCATAGGAGTTCTGGACGAACCAGGTTCCGAGTCCGACGGCGGCCAGGAGCACCGCGACATTGATCAGAGTGACCTGATCGAGTCCGGCCCGCAGGAACTGAACGCTGACGAGGTGGGCGTTCGTGGCGACGCAGGCGAAGAGGAGCCCGGCTGTGATGATGAGGATCAGCTGCGGTAAGTGCCGGAACGCGAGCATGATGATCATCCCGAGGCCGACCACGATGGCGGTGATCCAGAACAGCGGCAGGGCATCGGCGCCGAGGTGGACCTCGGTGCGTGCGGCCGTGGCCGAGAGCGCGACGAAGACCGTCACCCCTGCCGTGCACCAGAGGACGGCTTGGACGAGGCGCCGATTGACCCTGAGTCCGCGGTGACGGATGCCCAGGAGGACGGAGACGATGAGCGAGACGGCTCCGATCGGCTGTACGACCATCACCGGGGCGAGAGCGAGAGCCACGAGGTTGCCTGCGGTGCCCAGGCCCATGATGGCCAGGCCGAGCAGCCACCGGCGATTGCCGAGCAGCTCGGTGAAGTGCGCCCAGCTGAGACCGTTGTGGGAATCGTCCTGACCCGCGACCGCTTCGTGCTGGTACAGGGCGCCATAGGCCAGAGCCACAGCTGCCAGCGCAGCGAAGGCGATTGCCACTACGGTCACGGTGCTTCTTCCGGTGCGGAGACGTTGTGCGGATCGCTTCGAGTTTACCGTGGACCTGCGGGCCGAACACGGGTGTCGACCCTGTTTGTTCTGACTGTACGGCAACCCGTTGCCGGCTGGTGGGGATACCCGCAGGGCTGTGAGCTAAAGCACCCCGGGTCGCTTTGTTCCGCTGCCGGGGAGTTTGCTAAGCTGGTCACCACGTCCGCAGGTGACTGCGACTTTCCTCCGTAGCTCAGTTGGCAGAGCATTCGACTGTTAATCGAAGGGTCGCTGGTTCGAGCCCAGCCGGGGGAGCAGACCAAGGCCCCGTCCTCTCAGGGACGGGGCTTTCGCTATCCCCTCAGGGCGACGGACCGGGGCTTCCGAGGCCCAAGCGTCGAACCGGATCGGGTTCCGGGAGTCCGGTGGGAATAATTGAACACTCAACCAGGTTGGTGTGTGCGTGAAGGCATTCGGATTCTTGAGTTTCGGTCATTACGCCGCCGGCGGCTCCTACGGCGCGAGGGAAGCGCTGCAGCAGGCAGTGGAGATCGGCGTCGGCGCCGATGAGATCGGCGTCAACGGGGCGTACTTCCGCGTCCACCACTTCGCCGAACAGGCGGCATCGCCGATTGCTCTGCTCTCGGCGATAGCGGCACGGACCTCCGGCATCGAGGTCGGGACCGGAGTCATCGACATGCGCTATGAGAACCCGCTCCATCTGGCCGAGGAAGTGGCGGCACTCGACCTGCTCTCGGATCAGCGCATCGCCGTGGGCATCAGCCGCGGTTCACCGGAGCCTGCCCTGCGCGGCTGGGAGGCCTTCGGGTACTCGGACCCCTCCGATGCGAAGGCGGCGAATATGGCGCGGGAGAAGTTCGATCGGTTCCTCGCCGCTGTGCGCGGTCACGAATTGGCGCCTGCCGATCCGGCGCAGTTCGGTCCTGGGGTCTCGCTGCGCGTCGAGCCGCACTCTGTCGGCCTCGACCGGCGCATCTGGTGGGGTGCCGGTTCGGCCGCGACCGCCGAATGGGCGGCGGAGAAGGGCGTGAACATGATGAGTTCGACCCTTCTGACCGAAGCCACAGGCGCGGCTTTCGCCGATCTGCAGCGAGAGCAGATCGAACGCTACCGCACTGCGTGGCGGGCCGCCGGTCACGACTGGGCCCCGCGAGTGTCCGTCAGTCGCAGCATCTTCCCGATCACCAGCGACATCGATGACCTGTACTTCGGCCGGCGCGGTGGGGGACAGGGTGACCAGATCGGGATCATCGACGACACCAGATCCACCTTCGGAAAGACCTATGCGGGAGAGCCGGACGAACTCATCGAGGCTCTGCGGGGCGATGCTGCGGTGGAAGCCGCCGATACGGTGCTTCTGACGATTCCGAGCCAGCTCGGTGTCGATTACAACCTGCACATCCTCGAATCGTTCGCCGAGCATGTGGCGCCCGCTCTGGGCTGGAGGCCCAATTCAGAGGGGCCGGTGCAGCCGGATCCGATCGACGGCCGCCCCGGAGCCTGAGCGCCCGGCCCTGGGGCAGAGGTCGGCCCCGGTTGGGAACGCCTCCAACGTATGATGAGACAGACTGACTTGAAAAAATGAATGACGAGCCGCGCATGGGCTCCTGGCGCGGACTCATAAGAGGAGATGGTGTGGTCGACGACAGGTCAATGACGCAGACGCAGAGACGCATCCTCGTCATCGGGCTCGTCCCCCTGTTCATGTCACTGCTGTCGGTTTCGAGCATCAACGTCGTCCTCCCTGCCATCGCCACTGGTATCGGCGCATCGACCTCGGCTCTGCAGTGGGTGCTCACCGGTTATGCGCTGTCCTTCGGCGTGGTGCTGGTAGCCGCCGGTCGGGCCGGAGACGTGTTCGGCCGCAGTCAGCTGTTCATGATCGGGGTGGGCCTGTTCGGTCTGTCGTCACTGGTCTCGGGCATCGCTCCGGATCCGCTGATCCTCAATATCGCCCGTGTCTTCATGGGCTTGGGGTCCGGTCTGCTCAACCCTCAGGTGGTCGGCCTCATCCAGCAGTACTTCCAGGGCCCACCTCGTGGGCGGGCCTTCGGACTGATGGGAACGACGGTCGGGCTGTCCGTGGCGATCGGCCCCGTGCTCGGCGGGGCCCTCATCGCACTGCTCGGAGACGAATTCGGGTGGCGTGCCTCGTTCCTGGTCAACGTGCCCTTCGCCATCGCCTCGCTGATCCTGGCCAGAGCCTGGTTCCCGCCGGGCGCATGGCGCGGCATCGCCGCCGACGATGACGAGCACAGACGCGACCTCGACCCAGTCGGTGTGGTCCTGCTGGGCCTCGGCGTGCTGCTGGTCCTGCTGCCCTTCGTGGAATCGTCAGTGGGCTGGTTCATCTGGCTGACGCTGCCCCTGGGGCTGTTCGCAATCTGGGTCTGGACGAAATGGGAGCGACGCTATGCGGCTCGCGGTCGCCCGCCGATGGTCGACCTGGACCTGTTCGGCATCCGCAGTTTCAGCAGCGGTTCGTTCATCATCACCCTCTACTTCCTCGGCGTGACGAGCGTCTGGGTGCTCGTCGCGATGTACATGCAGCAGGGCCTCGGCCATTCGGCCTTGGCCGCGGGCATGATCGGTCTGCCGGCCGCACTCATGTCGGCGATCTCGGCCGACGTATCCGGTCGCTTCGTCTTCCAGATCGGTCGCCGACTCGTGGTCTGGGGAGTCCTCATGTGTCTGTTCGGGCTGGCCTCGACGATTGCGGTGGTCGTGCTGCTGTCTCAAGGCATCGGCAGCGAATGGTGGATGCTGCTGACCTTGGCCTTCATCGGCACGGCCCAGGGGATGGTCATCAGTCCGAATCAGACCCTGACCCTGCAGGAGGTGCCGCTGAGGTATGCCGGCTCCTCCGGTGGGGTGCTGCAGACCGGACAGCGCATCGGCACGTCGATGGGCCTGGCGATCATGACGGCTCTGGCCTTCGCCGTCACCGCTGTGAGCAACTGGCACATGGGCATGGTCAGCGCTTTCGCCGCGATCGCCGTGGTCGTTGCGCTGGCGGGCCTCGTCGGGCTGTCCGAGGTGCGTCGAGGCCGATCCCGACGCCGCTGAGCTCGGATCCGCCCGCTCATCTCGCCCAGTGAGGGCCTCAGCTGTCAGCGCAATAATGTTACAGATTTTAGACAATCCGCCGTGCCCGAATATGGAAGACTGTGAACGCACATCAGCCCACGGAAGGAAGCACAGTGGTCGAGGCTGTACCCGAAGACGACCTGGCGCTCGAGGATCTCGTGCGCTCAGGTGGGATCGAAACCTACTTCACGCCCGTCGTCGACACCCTCACCTTCCATCGGGTCGGTCATCAGATTCTGCAGGCCCCCGTCGGGGACCCGGCACTGGGGCGCGCGGAGGCGGAGAACCTGCGCCGATCGATCCGCACCTCGTCGATGATCGGCGACATCGACTCCTCACTGCGCGATACGGCGCTGCGGACTGCCGAGTCCGCCGGGCTGCCGAAGTCGAACCGCCTGTTCCTCAACGCCGAGGCGGACTCCTTCGCCACACTCGAAGACCGCACCGGCGAACCGGACCGTTCGGTCATCCTCCAGCTCGACGCGAATCGGGTCGCGTCCTCGCCCGCCTCGGTGCTCCGTTCGGTGCGGTCGGCCCGATCCCTCGGCTGGGGCGTGGGCATGTCCGCAGTCGGAGCCGATCTGCGCAGCGCCTCGTTCGTCCCCTTGGTCAACCCCTCGGTGGTCGGTCTCCATCCGGATGTCCTGCGCATCGACTGCGATTCGCATCTGGCCGAACTCAACCGGCTGCTCCATGCTCACCTCGAACGCACGGGAGCGGTCATACTGGCAGACGGCGTCGAGACCGAGGACGATCTCGACCGGGTGCGGGCTCTGGGCGCACGATTCATGACGGGACCGTACTTCGGTGAGGCGACGAAGCAGCCGCAGCCGTTCTCCGAGCCGAATGAGGATGCTCTCGTGTCCCACTATTCCCGCAACCTGCCGGCCCTGGGCACCCCGTACTCGATCTCACAGGGGTTGCGCCGGGAACCGCTGGTGATGAATCGTGAGCTGCTCATCGCCCAGATCGCGGCTCTGGAGGAACGTGCGCTGGCGTCGGGCACGGCGACGATCACTCTCGGCGTGTTCGGTGACGATGAGTCCTTCTCCGAGGCGACTCGCCGCCGCTATGAGAGGATCCGTGACACTGTGGGGCTGACCGCGATGTTCTCCGGCGGATTCGACGGTCCTCCCATCCCGGGCGTGCGCACCGGGATGGTCGATGCTTCCGACCCGATGCGCAACGAACACGGCGTCGTCGTGGTCGGCCCGGACTGGTCCGGCATGGTCGCGGCCTCCAAACGCAATGATCCCGGCAGCGACGGACAGACGGTCTTCGACGTCTACATCACCACCGATCGCTATACCTGTGTCGACGCCGCCCGCAGCGTGCTCACCCGCGTCGCCCCGCTCAACGGTGCCGCGGCACAGCGGGCCTGAACTTCCGCTGTGCCCCTCGGGCACAGCCTCCGACGTCCGGGGCGCAGGAGCCCGAGATGCACGTGGTTCGAATGGGTCCCCATGCGTCGATGGTGCTAATCTTGTCACGGTCGGCCCCCGTAGCTCAGCTGGTCAGAGCAGGGAACTCATAATTCCTTGGTCGTCGGTTCAAGTCCGACCGGGGGCACCACTTGACGCGACCAGGAGTGATCGATCTGTCTCAGCCTTGATCCTGCGAACGTCCTGAGCGCTGATTCGGTGTGAAGGTCTCTCCCGACAACGGCGCATACGCCGTCCACACTCCGCCTGATTCGGCGAAGATTTCGGCCGTTCTCTTCTCTTCGGCAATGAGCTCTTCTCGCAGACGCGTGAACGCGGCCTCGGCGGCTGGATTCTCGGCGGGGCGTTCGGCTCTCAGCAGGACCGTCTCGTTCCGGCCCTCGACCGAATCGCACGCGATCGCGAAACGCGGCCCCACCTCGGCGGAAACGCGCTCTGCTAGCTTGACCCCTTCCTCAGCGTGCGAGACTTCCGCTGCCCGCGACACGAACTCGAAATCAGCGGTCCGGGATTCGTAGAAGGTCTGCTCCCAATGCTGCAGGTCATCGACGAGCGCGGCTGTCAGTCCTGTGTCGGAGTACTCGACCGGCCCATCACCGAACCACAGCACCGTGTCCGCATAGTCGGGGAACATGCGGATGATCTCATGCGGTGCGTCCGTGATCTCACCAGGCATGCCCACAGCATAACGCTGCTGACCCTCCACAACAGACACCCGAAACCACCAGGATCTTTGATTCTTGGCTGTGAATGAAACATCGACTATCATGTGGTCAGCACCTCCTTTCGGATCGTAGGGGAAGACGTATCCGAGGTAGGAGGCACAAATGGATATGACACAGGGCGTACTCTTCGTCCACTCAGCACCTCGCGCGCTCTGCCCGCACATCGAATGGGCAGCGGGCGGGGCCATCGGCGCACAGGCACGCTTCGACTGGACACCCCAGCCGGCAGCGCCAGGCCTGGTGCGCGCAGAAGTATGCTGGCGCGCGCCGGCAGGCTCAGGCGCTCGTATCGCCTCAGCCCTGCGCGGCTGGGATTCGCTCCGCTATGAAGTCACCGAGGAACCGTCCCCCGGTGTCGACGGCGGACGGTGGAGCCACACCCCCGATCTGGGCATCTACCATGCCGTGACCGATTCCGCCGGCAACATCCTCGTTCCCGAAGACCGCATCCGCTCCGTCATGGAACGGTCGGCCGGCGATCCGGCGCAGTTCTCATCAGAGATGGCCACTGCGCTCGGCGAGGCCTGGGACGAGGAACTCGATCCCTTCCGCCATGCCGGCGAAGGAGCTCCCGTTCGCTGGCTGACCAAGGTCGGCTGAGCTCTGACCGGGATCGGCTGAGCCGGCGGTTCTTCCGACGCGTCCCGACGCGACGGACGTCATGGTCGTCGCCACGACCGATTCCATCATGCTCAAAGGGCACACTCTCCTACCTCGGGTGTGCCCTTTGAGCATGCGTGGCAGCACCTGGAGTCGGCTCCGGACACCCTGCATACACGAAAGCGGCCCACGGGAGGGTGGACAGCCCGAGTCGGAGACTGGGCTGACCGTCCTCGAGCGGGCCGCTTCGCGACCTTACGCCGTCCGGCCCGAAGACGCGGGTGCCGGACTCGGCGGGCGCGGTGCCTCAGACGGAGCGGAACGCGACGACGGCGTTGTGGCCGCCGAAACCGAATGAGTTCGTGATCGCTGCGATGTCACCGGCAGGCAGCTCAGCAGGTGTGTCGCGGACGATGTTGATCCCGACGACCTTCGGATCGACCTCGTCGATGTTGATGGTCGGGGGAGCGGTGCGGGTCTGCAGCGCCTTGGCCGTGAGGATGGCCTCGACGGCGCCGGTGCCACCGAGCAGGTGGCCGGTCATCGACTTCGTGGCCGAGACGAGCGCGTCACCGACGTCGTCGCCCATGAGCTCGCTGATCGCCAGCGACTCGGGGATGTCCCCGACGGGGGTGGACGTCGCGTGGGCGTTGACGTGCTTGATATCGGCCGCGGACAGTCCGCCGGCGGTGAGTGCCTGCTGCATGGCCGCCAGTGCGTGCTTGCCCTCGGGCTCGCCGCCGGTGATGTGATAGGCGTCGTTCGAGATGCCCCAGCCGGCCACCTCGGCGTAGATCGTCGCTCCACGGGCCTTCGCATGCTCCTCGGTCTCGAGGATGAGCGCGCCCGCACCCTCGCCCATGACGAACCCGTCCCGGTCGGTGTCATACGGACGTGAGGCCGTCTCAGGGGAGTCGGTGCGGCGCGAGAGCGCCTGCATGGAATTGAACGCGGCGAGCGTGATCGGATGGATCGCCGCTTCGGATCCGCCGGCGATGATGACATCGGCCTTGCCCGAGGCGAGCACGTCGTAGGCGTGACCAAGGCTCTCGGTGGACGATGCGCAGGCTGAGACCAGCGTCTGCACACCTGCACGAGCCTTGAACTCCATGCCGATGGCCGCGGCAGGGCCATTGGGCATGAGCATGGGGACGGTCAGGGGCATGACCCGGCGCGGGCCTTCCTCCTGCAGGGTGTCCCAGGCGTCGAGCAGCGTCCAGACACCGCCGATGCCGGTCGCCCAGGAGACCGCGGTGCGCTCGGGGTCGGTGTCGTCGAGGCCGGCGTCGGCCATCGCCTCGCGAGCGGAGATGAGAGCGAACTGGCTCGACGGATCGAGGCGCTTGGCTTGGACTCGTTTGAGATTGTCGGGGACGACCTGTGGGTCGACCTCTGCGGCGAAGTCCACGGCGAGGCCGTACTTCTCAGACCAATCATTGTCCATTGTGTGGACGCCTGAGGTGCCGGCCAGAATGGCTTGCCACGTGGCATCGGCATTCGCGCCCAGGGGGGTTACCGCACCGATGCCGGTGACGACAACTTTAGCTGTCATGGTACAAACCTCGTCGATAGTGTGGACACGGCCCGCCGGTGGACGGGCCGTGCTCGGCTGCTGTGGTTCAGGCTTCCTGAGCCTTGTTGATGTAGTCGACAGCGTCCTGAACGGTGACGAGATCCTTGACGTCGTCATCCGGGATCTTGACGCCGAACTTCTTCTCGGCGTTGACGACGATGGTCATCATCGAGATGGAGTCGATGTCGAGGTCGTCGGTGAACGACTTGTTGGCTTCGACTGCCTCGACAGCCAGGCCGGTCTCTTCGTTGACGATCTCTGCCAGCCCTGCGAGGACTTCAGATTCGGTGAATGCCATTTCTTTCCTACTTTCTGATTTCGGCCGAGGGTTTTCGACCGCTTGAGGAACGTTTCGACGAGTGTCCCGCCGAATATCTTAGGACATTCACGGACGGTTTTCCGTGAATGGTGTGTCTCAGGGCAGGCGGACGACCTGCGCGCCGTAGACGAGCCCCGCACCGAAACCGATCTGCAGGGCCAGCCCGCCGCTGAGTTCGGGCTGTTCGCGCAGCAGTCGTTCGGTGGCCAGGGGAATCGACGCCGCCGAGGTATTGCCGTTGTCGGCGATGTCCCGGGCGATGACGACGGAGTTCGGCAGCTTCAGCTGCTTGGCCAATTCGTCGATGATTCGCATATTGGCCTGGTGCGGGACGAAGGCGGCGAGGTCACCGGCTTCGATGCCCGCGGCGGTCAGAGCCTCCTTGGCCACCTCGGCGCCGTCCCAGACGGCCCAGCGGAAGACATTGGGTCCGTCCTGCCGCAGGGTGGGGAACGGAAGCTCACGGTTGTCACGGATGTCGATGAGCGAATCGGTCATGCGGATAGTCGACCAGCTCTCGCCCTTCGACCCCCAGACGGTCTTCGAGATGCCCGGCTCGTCCGAGGAGCTGACGACGACGGCTCCGGCCCCGTCACCGAGGATGAAGGAGATCGAACGGTCCTCGGGGTCGATGATGTCGGACAGCTTCTCGGCACCGATGACCAGGACGTTGTCCATGGTTCCCGCCCGCACGAGGGCATCGGCCTGGGAGATGCCGTAGCAGTAGCCGGCGCAGGCGGCGCTGATGTCCCAGGCGGGAACGGGGCCGGTGCCCAAACGATCGGTCAGCGCCGAGGCGGCCGAGGGGGTGAAGTACGGGAAGGTCACCGTGGAGATGATGATTCCGCCGATGTCCTCGGGTTTGAGACCGGCGGAGGCGACGGCCTCGAGTGCGGCCTCTTCGCACATGTCGAGCACGCCGACGTCCTCGCTCGCGCGCCGGCGGGTGATGATTCCGGTGCGCTGGCGGATCCATTCGTCCGAGGAATTGATGGGCCCGGCGATGTCATCATTCGTGACGAGGTTCTCTGCCCGGTAGGCGCCGATTCCCGTGATGCGGGAGAAGGTGCCCGGCTCGGCGGTCTTCAGTGTTGGCATGTCGTCTTCCTTCGATACTCAGGCGTGGGCTGCCGCGAACTCACGCGCGCCGTCGAGATCGGCGGCTGATTTGATGGCGAATGTCTCCACGCCCTTCATGGCGCGTCGTGCGATTCCGGTGAGCGTGCCACCGGGAACGAGCTCGATCATTCCGGTGATTCCGGAGCTCAGCAGAGCCTCCTGGCACAGATCCCAGCGCACCGGGTTCGTGACCTGCTTGACCAGACGATCGACGTATTCGCGGCCCGAGGCCACAACAGCGCCATCGGAGTTGCTGAGGATGGTCACCTGCGGATCGGACGGACTCAGGTCCGCGGCGGTGGCGGCGAGGTCGTCGGTGGCCGGGGCCATGTATTCGGTGTGGAAGGCGCCGGCGACCTGCAATGGGATGACTCGGGCCCGCTCCGGCGGGTTCTCCGACAGCGCCGAGAGGGCATCGAGCGAGCCGGCAGCCACGGTCTGGCCTCCGCCGTTGACATTGGCGGGGCTGGCCCCGGCGGCTTCGATGGCCGAGAGCACGTCCTCGGGCTGACCGCCGACGACGGCGGACATGCCGGTCGGGGTGGTGGCAGCGGCAGAGGCCATGCCCTGTCCGCGCACGGACACGAAGCGCATGGCGTCGGCGGCGGTGAGGATTCCCGCGATCTGTGCGGCAGCGATCTCGCCCACCGAATGTCCGGCGACGACGCCGGGGCTGATGCCGAGTTCGGCGGCACAGGCGATGGCCGAGGCGACGAGGAGGGGCTGAGCCAGCGCGGTGTCCTTGATCGTCTCATCGTCGGATTCCGTCCCGTGCAGACGAAGATCGATCCCCGAGTCGGCGGAGAGTTCGTCGATCTGCGCGGAGAAGGTCTCGAGCTCGAGGAAGGAACTCAAGAATCCAGACTTCTGGGCTCCCTGGCCCGGGCAGGTGATTGCTAGCACTCAGTTCTCTTTTCGTTGGGTTGCGTGGATGAATCTAGTCGATTCCGGGTCCGAATCAACGAGATTTGTCGCTGTTCGACAATAGCCCGTCCTCTGACAGTCGCCCGTACACCAATGCGATATGGATGACGAACGCATCACGAGAAGTCGTCGGATCGAGTCCGATGGCGTCGGTGATCTTCCGCAGACGATAGCGCACGGTGTTCGGATGCACCGACAGCGCCTTGGCGGTGGCCTCCAGCGAGGAACCGAACTCGACATAGGCGCTGACGGTCTTCAGCAGCTGTCCGGTGCCGGTGGTGAGGGGCTCGTAATAGCGTTCGATGAGTTCGCGCAGGGCGATGCCGTCACCGGACAGAGCCCGTTCCGGCAGCAGGTCGTCGGCCTTGACCGGCCGTGGGGAGTCCGGGCGCGCCGTAGCGGCCCTGAGGGCTCGGATCGCCGCCTTCGCCGAGGTAGCGGCCTCGGCGAGGACGGGAACCGTGGGACCGACGATGACCTCGGAGGGGCCGAAGCAGTCGGAGAGGTCCTCCACGGCATCGTCGAGCTCGGAGACCCCGCCCAGAACGATGAGCAGTCGATTGTCATGGATGCCCACGAGGGCGTCATCGGCCCAGCGCCTCGCCTTGCGCCGAATGCCTTCGAGGCCCTTCTTCGCCGACCGCTGCGGGGCGCGGCCGACGATGACGCAGACCGGGCCCTCCGACTGCCACCCGAATGCCGCGGTGCGGCTGGCGAGCTCGTCGACGGAGTCCCCGCGCACGAGCGCGTCGATGACCATGGCTTCGAGCCTGGCATCCCAGCTGCCGCGAGCCTCGGCCGCGCGGGCATAGACATCGGCGGCGGCGAAGGCGATCTCACGGGAGTAGATGAGCACGGCTTCTCGCAGGGCCGGCTGCTCGGCCGGACGCGCGATGTCGGGCACGCGTTCCTCGACGACTTCGACGACGATCTTGAGCAGCTGCAGGGTCTGCTGCAGGCTGATCGCGCGGATGAGGTCCCGCGGTGCGGTCTTGAACAGATCCGAGACCACACGCAGGTTCGTATCGGGTTTGCGGTACCAGTCGACGAAGGACGAGATCCCGGACTGAGCGAGCAGCCCCACCCAGGACCGGTCCGATGACGACATCGAACGGTACCAGGGCAGCTGGGCCTCGAGCCGTTGGAGCGTCACCGACGACAGGACACCCACTCCGGCGCGCAGTCGGCGAGCGGTTTCGGCGCGACGGCGCAAGGTCTCGGAATCGGACATCATGGACATCACTTTAGATGAGATTGCACAAGAGTGTTGTCAGCGACATACAAAAAGCCCGAATCGGAAACAGTTGTGGCCGGAGTCTCCACGACCCCGGCCACAACGGTGCTCTGAGTTCAGGCGATCAGGCGCCCGCTCCTTCGGTCGAGCCGGAGCTGCCGGCACGGACATCGTCGATCTGGTACTTCTTCGCCGCCTCGGCGGCCTTCTCGGCCGGCACCGCTCCGGTGTCGGCGAGCGAGAGGAGCGCCTGAGTGACCACGGACGGTCCGTCGACGAGGTAGTAGCGACGGGCGGCCGGGCGAGTGTCCGAGATCGCGTAGCCGTCGGTGCCGAGCGAGGTGAAGTGGCTGGGCACGTACTGGCGGATCTGGTCGGGGACTGCACGCATGTAGTCCGAAGTCGCCACGACCGGTCCCTCGGACTCGGACATCTTCGCGGTCACAAAGGGCACGCGAGCCTCGGCCTCGGGATTCTTCAGACGCTCGTTATCGGCATCGAGCCCGTCACGACGCAGTTCGGTCCACGAGGTCACCGACCACACATCGGCCGAGACCCCCCAATCCTGATCGAGCAGTTCCTGGGCTTCGAGGACCCACGGCACTCCGACGCCGGAGGCCATGAGCTGGACCTTCGGGCCGCCGTTGTCGGGTCCCTTCTTCAGCAGGTACAGGCCCTTGAGCACGCCTTCGACGTCGAGGCCGTCGGGTTCGGCCGGCTGAACCATCGGCTCGTTGTACATCGTGATGTAGTACAGCACATTGGGGTCGCGCTCATCGGCGGGATCGTACATCCGGTGGATGCCGTCCTTGACGATATGGGCGATCTCATAGCTGTAGGCCGGGTCGTAGGAGACCACCGAGGGGTAGGTCGAGGCCAAAAGGTGCGAATGTCCGTCACCATGCTGCAGGCCTTCGGCCACCAGCGTCGTGCGTCCGGCCGTGGCGCCGAGGACGAAGCCGCGGGCCATCTGATCTCCTGCCGCCCAGAAGAAGTCACCGGTGCGCTGGAACCCGAACATCGAATAGAAGATGTAGAACGGGATCATCGGCTCGCCGTGGGTCGCGTAGGAGGTGCCCGCGGCGGTCAGCGCCGCGGTCGCCCCGGCCTCGTTGATGCCCACGTGCATGAGCTGTCCGTCCGTGGCCTCCTTGTAGGCGAGGAACAGATCGCGGTCGACCGAGATGTAGTTCTGACCGTGCGGATTGTAGATCTTCGCCGTCGGGAAGAACGAGTCCATGCCGAAGGTGCGGGCCTCGTCCGGGATGATCGGCACGATCCGGTGACCGAACTCCTTCTCCCGCATGAGGTCCTTGAGCACGCGGACGAATCCCATCGTGGTCGCGATCGACTGCTTGCCCGAACCGCGGCGTCCGGCCTCGAAGGCCTTGTCCGACGGCATCTTGAGATCGACATAGGTCGTCCGACGTTCGGGGGAGTAGCCGCCGAGCTCGGCACGACGCTCCTGCATGTACTTGATCTCGGGAGCGTCCGCTCCCGGGTGGTAGTACGGCGGGAGCTTCGGGTTCTCCTCGAGGGCCTTGTCCGAGATCGGGATCTGGAAGTGATCGCGGGCGAGCTTGAGGTCGTCGACGGTCATCTTCTTCATCTGGTGCGTGGCGTTGCGGGCCTCGAAGTGCGGTCCCAGCGAATAGCCCTTGACGGTCTTGACGAGGATCGCGGTCGGCTGACCGGTGTGCTCGACCGCGGCCTTGTAGGCGGCGAAGACCTTGCGGTAGTCGTGCCCGCCGCGCTTGAGGTTCCAGATCTGATCGTCGCTGTAGTCCTCGACCATCGCCTTCGTCCGCGGATCGCGACCGAAGAAGTTGTCGCGGACGAATCCGCCGGACTCGCCCTTGTACGTCTGGTAGTCGCCGTCGGGCGTGATGTTCATGAGGTTGACCAGGGCACCGTCACGGTCCTTGGCCAGCAGCGCGTCCCATTCGCGACCCCAGACGACCTTGATGACGTTCCAGCCGGCGCCGCGGAAGTACGACTCGAGCTCCTGCATGATCTTGCCGTTGCCGCGGACAGGCCCGTCGAGGCGCTGCAGGTTGCAGTTGATGACGAAGTTGAGATTGTCGAGCTCTTCGAAAGCCGCCACGTGCAGCATGCCGCGGCTCTCGGGCTCGTCGAGCTCTCCGTCGCCGAGGAACGCCCAGGTCTGCTGCTGGGAGGTGTCCTTGATGCCCCGATTGTGCAGGTACTTGTCGAACTGCGCCTGCGTGATCGCATTCATCGGCCCCAGGCCCATGGACACCGTGGGGTGCTCCCAGAAGTCCGGCAGCTGGTGCGGGTGCGGGTAGGACGGCAGGCCCTGGGGCTTGCCGTCGATGAAGTGCGACTGCTGCTGACGGAAGCCGTCGAGCTGCTCGGCGCTCATCCGGCCTTCGAGGTAGGCGCGAGCATACATGCCGGGGGAGGCGTGACCCTGGTAGAAGATGTGGTCGCCGCCGCCGGGATGGTCCTTGCCGCGGAAGAAGTGGTTGAGCCCGACCTCGTAGAGAGTCGCCGAGGAGGCATAGGTGGAGATGTGGCCGCCGACCTCGACACCCGGACGCTGAGCGCGGTGGACGAGCATGGCGGCATTCCAGCGGTTCCACCGACGGTAGCGACGCTCGACCTCTTCATCGCCGGGGAACCAGGGTTCGTTCTCCGGGCCGATGGTGTTGACGTAGTCGGTGGCAGTGAGGCTCGGTACACCGATCTGCTTCTGACGCGAGCGCTCGAGCATGCGCAGCATGACGTAGCGCGCCCGCGAGCGACCGCTCTCATCGATGAGGCCGTCGAGGGAGGCCAGCCATTCCTCGGTCTCCTCCGGGTCGATGTCCGGCACCTGGCTGGGCAGCCCGTTGAGAATGGGCCCGCCCTGATTCCGATTGTCCACGATGTGGTCCTCTCTTCAGCTCCACGATCTTCGTTGGTGTAGAGATCATGTTCGTCGGATGGAGTATGGTCCGCAGGGTGTCTGGGCCCAGGGTCCACCCGATACAGTCCTCAGCCTAGTACGCACAGCTGAAGTTCGCTGTGCCGTCCGCTTGTGATCTGCCTGACGCAAGTGCGGCCCTTGGAAGCGGTTTGACTGCGCTTGCGGTCGGCAGACGCGCCGACATTTGCACCGTGAGCACAGTTGACGGAACAATACAGGCATGAGCAACTCCGCTTCTGAAAGGACATCCTCCGCGTCGACCCTGGCGAACGAGCTGGGCCACAACCTCGGTTTCAGCAAGGGCGACTATGTGCAAGAGATCGGCTATGACGACGATGTCGACCAGGCACTCTGTGAGGCGATCGAGGCCATCATCGGTGACAAGATCGCTGACGGCGAAGAGGATGATGTCTACGACGTGATCCTCATGTGGTGGCGTTCGGACGACGATGATCTCATCGATGGCCTCGTCGACGCCCAGGCCACGCTGAAGGAGGGCGGGGTCGTCTGGCTGCTCAGCCCGAAGGCGAACCGTCCCGGGCACATCAGCCCGGCCGAGATCTCCGAAGCGGCACCCACTGCCGGCATGCACGTGACCTCGACGGTCAGCGCCGCCGATGACTGGGCCGGATTCCGGCTCGTGGGCAAGAAGAACTATTCATGATCCTGCGGCCCGGTGACAGGGCCCCGGATTTCGCACTCGCCGATCAGCACGGATCGGTGATCACCCTCGCCGAGGCGACCCGCGGGTCCGCGCTCGTGCTGGCCTTCGTGCCGTTCGCGTTCTCGCCGATCTGCGGCGACGAGCTGGCTGATCTCGATCGCTGGCGGACCCGCATGCACGATGACTCGCAGGCCGTCGACATCGTCGTGGTGTCGGTGGACTCGAAATACACCTTGGCCGCGTGGGCGCAGCAGACCGGGACGAGTCTTGCGCTGGGATCCGATTTCTGGCCCCACGGCGAGGTCGCTTCCGCCTTCGGCGTCTTCGATGAGATCCACGGAGTGGCCGAGCGGGCAGTCTTCGTCATCTCTGCGACGGGTACGATCATCAGAGGCAGGCAGGTCGCCCGCAGCCAGACGCGGGACTTCACCGGCGATTTCGCCGCGGCGCGTTCCGGCCTCTGACACTCGAGCCGCATTCTGCGGGCCGGTTGACGGCCCGTCGGACACAGCAAGGAGGACTCCACCATGGCCACCCTGTTCACCAAGATCATCAACGGCGAGATTCCCGGCACCTTCGTCCACTCCGATGACAAGTGCGTCGCCTTCCTCGACGTCGCCCCGATGACCGAAGGCCATGTCATGGTCGTACCGCGGGAGGAGATCTCCCACTGGATCGACGCGGACCAAGAGCTGCTCGACCATCTCATGGCGGTGGCCAGGAGGATCGGACAGGCCCAGAAACAGGCCTTCGACTGCGAGCGCATCGGACTGCTCGTCGTCGGCTATGAGGTTCCGCATCTGCACATCCATGTGCTGCCGACGACGTCGATGGACGATTTCGATATCAGCGACCGGGCGCCGATGCAGACGCCCGAACAGCTGGAAGGCCCCGCGGAGAAGATCCGCGAGGCCCTGTCCCAGCTGTCCTGATCGTCCTCAGCGTCCGTGGCTGACGGACGACCGCCTCGGCGACGGATCAGTCGCGGGTCGCGGCGAGGTGGGCCAGGAGCGAATCCCGCACCAGCCTCGCCACGTCGCTGCCTCCGAAGTTTGCGGAGAATCGTTCGTCCGAAACGTACATCTCGGCCAGCCCGGTGACGTATCCGCGCAGATCCCCATCGGGGTCGGCTGCGGGAGTCCCCGGTGTCCGGGACAGCCAGGCGATGTGCCTCCTGGCCAGTTCCCGGCACCTCGGCGATTCGGGACCCTCGCCGTCGGCGGCGGCAGCGATCCAGTCCCGTTGGAGGTCGGCGACGTCTGCCTTGAAGTCCCTGCGCTGCTGATCGGACAGCCCCGTCCACCACTCATCGGAGCGCCGATACGCCTCGGCGCCCCAACGAGCGGTGACTTCCTCTTCGTACTGCCGGTGGTCGAAACCATCGAACATCTCTTCGGCCATGAGCGACTCACCTGCTTTCAATCGTGTGATGGTCGCAGTGACGGCAGCGATCTGCCGACCGAGGCGCTCCCGCTCGCGTCCGAGCGAGGTCACGTGTTCGGACAGCGCCGTGATCGGATCCTCGGTGTCATCGAGCACCTCGGCGATCCTGACCAACGGCAGACCCAGCTCCTTGAGCAGCAGGATGCGCTGGAGGCGCACCAGTGCCGCTTCGTCGTAGCAGCGGTAGCCGTTGGCGGCGATCCGACTCGGCGGCAGCAGCCCGATAGCGTCGTAGTGACGCAGGGTGCGGCTCGTCGTCGACGTCAACTGTGCTATTTCCTGTATGGACCAGTCCATGTCCGACAGCCTAGAAGTTGACGCAGCGTCAAGGTCAAGAGCGAAGTGGGACTCAGAGACCTCAGGCCCGGGAGTTCGGGCGGGCGACCGCGGTCACGCCGCCGTACGGATGGAGTCGAGGGCGAGGAACAGGTCCCGGGCGAGGTCATCGACGTGTTCGAGGCCGACCGAGAGGCGGACGAGTCCGTCTCCGGGCTTCGCGGTGGCGGCGACGGGGCGGTGGGTCAGCGAGGCCGGATGCTGGATGAGGGTGTCGGCGCCGCCGAGGGAGACCGCATGGACGATGAGCTCGCAGTGCTCGACGAAGGTGCGGGCGGCTTCGAAGCCTCCGGCGATGTCGATCGCGATCATCGCACCTCCGCCGTCCATCTGCCGACCGACGAGGCCGCGGGGATCGCTTCCGGCCAGACCGGGGTAATGGACCTTCGCGATCTCCGGCCGGGACCGCAGCCGGCGGGCGAGTTCACCGGCGGTGTCCTGGGCCGCACGCATCCGCACGGACAGGGTGCGCAGGCCGCGGTGGAGCAGGTAGGCGCCCATCGGGTGCAGCAGTGCCCCCGTGACCGCACGGACTCGGCGCAGGCGTGTGGCCCACTCGGTGTTCGTGGCGATGATGCCGCCCATGGCATCGCCGTGACCGCCGAGGTACTTCGTCGCACTGTGGAGGACGAGGGCGGCCCCGTGATCGAGGGGACGCTGCAGCACCGGAGTGCAGAAGGTGTTGTCGACCAGGACCGGGACGTCTCCGGCGGCGGCGACGACGGCGTCGAGGTCGACGAGGTCGAGGCTCGGGTTCGCCGGAGTCTCGACGATGACGAGTCCGGTGTCCGCACGGATGGCCGAGTCGATCTCGCTCTCCTTCGCCCAGGTCACCGAGGTGCCGAGCAGGCCTGATTCGAGGAGATGGTCGCTGCCGCCGTAGAGAGGGCGGACGGCCACGATGTGCGGAGTACCGGCGTCGACGGCGGCCAGCAGGGCGGCCGTCAGCGCGGCCATACCGGTGGAGAAGGCCACGGCCGCATCGGCGTGTTCGAGTTCGGCCAGAGCCGATTCGAACCGCGCCACGCCGGGCTGCCAGAGGCGCTGGTAAACAGCGGAGTCACCGTCGTCGGGCGAGTGCCCGGAAGCGAGCCGTTCATAGGAGTCCCCGCCGGTGCGGACGTCATTGACCGGATTGGTGGTGGACAGGTCGATGGCGGGGACATGGACGCCTGCCTCCGTGAGGCCTTCCATTCCGCCGTGGACCATTCGGGTCTCGGGATGCATTGTGGTCATAGCGGTATTCAAACCAGTTCTCTCGGGTGACGCAATGATGCTCGGACGACCTGTGATCTGTCGATCTGATCATGGAGAACCTTCGACCGCGTGTGTCAGACTGTGACTCATGCCGCAGAATGTCTCACTCGATGCCACCGATCGCCGTCTTCTTCAGGAACTCAGCGCGGATTCCCGCGCTTCCGGGGCCGCGCTGGCGGCGGCCGTCGGGATCTCAGAGTCGACGGTCTCTCTGCGCCTCAAGCGTCTGAAGTCGCTCGGCGTCATCCGCGGCTTCCGCGTCGATGTCGATCCGTCCGCCCTCGGGGTCGGCTTGCAGGCGCTGGTCTCGATCCGACTGGCCAAGCACGATCGTGCCGAGATCGATGCGTTCACCGCCGCAGCACCGAACTTTCCCGGGGTGGTGCGGATGTATCACATGGCCGGGGCCGACGACTATCTGCTGCACATCGTGGCCACCGACACCGAGGCCGTGCAGTCCTTCGTCCTCGACTACCTCACACGGTACCCGGCCGTCGCCCACACCAGGACGAACCTCATCTATCGGGTCGAGGACGGCTCGGCGTGGATCCCTGAGGCGCCTTGAGCCGAGCCTCGACGGTTCGCCTCCGGCGACGGCCTCAGGGCCGGGCGGTGATCGTCAGCCCCTGCTTGCGCTGATGGACGGAGAAGTACCGCAGTCCTGCCTCGGCGTCAGCGGTGAAGCGACGCCGCGAACGGCGCGGCAGCCACACGATCTGCCCCGGGACGAGGTCGATCGTGCCGGTCTCGGTCTCGAGAGTCCCGGCTCCGGCGAGGACGTGGATGAGGACATCGAGGTCCGGGCCGGTGTGCTCACGGATCTCTCCGCCCGGGGTGAGCGCGATGACATTGGCGTCGAGGTCTCGCTGCTGCGGTGGCAGCTGCCAGACGGACCCCGAGGTTTCGACGTCTCCGGTGAGGTCGGCGACGTCGAGGACGACTCGCGGTGCCGAGGTCGAAGCCTGTTTGCTGATGCGCACGCGTACCTCGTCCGCCGTGCTCTCAAGCGGCTCCCAGCCCACCGCGTCGGCGAACTCCCTGACCATCTCCACCCGCAGGCCCTCGGGCACGTGATCGTTGACCAGGATCAGTCCGTCGCCGACCTCCAGCGACTGATAGGCCTCGATGATGCGCGGGTGGCGCTCGGGCTTCGGAACGGTGCGGACGTCGATGACGGCTTCTTCTGCCAAGGCGGCTCCTTCGAATTGTTCCAATGGATTCTTGTATAAACTATCACCATGGAAACGCAGAAGCGGCCGCATACCGGGCGAGGTGACCGTCGTGCCGAGATTCTCCGTGCACTGCGGGCAGAGACGACGGCGACGGCCGCCGAACTCGCCGAGGCCCTCGGGATCCATCCGAACACCGTCCGTTTTCACCTCGGGGTCCTCGAGAGCAATGGCGATGTCATCCGGGAGCAGGTCCCGGCGCGGAGGCCGGGACGGCCCGAACTGCGATTCCGAATCGTGGCTCGTCCCTCGGCGGCCCGACCGGATCTGCTCGCGCGCATCCTGCTGGAGCGAGTCGCCTCGGCGGCCGATCCTGACAGCGAGGCCGAGGATGCGGGGCGGCAGTGGGGCACCGGTGAGGGCACCGGTGCCGGCGGCGCAGGGGACGCAGCGGTCGACGGTCTGATCGACACGCTTGAGTCCACGGGCTTCGCTCCCGTACGCACCGAGGACGACGTGATCGATCTGCACAGCTGTCCGCTGCGCGAATTCCTCAGCACGCACGGTCACCTGGTGTGCTCCATCCACCGCGGACTGATGGCCGGATACCTCGACGCCGCGCAATCACCGAGCACCGTCGACTCGCTCGAACCCTTCTCCACCGCATCGAGCTGCCGGACCCGACTGCGACGACGCACGAACGCGGACAAGCCGTGAACCGACCCCTGGCAACCGTCTTCGAAGGAATGAGGAATCCGATGAGCGATGAACTGACCGCACAGAACCTGGCTGAGCTGAGCGCCGAACTGCTGGGCAAGGCGCGCGGGGCCCGCAGCGGCCGAGCGGCACGGGGTGTGTTCAGCGGCACCTACCTCAGACAGGTGCTGCTCACTCTCACGGAAGGGGCCGAGCTGGCCGATCATGACTCCCCGCCCGAGGCGACCCTGCAGGTGGTTGAGGGCAGCGTGCGGCTGGTGACGGCGACCGAGTCGTGGGAGCTGTCCACCGGCGATCTCATCACCGTCCCGCCCGAACGGCACTCGGTCGCGGCTGTGACGGATGCGGCGTTCATGCTCACGATCCGCACCGAGGTCACCGGCGGTTAGATGTCGAGGAAGTGCAGCCGGAGAGCCGCCGGCAGCCGGACAGCCTCCGACGACGAGGGAACCACTGGGCAGTGGAGAGCGACAGTCGCGGTTATGACGAAGGCATCCCGCTGCGGCGGAATGCCTGTCGGTGGGCCCAGAGGGACTCGAACCCCCGACCCTCTCGGTGTAAACGAGATGCTCTAGCCAACTGAGCTATAGGCCCCACTGCGCCGACGATGGTGCCGACAGCGCCTGATCAGTATGCCATAATCCGGGTGGTCCGACGAATCCTGGCCCTATGCCGCCTCAGGGCCGTGACCGGGTGCCGTGGAGCATCTGTGCGGCGTTGGCGGCGAAGTTCTCCGCCGCGGCCGCCGGATCGATGTCGAAGAGTCTGCGGTTCTGCTCGACGGCCACCGTTCCCAGAGTCAGCGTGAGGATGCCCTGTGAGACCTCAGCGCCCAAACGGCGGCTCCCAAGAGCCAGGGGAGTGACATCCGCGGCCGCGATCGAATACCCGAGCAGAAGGATCTCCGCACCGTCTCTGTACTTCAGCAGCACCTCGCGCAGTGACATGGCCGCAGCCAGCGGATCGGCGGTGGCCGGACTCAGGGCGTCGACTTCTGCCTTGAGGCTCTTCGAGATGAGGACGAGAAGGGACTGTTTGTCTTTGACGTGCCAGTACAGAGCCGAGGGCTGAACCTCGAGTTCGCGGGCGAGTCGGCGCATGGAGAGGTCGCCGAGTCCATAGCGCGAAAGGATGTCCAAAGCGGTGTTCGTGATGGTCTCGACGGTCAGTGCCAATGAGACATTCCTTTCATTCTGCGTCAGCGTGCGGCCCCGATTTTTCAGATCGCGTTCCCACCGCTATAGTAGTTGCTGGTCACGGGATATAGCGCAGCTTGGTAGCGCGCCTCGTTCGGGACGAGGAGGTCGTGGGTTCGAATCCCGCTATCCCGACCACACGGAAGTGCCGCACATTCGCCCAGGCGAGTGCGGCACTTCTCTTATGCGCGCGACGATGGGCACATTCTGCTCGGTGATCGCTCGGATTGCGAACCAGTGGTCGTGATCGGATACTTCTGCCGCGGCGGAGTCTCCGATCACGACCACTGTTCAGACCGATGATCCGGGCACCGGCGGCGTTCGCGATCCTGCGTCAGGATCAGCTCGTCCGTC
>DWZN01000197.1 GCA_019117545.1 Candidatus Brevibacterium intestinavium
CTTCGCCTTCGTCGTCATCCTCGTCATGATCGGTCTCTACAAGGCGCTGCGGGTCGAAGCGAACAGGGTCGACAGCGTCGACACGAGCCTGCCCGCCTCGCTGGCCCGCCGCTCCCGCGGACGGGGGAACGAGACGTGGCAGCGTCAGCTCGGTCGGGTTCTGTCCTTCCCGAACGCCGCTCGAGCCCGCGAGTTCGAGCAGGACGTCCTCCTCCCGACGCTGACCGAGGTGGCCGCGGAGATGGAAGATCGGGGCATCAGCTCCCGCTGCGGTCGGGTCGATGCCGAAGGTGCCTTCGTCGACGACGGTGAACTCATCGAGTTCGAGGTCGACGGCGAGGGCGAGTTCCCCTTCCGGTACCAGGTCTGGCCGCACAAGGTCAGCGTTCCCTCGTTCGGCGGAGTCGTCCCGCGCGGTACCGAGGACTACTACCGCATGGAGGTCTACCTCGACGGCGGCACCGGTCAGGGCTACGACATCATGGGCTACTCGAAGGAGCAGATCATCGATGACGTGCTGGACAAGTACGAACGCCATGTCGAATTCCTCCAGCTGCAGGAGAACATCAACCACGGCGAGGACTGAGCGACTCAGCCGGCGGACACCCGCCCGGCACAGCCGGCGGAGGCTCGCTCGGCTCAGCGGGTGAGCACCCACCCGGCACAGCCGGCGGGTATGCCCTCGGTTCAGCGGGTGAGCACCTGTCGCAGAGTGCGCGCCACGGACAGGGCCGTGAGTCCGCTGGTCGCCGGATTCTCCGGGCTCGGTGTCGACCGGATGTCGAAGGCGAACTCGCCTGCGGCGCCGGCGGCACGGATCCGGTGAGTCGACTGGGGCTGTCCGGCGACGGCGCAGATGTCGACCCGCACTCGGTGCAGGGCCGCCTCGAGCAGAGCGGCGTCGCTGGCAGCCACTGTGTCCGAGGCGGTGGCTGCGCCGGGAGCCGCGGGTGCGCCGTCGGCGGAGGCGTCGGTGTCGACGACCGTGCCGGTCTCGGCCGCCGTGCCCGGCGAGGTCCCGCCGTGAGGCAGCCCGCGCGTGGCCCATGCCAGCGCCACGGCGATGTTGACGTTGGCGGGGAACTTCTCGATCGCCTCGGCGGGGTTGCCCGTGAACACCGTCAGCGGGCCGTCCTCGGGACGGAGCCGGCGCAGCCGCTCCGTCTCCGCTTCCGTCATCCACGGCCGGATGAGTCCCGTGGCCTCCTTCGAGGTGGTGATCTCGACGGTCTCGAGCGCATCGGCCTGGGCCGCGGCCTCGAGCACGTCGAGACCGCCGATGGCACCATTGGTCACCCGCAGCCGGCCGGGCCCGGCGAGGAGGGACTCACGCGTGACCGGATCGGCTAGGGCCCCCACGCTCGTGAGCACCAACGGTCGGCCCGCGGCCACGACGGCGGGACCGAGGTCGGCGGCGGCCGGCACCCCGGCGCATTCGACGATGACGTCGAAGGGGGCGAACCACCTCGGCGAGGGTGTCCCGGACACGGCCTCCGAGCTGCCCGCGAGGACGGTCAGATCGACGACCTCGGCACCGTGGTTCGGGCGGTCGGAGTGCTTCGACGGATCCGAGACCAGGGCGGTCAGACTCAGGGACCCGGCGGTGAGCTCCGGGGCGAGCAGTTGAGCGACATGGCGGCCGATGGCGCCGAATCCGAGCAGCAGCACAGTGGTCATGGCCGCACCATATCGGAGCCGACTGACAAACCGCTCGGACCTGCCTGCGGGCATGTCCGCCCGACGCGATACGGTTGCGGAATGGACGAACAACCACAGGCGAACGTGGAAGCACCGCGAGCGAGCGTGACCGGCGGTGCCGTCGTCGGTGAGGACGGCCTGGCCCGCACCCCCTGGGCCTACGGCGATCCGGTGCTGGTCAGCTACTACGACACCGAATGGGGCCTGCCCGTCCACGACGAGGCCGGACTGTTCGAGCGGATGAGCCTCGAAGGCTTCCAAGCCGGTCTGTCCTGGCTGACGATCCTGAAGAAGCGGGAGCGGTTCCGCGAGGCCTTCGCCGGCTTCGACCCCGAAACCGTGGCAGGCTACGGCGAGGCCGAGATCGACCGCCTGCTCGCCGATGCGGGAATCATCCGCCACCGCGGCAAGATCGAGGCCTGCATCAACAATGCCGCACGCGTGCTCGAGCTGCGCGACGAAGGCGGCCTCGACGCGTTCATCTGGTCGTTCAAGCCCGCGGACACCCCGCGACCGCGCACCGTGGCCGAGATCCCGACCACCGGCCCGGAGTCCGCAGCCCTGTCGAAGGCGCTGAAGAGGAGGGGATTCCGCTTCGTCGGTCCCACCACGATGTATGCACTCATGGAGGCCATCGGAATGGTCGATACGCATCTGCTCGACTCCCACCGCCGAGGTGCCTCCGGGGTGTGGTCGGCATGAACGACATCCGCGTCTCCGCGCTCGTCCTGCTTCACCCGCACCGTCGGGAGCTGCTCATGGTCCGCAAGGCGGGCACCACTTCGTTCATGCTCCCCGGCGGCAAGCCCGAGGCGGGCGAGACCGCTGAGGAGACCATCGTCAGAGAGATCGAGGAGGAGCTCGGGCTCAGCCTGAGTCGGGAGCGGCTGCGGGCCTTGGGCACGTTCTCCGCCGTTGCCGCGAACGAGGCCGACCATCGGGTCATCGGTGATGTGTTCTGCTACGAGGGACTGCCGGATCGACTCGACGTCGACGACATCCGCCATCTGGCCGAGATCGCCGAGGCCGGCTGGTTCCCCATCGACCCGCTGCCCGCGGACACGGCTGACCGCCAGTTCGCGCCGCTGACCCGCAACGAGGTGATCCCCGCACTGGCTCGCGCGCAGGCTGAGGCCGGGGACTGGGCGGAGGCCGGTGCGGGCTGAGACCCAGGACACCCGCGCCCGCATCAGACCATGCGCCGCTGGAATTCGAGGTCGAGTGCGACCAGATGGAGCGAATGCACCAAGGCGACGGCGGCGATGAGGAAGCTGAGGACGATGTCGAAGACACCGAAGTCCGTCAGCGCCGGCGGATTGACATAGCCCGGTGACTGCAGGAGCGTGCAGCCGATGATGACCGACCCCGTGACGATGGCGATCAGCCCCGTGACCGAGGTCCGGCCCACCGTCGCCAGACACAGCAGACCGGCGGTGAAGAGGAGCACGAAGAGCGCGAAGACATCGACCCCGCGACCGGTGACGAGGACTTCGTGCCAGAGGTTGCCGTAGGTGGCCGTGCTCTCGTCCGCGGGGGAGTAGTAGGGGAAGAACGACGCGGTGAAGACCAGCAGGCACAGAGGCCCGTAGAAGCGGGCGTAGACGGAGTTCGTCCTGCGGATGCGGGTGGTGACCTCCTGAACTCGGACGCTGTGCTCGGACACGACAGTCGGCTGTCCTTCGTCCATGGGGTTCACTGCCGGCTGCTCTCGAGATCGTCGCAGCCGGTCCTGAGTGCGGTCGAACCGCAGCCGGTGTCGGGATCGACTGCGACCGGGCCGCAGCCGATGGTGGGCAACGCTGCCGAGACGACGAATGCGCAGCGGAACGGCATGAGCATCGAAGTTCTCCAATCGAGGACAAGCAGGGTTTGGTCGAGCAGTTTCGCAAACAGTTAGTCGACACCGTGCACACCGGTGGGCGAAACATATCCTCGAAAGTTACAGTCGCGTGTTAGACAGGGACAAGGAATGGGCGTGACTCACCTGTCGTGCCCGCGAAATTTCGCACATTCCCACAATAGTGTGTTGTTTCGATTGTGGTTTTCATCCCGATTTGCTCGAAATCGGAATCGAATGACCGCCGAGGCTGCTCTTCTGCGCCGCCTGCCCGAGTCGCTGCGACAATCCCTGCAGGCATTCGCACAGCTCGGGACTGTCGACGACGGTGAAGTCGACATCCAGCCGCGCCAGGGTCAGCGCCATGGTTGCCACGCTCTGCCCGCCGATGGTCACCTGTGAGCGCTCGTCGTCGAGGGCTTCGACCGATCCTTCGGCAGAGACGAGGGCGGCCATCACCTCGGCGGCGGGCGCCTCGACGATGACTTCGGCCGAGTGCCGCCAGCGAGGACCGGAGATATGCCGTTCGACGTAGTCGCCGATGTCCTCGGCCGGCAGCGGTCGCGGTTCGAAGCGGACTCCGCTGGGGGTCTTCGGCGAGATGTGTTCGGCGCGGAAGATCCGCCAGTCGCGAAGGCCCGGATCGAAGGTGAGCAAGTACCAGCGGTGCTGCCGGTTGACGAGCCGGTAGGGCTCGACCTCCAGGTGAACGCCCGAGGTGCTCCCCTCCGCCTCGGCGCTGGTCCGGCCGCCGGCGTCGGGGCCGTCCTGACCGCCGGCGCCGTCCTGACCGCCGGCGCCGTCCTGACCGCCGACGCCGTCCTGATCGGCGGGGTCGGAGCCGTCCTGATCGGCGGAGTCCTCGCCGCGGTAGATGAAGCGCAGCCGTTCCTGACGGTGACAGTGGTCGATGAGGACGACGATGAGTTCGGGATCGACGATCGGCATCGGCTGGTTTCCGGCGACGGGAACGGTGAAGTGCGCGAGGTTGTGCAGCCGGGCGCGCAGGGCCGAGGGGAGGATGTTCTCGAGCTTGGCCAGCGCCCGCGCCGAGGTCTCTTCCATCCCGCCGATGATGCAGCTCAGGCCCGAACGGAGGCCGACGGCCACGGCTACTGCCTCGTCCGAGTCGAACAGCAGAGGAGGCACGGCCGAGCCGTAGGGAGAGAGCCGGTATCCGCCCTCGTTGCCGCGTGTGCCGTCGATGGTGTATCCGATGTCGCGCAGCGCACCGATATCGTTCCGGACGGTCCGCGGACTCACGCCCAGACGATCTGCCAGTTCCCGACCCGACCAGGTGCGGGGCACCATCAACAGTGACAATAACCCGAGAAGTCGTGCTGCAGTCTGTGACATTTCCATTGTCTTCCGTCGTTTAGGAAGACCTCCTGCCTGATATCAGAATACCATTGTGCAGATTATTTCGGGGTGGTTCGAAAACAATGAGGTGGCCACCCAGAATTCGGAGGAACAAAGACGTTTATGCGAAATCAGCACAATGCTCACATTGATTCAGTCGACGCGAATGCGGATTCTGAGCTGGTCGTCCACGATTACCTCGACCTCTATTCCTCGGCGAGGAAGAAGGACAAGGGGTGGATCCTCGACGAGATCATGATCGTCACCGGATGGTCGCGGGACCATGCCCGTCGCCGTCTGGCCCAACTCGCCGTTGCTGCCGGGGCCGGCGCACCGTCTCCGGATGCGGCGAGGGGTGTCCGACCGCAGCCGCGGTGCTCCAAGTACTCCGCGGAGTCCCGCGCACTGCTGGTCACGGTGTGGGAATGGTCCGGCTACCAGAGCGGGAAGTATCTCGCCGCGGCGATGCCTGCTCTGCTCGACGCGGCGGAGCGCCACGGTGCGCTCGTGCCTGGTCGCGGGGGATACAGCAGTGAGGTCCGTGCCGAACTGCTCGCCGTCAGTCCGGCGTCGATCGATCGGTACCTGCGCACCATCAGAGCCAGTGACTATCGCGAGCGGCGAGTGTCGACGAAGCGGTTCACCACCCCCAGCGTGGGATTCCTCGACCTCGCCTCGGGCGCGAACGAGGCGGAACCGGGCTTCTTCCTCATCGACACCATCGCCCACGCAGGGCCGACCCGGCCGGGCAACTGCGTGTTCACCTTCAGCGCCACCTGCCTGCACACGGGGTGGGTGTTCACTCGCAGCCTCGAGGACAACTCCCCCGGTGCCGCCGTTGACCTGCTCGAATGGTCGCTTGACGAGGTTCAGGGGATCCCGTTCTGGGTCAACGCGATCGAGCTGAGCAACGAGTCCGAGGCCGTCCACGAGGCGATGGGGCGATGGGCCGAGAACCTCGACATCCGCTTCAGCCCCGTGTTCAAGGACCACCGCCGCGACCGTCTTCCCGAGGCCTCGCGGCATCAGCACCTCGTTCACGAGTACGGCAGCATCTGCCGCTACGACACGGATGAGGCCAGGCATGCGCTCAACGAGCTGTGGCGAGCCGTCGACGATCGACTCAACTACTTCACACCCACCCGCAAACCGGTTGGTTGGGACGACGACGGTCGCGGTGGGCAGCGCCGCGTCTACGACGAACCGAGCACGCCGTACCAGCGGATCCGTGCCGCCGGCGTGATGTCGTCGCTTCAGGAAGCCGAGATCATCGACTATGCGAACGGGCTCGACCCGGCGCGTCTGACCGAGGAGATCGTGTTCTGGCAGA
>DWZN01000028.1 GCA_019117545.1 Candidatus Brevibacterium intestinavium
TGTCCATGAGATCCGCCGCTCGAGCGATCGGTTCGGTCCGGTCCCGGATGTCGGTGGTCCGCCATGTCTGGAAAGCTGCGTCGGAGGCGTCGATGACGGCGGAGATCTCCTCATCGCTGGCGGTGGGGAACTCCTCGAGCACGTGCCCCGTGGCTGGATTCGTCGTCGTGAATTTCGCGCTCACAGCGATTCTTTCCTCTCCGGTCCGCAGTCTTCGTCTCGCGTCTGCTTGACGGCTGCGCGACCTCGGGTCCACGGTCCCAAAGCGTCGGGGCGGTCGACAGCCCCTTCCGAAGACCGCGAATTGCCTCTACAATTCGTCGGCCTTGTCGATGAGGAGCAGAATCGTTCCGTCCTGGAGCTTCGTCTCCAGCTCATCGGCTTCCTCGTCACCGAAGCCGAATCTGCGGAAGATCTGGCGCAGCTCGTCTCCCGATTCGTTGTACCGGTCGGCGACGAGGTCGTCGAGATCGCCGACGTCGGTGCCGACACCCTCACCGACGAGGCAGTCGGTGCGCTGCTCGTCGTGGGCGAACAGATGCAGGGATTCCTTCGGCACGCCCTTCGACGACAGCCTGTTCAAAGCGTTGAGCACGCCGATGTCGTCTTGGAAGGTCTTCACGGTCGGCTTCTCGGTCTCAGCGTCCATGACCTGCTTCCTCTTCGAGTCGACGTTCTACTCCCACCGGGTCCCGTCACGCTAGCAGGCGCCGACCGGTCCCAAAACCCCTCTTGACCTCCGTAGGCGACTCTGTGCCGAACAGACGCCTCTGTGCCCAACGCACGGGGGCTGGTCAAGATTGCCCGGCTGGGTTTCAATGGGAGGATGAGAGCCATTTGGACCGGGTCGATCGCGTTCGGTCTCGTCAATGTGCCGGTCAAGCTGTACTCGGCGACCGAAAGCCACGATGTGCGCATGCATCAGGTGCATGAGAAGGACGGTGGGCGCATCCGCAATCAGCATCGCTGTCAGGAATGCGGCAAGGTCGTCGACTTCGACAGCATCGTCAAGGCCTATGATGACGGCGATCATCGCGTCATCGTCACGGACGAGGACTTCGAAGCGCTGCCGGCCGATGACAGTGACGACATCGACGTCCTGCAGTTCGTTCCCAATGATCAGATCGATCCGATCATGCTGGAGAAGTCCTACTTCCTCGAACCGACATCGAAGACTCCCAAGGCCTATCTGCTGCTGCGGCAGACGCTGGAGGACACGGACAGGACAGCGATCGTCAAGATCACCCTGCGCACCCGCACCCGCCTGGCGACGCTGCGGGTATGCGGAAAGCTGCTCATGCTCCAGACGCTGCGTTGGGCCGATGAGATCCGCGAGGTCGACTTCAAGGGAGTGAACTCCCGGGCCAAGATCTCTGACAAGGAGCTCGAGATGTCGGCCGAACTCGTCGACTCCTACTCCGAGGACTTCACCCCGGAGGAGTTCACCGATGACTACCAGGAGGAGCTGCGGAAGCTCATCGACGCCAAGATCGATCAGGGTGAGTCCCTGGACGTCGAGGAGGCCTTCGGCGAGGGCGAGGAAGGCGAGGAACCCTCGGGCGACGTCATCGATCTCATGGAGGCGCTGCGGAAGTCCGTCGACAGCAGCCGGTCGAAGAAGGGCAAGAAGTCCTCCGGGAAGTCGTCGAAATCGTCGTCGAAGTCCTCCGGGAAGAAGAAGCGCACCGGCTGATACCAGTCTTCGCTCGATCGCGTAACCCCTGTCGTCGGACGCGATCGTTCAGTAGTGTCATGGCCTCCGGGGTGCGCGCGGCCGGAGAATGCCGCGCACATCGAGAAGAACACCGACACTGCATGAGGATGGAGACAGATGAGTGACCAGCTGACATTCCAGAACCCTGTCGATCGCTTCCCCGACATCACACCGCCGGAACAGGACCAGCCCGAACCGGGCCTGGACGCCGAACTCATCCCGAACACCGATCGCGGTGAGGACAGCTATCGCGGCACCGGTCGTCTCGAGGGGCGCAGGGCCCTGATCACCGGTTCGGACTCGGGCATCGGCGCTGCCGTGGCGATCGCCTTCGCCCGCGAAGGCGCTGACGTCGCCCTGTCCTATCTGCCCGAGGAAGAAGAGGACGCCCAATACGTGGCCCGGCTCATCGAGGACGCGGGTCGGACAGCCCTATGCCTGCCCGGCGACCTCTCGGATCCCGAATTCTGCCGGGATGTGGTCCGGCAGGCGGCCGACGGGCTGGGCGGCCTCGATGCTCTGGTCAACAACGCCGGCCGGCAGATCGCGGTCAAGGACATCGCCGATCTCACCGATGAGCAGTGGGAGCACACCTTCGCCACGAACATCCATGCGATGTTCCGGGTGGTCAAGGCCGCTCTCGAGTTCCTGCCCGCCGGATCGACGATCGTCAATTCCACCTCGGTGCAGGCCTACTCACCCTCGGCCCACCTCATCGACTACGCCTCGACGAAGGCGGCGATCAACAACTTCACGAAGGGGATGGCCACACAGCTGGCCCCGCGCGGCGTCCGGGTCAACGGGGTGGCTCCGGGACCGATCTGGACTCCGCTGCAGGTCTCGGACGGTCAGCCGAAGGAGGCCCTTCCCCATTTCGGGAAGAACACACCCCTGGGCCGAGCGGGACAGCCGACGGAGCTGGCACCGGCCTACGTCTTCCTCACCTCCACCGAATCGAGCTACGTCCTCGGCGAGACCCTCAACGTCAACGGCGGCCAACCCACTCCCTGAGTCCTCAGCTGTTGGCCTCCTGCCACCGGGTGAACCAGTACCGGTCACCCTGGTAGTGCGATTTCTCCGGCTGGCAGCCGCGCAGATCCGAGTGCTCGCCCAGCCACTCGCGCACCAGATCGGGCACCTGGTCCATCCGGTGGCGCCACTGAGCGAGTTCGACGCTGAGCACCGAGCCGTCCTCGGCATCGAGACGGCACGAATAGGGCGGCAGTCCCTCGGTGATCTGCGAATGCGTGTACCGGATCTGATCGCAGCCGGTGGTGAGGTAGAACCGGATGTACTCGCCGCAGACATCGGCGCACAGGGACTTGAAGTCCAGGTACCGCACGATCCAGTCAGGAGTCTCATATTCGTTCATACGTTCTATTATGCACCCCCGGCCCGGGTGAGTTCTCGGTGATCGTAGACTGAAGTGACTATCGTCCTTTATCCCCAGGAGTTCAGATGTCATCCCCTCTCACCCCCAACGATCCCCGGTACTCCTCCGGCGTGCCCGACCCCCTGGACCAGGCCCGGTCGCTCCTGCATTCCGTGAGCAAGGGCGTATTCTGGGTCGTCATCGTCCGCGGCGTCCTCGCTGTCGTCCTCGGCGTGCTGCTGATCGCGGCGCCGGCGCCCATGGCTGCGGCCATCGGAATCTTCATCGGAGCCTGGCTCGTCGTCGACGGCGTCCTCACCATCCTCAATGCGAACACGGCGCGCAAGAGCGGTTTGCCCTGGGGCTGGGAGCTCGCGGCCGGCATCGCCTACGTGCTCGCCGGACTCATCATCGCCATCGCCCCCGTGTCCTTCGCGGTCATCTCCGGGGTCTTCATTCTGTGGATGATGGTCATCGGCACGCTGGTCCGCGGCATCTTCAGCCTCGCCTCCGCATCATTCAAGGGCTGGTCGAAGGTCCTCGGCGTCATCGACATCATCTTCGCGATCGTCATGGCCGTCGTCCTCTTCAGCTCCCCCGGCGCCGCCCTCATGGCGCTGGTG
>DWZN01000198.1 GCA_019117545.1 Candidatus Brevibacterium intestinavium
TCGGCGAGAACCGTCTTCCACTCCTGGTCGAGAGCCGAGAAGGTCGCTTTGAGATCGTCGTCGAAGAGTCCGGCCGACCAGCCGTCGATCCAGATCTTCCAGCTGCGTGTCGACCCGGCCGGCATATACCAGCCGATGACCGCACGCAGCCGCTGCCGGGCCGAACCCGAGCCGGCGGCGAGCTCACGGGCGTGCTCGAGGTCGCTGCGGCCGGCATGGTCGAAGGCGGCTGCGACCAGCGCCTCCTTCGTCGCGAAGTGGTAGATGACGAGACTCGCGCTCAGACCCAGACGATCGGCGACATCGGCCACCCGCAGGGTCCGCAGACCCGTGGCTTCGATCTCCTCGACCGTGGCGGCCAGAATCTCCTCGCGGCGAACCTCAGCGCTCTTCCTCGCCATGTCTCCCCTGTCGTTGCTGTACGGCCAGTCTAGGACGTTCGACCCTGCCCCGGTTCCGTCTGAGGGCAGGGACGGGCTCAGCGCCGGCCCCGGTCACCGCATCAGGGCAGCTCGACCGCGGCGGACGGGCCGACCATGGCCAGTGCCTTCGGCTCGGCCAGCAGCCGACCGGCCATGTCGCTGACCTCGTCGGCGGTGACCGAGCGGATCCGCTCGATGAGGTCCAAGGGCGCTTCGAGCGGCAGGCCGAAGATCTCCGACCTCGCCAGCCGATTCATCCGCGCCGCCGAGGACTCGAGTCCGAGGACCATCGACCCCGACAGCTGGGAGACGATCTCGTCGAGCTCGGATCGGCTCGGTGCCTCCTGGGCCAGTCGATCCCATTCGGCCAGGGCCAGGTCGACGACGGCCTGAGCGTTCTCGGCTGTGCAGCCGGCGTAGATGCCGAAGGTGCCGGAGTCCGTGAATTGGCTGGCCACGCAGTTGACGGCGTAGGCCAGTCCGCGCTCCTCGCGCACACTCTGGAACAGCCGCGAGGACATTCCGCCGCCGAGCATCGTCAGCAGCACGGAATAGACGAACCGATCGTCGTGGCCTTCTTCCAGGCCTTCGCAGCCGAGCAGGATGCCCAGCTGTTCGGTGTCCTTGACCGTATGAGAGGTCCCCGCCTGGAAGACCGGGGCCCGACGGGTCGCCCCGCCCAGATGCGCGCCCGCTTCGACCCCGTCGGCCGACCATGCGCGTGATCCCAGGCCCGCCTCGGCGAGGGCGTCCTCGACCATCCTCAGCACCTCCTCGTGGGTGGCGCCTCCGGCCGCGGCGATGACCAGACGCGGCGGGATGTAGGTCGAACAGTAGTGGTCGGTGACCGTGTGGTGGCCCAGCGCGCGGATCTGATCCTTCGTCGCCCCGACCGGCCGGGCCAGGGGATGCTCACCGAACACGAGGGCGTCGAAGTCGTCGAAGAGCACATCGGAGGGATCATCGGCCGACATCGCGAGCTCTTCGATGATGACACCGCGCTCACGCTCGAATTCGTCGACGTCGAGTTCGGCGTTCGAGACCATGTCGAGCAGCAGGCCCGTGATGCTCGGCAGATCCGTGACCAGGCACCTCGAGTAGTAGCAGGTGAGCTCCTTGGCCGTGATCGCGTTCGCATCTCCCCCGGTGCGGTCGAAGGCCGCGGCGATGGTCTTCGCGTCCTTCGTCGCAGTGCCCTTGAACAGCATGTGTTCGAGGAAGTGCGTCGAGCCGGCGGTCTGCGCGGATTCGTCGCGGGACCCGGCCGCGACCCAGATGCCGATCGTCTCCGAGGCCAGGCCCGGCATGTGTTCGGTCGTCAGCGTCAAACCACCGGGGAGGACAGACCGATCGATTCGGCTGCCCTCCCCGGTGTGCGAACTGTCCAGTATCAGTTGTCTGATCCCTCTTCGCTCTCGGAGTCCTCGTCGGTGACCGGGGCCAGCGAGAGCTTGCCGCGGTCATCGATCTTCGTGATCTCGACCTGGACCTTCTGGCCGACTCCGACGACGTCGTCGACGTCTTCGACGCGCTTGCCGTCATTGAGCTTGCGCAGCTCGGAGATGTGCAGCAGACCGTCCTTGCCCGGGGTCAGCGAGACGAACGCGCCGAAGCTCATCGTCTTGACCACCGTGCCGAGGTAGCGTTCGCCGACCTCGGGCACCTGCGGGTTCGCGATCGCGTTGATCATCGAACGAGCGGCCTCGGCGGCCGGTCCGTCGGTGGCGCCGATGAGGACGGTGCCGTCGTCTTCGATGCTGATCTCCGCGCCCGTGTCCTCCTGGATCTGGTTGATCATCTTGCCCTTCGGTCCGATGACCTCACCGATCTTGTCGACGGGGATGTTCACGGAGATGATCCGCGGTGCGGTCGGGGCCATCTCGGCGGGGGCGTCGATGGCTTCGGCGATGACGTCGAGGATGACCATGCGGGCCTCACGGGCCTGCTTGAGTGCCGCGGTCAGCACCGAGGCGGGCAGTCCGTCGAGCTTGGTGTCGAGCTGGATGGCCGTGACGAACTCGCGGGTTCCGGCGACCTTGAAGTCCATGTCGCCGAAGGCGTCCTCGGCACCGAGGATGTCCGTCAGAGCCGCATAGGCGGTCTGCTCACCCTGATCGGTGGAGATGACGTCGGAGACCAGACCCATGGCGATGCCGGCGACGGGTGCGGCCAGCGGCACACCGGCCGAGAGCATGGCCAGGGTCGAGGCGCAGACCGAACCCATCGAGGTCGACCCGTTCGAACCGAGGGCCTCGGAGACCTCGCGGATGGCGTACGGGAAGTCCTCGCGGCTGGGCAGGACGGGCACGAGAGCGCGTTCGGCCAAGGCTCCGTGGCCGATCTCGCGGCGCTTCGGGCTGCCCACGCGGCCGGTCTCACCGGTCGAGTAGGGCGGGAAGTTGTAGTGGTGCATGTAGCGCTTCGAGGTCACCGGCGACAGCGAGTCGATCTGCTGCTCGAGCTTGAGCATGTTCAGCGTCGTGATGCCCAGAATCTGGGTCTCGCCGCGTTCGAACAGTGCCGAACCGTGCACGCGCGGGACCACATTGGTCTCGGCGCTCAGCGGGCGGATGTCCTTGAGTCCGCGGCCGTCGATGCGGACCTGGTCGGTGAGGATGCGCTTGCGCACGACCTGCTTGGTCAGCGCGTTGAGCGCATTGGCGATCTCCTTCTCACGACCTTCGAAGCGTCCGGAGAGCTTCTCGAGCAGCTCGTCGAGGAGGGCGGCGCCGGCGGCCTCGCGCTCCTGCTTGTCAGCGATCTGGAAGTTCTCGGTCTGCTTGGCCTCGCCGAGTTCCTTGACGGCTTCGAAGACATCGTCCTCGAAGTCGCGGAAGACGGGGAATTCGACGGTCGGCTTGGCGGCTGAGGCGGCGAGTTCGGACTGGGCGCGGCAGAGTTCGCCGATGAAGGGCTTGGCGGCTTCGAGGCCTTCGGCCACGACCTCCTCGGTGGGGGCCTGGGCGCCGGTCTTGATCTTGTCGATGGCGTTGTCGGTGGCCTCGGCCTCGACCATCATGATGGCGACGTCGTCACCGACCACGCGCCCGGCGACGACCATGTTGAACACGGCGTCCTCGAGCTGCGAGTGGTTCGGGAACGCCACCCACTGGCCGTCGATGAGCGCGATGCGCACGGCACCGATGGGGCCGGAGAAGGGCAGGCCGGACAGCTGGGTCGACATCGATGCGGCGTTGATCGCCAGCGCATCGTAGAGGTGGTCGGGATTGACCGACATCACGGTGACGACGACCTGGACCTCGTTGCGCAGGCCCTTGATGAAGGACGGGCGCAGCGGGCGGTCGATCAGCCGGCAGGTGAGGATCGCGTCGGTCGAGGGGCGTCCCTCGCGACGGAAGAACGAGCCGGGGATGCGTCCGGCGGCGTACATGCGCTCTTCGACGTCGACGGTCAGCGGGAAGAAGTCGAAGCCCTCGCGCGGGTGCTTGCCCGCGGCGGTGGCCGACAGGAGCATGGTGTCGTCGTCGAGGTAGGCGACGGCGGAGCCGGCGGCCTGCTGGGCCAGTCGTCCGGTCTCGAAGCGGATGGTGTGCGTGCCGAAGCTGCCGTTGTCGATGTGTGCAACGGCGGATTCAGGGTTGAGTCCCACGTAGTCTCCTAGATTGTGCCGGCGTGCGGCGGCTCCCTGCGAATGAGAGCCCACCGTCGACGCACGAGGAATCGACTGCCTGCAGCAGTCCGATCACCCGCGCCCTGCCGGCGGGATATTGGCTGAGGACACCCCATGGATCCGAGCCGGTCATCGATCGGGGCCCACGGAACCGGCGCTGAGTGCGCGCACCTCCGGAGGCCACTACCGAGGACCGAACGTCCATGGCATGGTTGTCCGTCTCAGAGTCTACCGCAGAAGCACGAAAGCGCCCCACCCGGAGGTGGGACGCTTCCATAACAGCTGTGCGAAACCGCGATCGGCACCGGCGCACACCGGCCCGGGCTCCGATCGTCGGCAGCGAATCAGCGGCGCAGGCCGAGGCGCTTGATCAGCGTACGGTAGCGCTCGATGTCGACCTTCTGCAGGTACTTGAGCATGCGGCGACGCTGACCGACCAGGAGCAGCAGGCCACGACGCGAGTGGTGGTCCTGCTTGTGGTCCTTGAAGTGTTCGGTGAGGCCGGAGATCCGGCGGGTCAGCAGCGCAACCTGAACCTCGGGAGAACCGGTGTCGCCCTCATGAGTCGCGTATTCCTTGATGATCTCTTGCTTCGTGGCAGTGTCGAGAGCCATGGAGTTCTCCTTCGTATCGTTGCGCGGCGCGCAGACCTGATGTCTTCGCACTGTGGGACCGCGGCCGGTGAAAACGGCAGAGATCAGCTTATCAGGTGTGCAGGACCTCGCGCACATCGGCGATGTCCTCGTGCATCTGCTCGATCAGACCGTCCATATCGGTGAAGGCGACCTGCCTGCGGATGCGGGAGACGAACTCGAGTGTCATCTGCCGGTTGTAGACGTCGAAGGATCCGAATTCCTTGTCGAGCACATGCGCCTCGACCCGGCGGGTGCAGCCTTCGAACGTCGGGTTCGTGCCCACCGAGATCGCCGCCGGGTAGGCCTGCCCCTCGCCGGAGAACGTCGCCCACCCGGCGTAGACGCCGTCGGCGGGCACGAGCCCTTCGGGGTCATCGGACAGGTTCGCCGTCGGGAATCCGAGGTCGCGGCCGCGGGCGTCGCCGTGGACGACGGTGCCGTGAACGGCGTGGTAGCGGCCGAGCTGATCGGCCACCTCGGCGACATCGCCGGCGGTGAGCTGTTCGCGGATGCGCGAGGACGAATAGCGGCCCCCACGTCCGACCTCGTCGATCGTCTCGGTCCGGAACCCGTACTCCTCGCCGAGGCTGCGCAGCGTGTCGATGGTGCCCTCATTGTCCTTGCCGAAGCGCACATCATCGCCGACGACGACGATGCGGGCCCTGAGGGCCTCGACGAAGTGGGTGCGGACGAACTCCTCGGCCGACTGCGCGGCGAAGTCGAGATCGTAGGGCTGGATCACGAGTGCGTCGATCCCGGTCGCGGCGATGAGCTCGGCCCGCTGCCGGGTGCTCGTGATCATCACCGTCGGGTCCTCGGGGCGGTGGACCGTGCGCGGGTGCGGGTCGAAGGTCATCGCGATCGAG
>DWZN01000199.1 GCA_019117545.1 Candidatus Brevibacterium intestinavium
CCTCGGCGGTCTTGTCCGGCTGTTCCCAATAGCCGAGCATGACCGCGTAGCCGCGGGTGCAGAACTCTCCCTTCTGACCGCGCGGAACCGTCTGACCGGTGACCGGGTCGACGATCTTGATCTCCAGATGCGGCATCACCCGGCCGACGGTCTGGGTTCGGGCCTCGAGCGAGTCGTCGACGCGCGTCATCATCGACACCGGAGCGGTCTCTGTCATGCCGTAGCAGATCGCAACCTCGGACATGTTCATGTCGTCGATGACGCGACGCATGGTGTTGACCGGGCACGGTGATCCGGCCATGACTCCGGTGCGCAGAGTCGAGAAGTCGAATTCGGAGAACCGGGGGTGTTCGAGTTCGGCGATGAACATCGTCGGCACCCCGTACAGGGAGGTGGCCCTCTCCTCGGTCACCGCCGACATCGTCGCCACCGGGTCGAAGCCGGGTGAGGGCAGCACGATGGCCGCTCCGTGGCTGAGGGCGGCGAGGTTGCCGATGACCATGCCGAAGCAGTGGTAGTAGGGAACGGGAACGACGACCGTGTCAGCGGGGGTGTAGGCGAGCATCTCGCCGATGAAGAACCCGTTGTTGAGGATGTTGTGGTGGCTGAGCGTGACCCCCTTGGGAAATCCCGTGGTGCCCGAGGTGTACTGGATGTTGATCGGTTCGTCGGCCGAGAGGTCGTCGATGACCTGCTGCAGACGCACTCCGTACTTCGCCGACTCGTCGTCGAGCAGCTGCCGGCCCTGTCCGATGAGGTGGGCGAAGGACTCACGCTCTCCGATCTTGGCCTCTCCGGTCAGATCCGCGGGCACGGTGTCGAGGAAGACGAGGTCGAGGGCGGGAACCTTCGCGGCCACCTCGGCGGCGATCGCGTGGAAGTCCGAGTGAGGGGGCGCGACGATCTGCGAGATGAGCAGCGTCATGCCCGACTGGCCGACCACGTATTCGAGTTCGTGGCTGCGGTAGGCCGGATTGACGTTGACGAGAATGGCTCCCATCTTGGCCGTCGCATACTGCACGAGCGCCCACTCCGCGACGTTCTGCGCCCAGATTCCCACCCGGTCGCCCTTCTTCACCCCGCGCTCGAGGAGACCGATGGCCACGGCGTCGGTGTCCCGGTCGAACTCGGCATAGGTCCAGCGACGGGCGGAGTACCGGTCGACCAGGGCTGTCGCCTCGGGGTTGGCCGCGGCGGTGCGCTTGAAGTGCTCGGCGATCGTGATGCCCAGCAGCGGTTCGGTCGATGTTCCGGAGGAGTAGGAAAGTTCGGCCACGACAGTGTGCTCCCTTGCGCATTCGGACTATGAGTGTGACTGATTGCACACTATTCCGTCTCCATCGGACATGCAAAAACTGCGCAGGAACTCCCGGCCCGTGCCCGCATGATCGGGATCGACGGCTCCCACCCGGGCGGAGTGGACGACCGCCCCGTCCTCGACGAGAACGAGGGTCTGCGCCAGTGCGGCGACATCGTCGACGTCATGGGTGATGAGCATGGCGGTGCGTCCGGCGAGCAGTTCGGCCAGCACCTGTCGGGTCTCGATGCGCACATCGACGTCGAGCGCGGCCAGGGGCTCGTCGAGCAGGAGCAGCTTCGGGTCGACGACGAGGGCTCTGGCCAAAGCGATCCGGGCCGCCTGACCGCCGGAGACGGCTTCGGGGCGACGGTTCGCACAGTGGCCGACGCCGAGTCGGTCGAGCATGACCTGCGCCTGTCGCCGTGCCTGAGCGGTGGGTGTGCCGCGGGCGCGCAGACCGAAGCACACATTGTCGATGACGCTCAGATGCGGGAACAGCAGCGGGTTCTGCGCGAGATGGACGATGCCGCGAGCGTGGACGGGCGGCCAGTGCCCGGCGTCGAGATCGAAGATCGTGTCCGTCCCGATCCGCAGCGCCCCGGAATCGGCCCGCAGCGCCCCGGTGAGCACCTGGAACAGGCTCGACTTGCCGGCCCCGTTGCGTCCGATGATCGCCGTCGTCCCCTCGGCGGGGGTCGTGAAGTCGATGGCGATGCCGCGCTCGACGATCCGGGCCGCCGCGGACAGGCTCGGGGTCGGCGCCGACGAATCTCCGGCCTGCCCGGTCCCGGCCGCGACGGACCGTCCGGCCGCGTCCGTGTCCGGGACACCGCCGCCGGCGGCGACGGGCGGCCCGGCCGCGTCCGGGTGCCCGACCGGGGCCGCCTCGGCGGGGGTGGGACCGTGGGAGCGACGGTCGGCGTGGGCACGGGGCGGGCGCAGGCGGGGAGCATGGGGCGATCGGTAGGCGGTGACGATGATGGCCACGGCGATGACGATGAGCAGGAGGGAGAGCCCGATGGCGGCTTGGGGATCGGACTCCCGCACGAGGTAGATCTGCAGCGGCATCGTGCGGGTCACGCCCGACAGGGAGCCGGCGAAGGTCAGCGTCGCTCCGAACTCGCCCAGGGAACGGGCGAAGCACAGGACGGCTCCGGTCATGATGCCCTGCCGCAGCAGGGGCAGGGTGATGGTGAAGAACACGCGGTTGGGTCGGGCTCCGAGCTCTGCGGCGGTGAGTTCGAAGCGCTGTCCCGATGACGCCGTCGCGGTCTCGACCGACATGACCATGAATGGCAGGGAGACGAACACCTGGGCCATGACGACCGCCGAGGTGGTGTAGGCCAGGCCCAGGCCCATCGACTCCAGGCCCGAACCGAGCGCTGCCGACCGCCCCCAGGTGTAGAGCAGGGCCAGACCGCTGACGACGGGCGGGAGGACGAGGGGCAGCAGGATGAGGGTGCGCACGATGCGCTGGCCGGGAAACGTCCGCGTCGCCAGCAGGTATCCCAAGGGGAACCCGATGAGCACGCTGATGACGGCCGAGGTCACCGAGGTCACCAGTGACAGCTGCATCGCCAGTCGCGATTCCTCGGCGAAGATCACCTCGCCGAGGTCGGCGACGTCGATGCGCGAGAGCATCCCGAGCACCGGGACGAGCAGGAAGACGATTCCGGCGATCGCAGGGACCCACAGCCACCCGGGGATCGTCGTCTGCTCTCGGCCCGTCCGTGTGCCCGGCATATCAGGCAGCGGCGAAGCCGGCGTCGCGCAGCAGCTTCTGAGCCGTGTCGGAACCGAGGAACTCGACGAAGGCCTCGGCCTGCTCCCGGTTCTCACTGTCGGCAACGGGCGCGGCCGGGTATTTGTTGATGACCTTGTCCGCGCCGTCGAGGTCGACCTGTTCGACCTGACCGCCAGCGCGGGCGATGTCGGTGACGTAGACGATGCCCGCATCGGCCTGCCCGGCGCTGACCTTGCCGAGGACATCGGTCACCGAGTTCTCCTCGCTGACCGGGTCGAGGTCGACATCGTTGAGACCGGCCCATCTGTTGGTGGCCGCTCCGCAGGGAACCTGAGGTGCGCAGATGACGAGGTCGTGGCCGGCGAAGTCCCGCGAACTCGTGATCGATTCCGGATTGCCCTCCGCCACCGCCAGAGTCAGGGTGTTCGAGGCGAACATCGACGGCTGTCGAGCGAGCAGATCGTCTCCGTCGAGGGTGTCCATGGTCTCTTCGTCGGCGGTGGCGATGACGTCCGCGGGAGCGCCCTCGGAGATCTGGGAGACCAGATCCGAGGAACCGGCGAAGGAGAACTTCACGGTCGGGGCACCGGGTTCGGCGCTTTCGAACTCATCGGCGATGTCTTCGAACACCTCGGTCAGGGAGGCCGCGGCGAAGACCGTGATCTCGGTCGAATCGGAGGAATCGGCCTGAGCGTCCCCTCCCGATGAGCAGGCGCTCAGGGTGAGGGCGGCAACGATGCACAGTCCGGTCAGTGCTGTCTTCATAACACCATTAAACCCTCAGATGCGGATCTATGTCGACTTCTGATCCACATTTGCGCAATCATGTGCGTTGTTGCGCGATCACATGCGGTCCGGATCAGTCGTCGGGCACGGTGTCGATCGAGACCATGGTCGCCTTCACCGAGGCCGTCGCCAGCGTTCCGGGTGAGAGTTCGAGTTGGCGGCAGGCCTCGGCCGACATCAGCGACACCACTCGCAGCGGCCCGCACTGCATGCTCACCTGCGCCATGACGCCGTCGACGACGACATCGGTGACGAGACCGGCGAAGCGGTTGCGCGCCGAACTCACGACCCCGCTGGGGTCCGGCAGGGATCCCGCGGACGATTGGGCCAGTGCCGCCAGCTCCCGGCCTTCGACGACGGCCCGGTTCGAGGAGTCCTTGTGCTGAGTCAGCCGTCCGTCGCTGACCCAGCGGCGGACCGTGTCGTCGCTGACGCCGAGGAAGCGGGCGGCGTCGCTGATGCGCAGGCGCGTCATTCCAGCGCCCCCACCCATTCGTCGGTGCCGTCGGTGAAGTGCTGATGCTTCCAGATCGCCACGGAGGCCTTGACCTCGTCGATGAGCTCGGCACAGGCGAGGAAGGAGTCCCGCCGGTGGGCCGAGGCGACGACGGCGGCCAGCGCCACGTCTCCGATCGCCAGCTCTCCGACGCGGTGGACGACCGACAGCCGCACCTCGGGATGGCGGGAGGCGATATCGGCGGCGACCTCGGCGATCTGCTCGGCGGCCAGCGGGTGGGACTCATAGAGCAGCCGCGTCACTCCGCGTCCTCCGTCATGATCGCGGATGACTCCGGAGAAGCTGACCACGGCTCCGCATGTGTCCGTGAGCACATCGGGTTCGAGGGCGGCGGTCGAGATCGGTGTCTCAACGACTCCTGTGGTGATGACGCTCATGTCTGCCGTGTCCAATCCCCGCTGCGGCCGCCGGACTTCTCGATGACCTTGATATCGCTGATCACGGCTTGGTTGTCCACGGCCTTGATCATGTCGAAGATCGTCAGCGCCGCCGTGGTCACCGCCGTCAGGGCCTCCATCTCCACACCGGTCTTCGATACGGTCCTGACCGCGCCGGTGATGCGCACCGAGTCCGCACCGAGTTCGAAGTCGACGTCGATGCCGGTCAGCGGGAGCGGGTGGCACAGCGGGATGAGGTCGCTCGTGCGCTTGGCCCCCATCACCGCGGCGATGCGGGCCACGGGCAGGGCATCGCCCTTGGGCAGACCCGCCTCGGCGATCATCTCGATGACCTCGGCACGGGTGGTGATGAGCCCGGTCGCCACCGCCCGGCGCCGAGTCACGTCCTTGTCGCCGACGTCGACCATCTGGGCGGTTCCGGTCTCGTCGAGGTGCGAGAGTTTCATCTGATCTTCCACGTCTTCAGCCTATCCCCATCGGCGGCGAACGGGTCGTCAGGACCCGGTTCCTCGGCGGAGACGAACACGAGGTGGGTCGCCTCGGCGTAGCTGTGGAGCAGGTGGGAGCGGGACCCGCCGACGAACTCGAGTCCGTCCGGGCCGATGCGTCCCCGTCGGATCTGCAGCTTCCCCTCCGGCGGGGCCTCATCGAATCCGTGCGCCAGCCGATGGTATTCGACCTCGCGGGGCGGTTCCTGTCCGGCCAGGCCGAGCAGAGCCGGACGGACGAACATCTCGAAGCTGATCAGGGTGCTCACCGGGTTGCCCGGCAGCGCCACCCAGGCGTGGTCGGCCAACCGTCCGCAGCCCTGCGGTCCCCCGGGCTGCATGGCGATGGGTTCGAAGACCATGGACGAGTCCGCATCGAGTTCGGCCGCGAGTCTGACGACTTCGTGCGCGCCCTTGGAGATGCCGCCGGTGGAGATGACGACATCGGCCTCACTGTCGCGGACTCGGTCGAGCAGCTGCTGCGGGTCGTCGGGGACGAAGGCGACCTCGGTCTCGACGCCGAGGCGAGCCAGGCCCGCCGACAGCGTCACCGAATTCGCATCGTTGATCCCCGCGGCAGCCTCGGCGACGATCTCATCCCCGGTGCTCACGACGAGCACCCGCGGCAGGGTGCGCACACTGAGCTCGGTCACCCCGCAGGCCGCTGCCACGCCGAGGTGGGCAGGGGTGAGCATCGTGCCCGCGCTGAGGACTCTCTGCCCCGCCCGCACATCGCTGCCGCGGGCACGCACGAAGGCTCCGGCTCGGGGCTTCGTGCCGTCCGGAAGCTCGACGGAGACGGACTCGGCGCCGAAGGCCCCCGGTGAGGTGTCTTCGATCCTGATCACCGTGTCGGTGCCGGCAGGCAGCGGGGCTCCGGTCATGATCTCGACGGCTGTGCCCTCATCGACCGGTCTGCCCCGGGCCCCAGCGGCGACGCGGCCGCGCACCGGTATGGACCCGAAGCGCTCGGGCGTGTTCGGGCGTGTCTGCGGGTCCCCGGCGGCGAGTCCGTCCAGGGTCGCCGCGGCCAGGGCGTATCCGTCCATGCTCGAGTTGTCGAAGCCGGGAACATCGATCGGCGAGTCCACATCGGCGGCGAGTCTGCGCGGAGCGTCGAGCAGTGCGCTCAGCGGCAGGGTCTGCGTTTCAGTGTGTGGAGCGATCGTCTCGAATACCCGCAACCGATGCATCTTCGCTGTAGTCATGGGACGATGATAACCACACGCTTTTCGAGGAGGATGACGAAATGTCGACGATCGGTCTGCCGATGCCGGTGATGAGAACTCCGACGGTCGACCCGGGCGAAGCGTTCACGGCCCACAACGAGGATTCGCTTCTGGACACCTTCGGTCGTCGTGCCCGTGACCTGCGCGTCTCACTCACCGATTTCTGCAATCTGCGCTGCACCTACTGCATGCCCGCCGAAGGCGTCGAGTTCATGTCCCGGGATGCCGCGATGACCGGTGACGAGATCGTGCGCTTCGTGCGCATCGCCGTTGAGAAGTTCGGTGTCGATCAGGTCCGTTTCACCGGCGGTGAGCCTCTGACCCGCAAGGACATCAATGAGATCATCGCCGGTGTCGCCGCATTGGAGCCGCGGCCCAATATCGCCCTGACGACGAACGCGATCGGTCTCGACAAACGGGCCGCCGCACTCAAGCAGGCCGGTCTCGACCGCATCAACGTCTCGCTCGACACCATCGATCCCGAGACCTTCGAGATCATGGCCAGACGTCCCTTCCTCCGCCGTGTGCTCGAGGGCATCGACGGAGCGAAGGCCGCCGGACTCGACCCGGTGAAGATCAACGCCGTCCTCCTGCCCGGGGTCAACGACGCCCAGGCACCTGATCTGCTGCAGTGGTGCCTCGATGAGGGGCTGGCCCTGCGGTTCATCGAGCAGATGCCCCTGGACGCCGGACATTCCTGGAACCGCGGGTCGATGGTCACTGCCGCCGATGTCTTCGCCCTGCTCGAGCCCCGCTTCGTGCTCACCCCGGATTCGGCCCCGCGCAACGGCGCCCCGGCGGAGAAGTTCCTCGTCGCGGATCGCCGCGATCCCGACACCATCCTCGGCGACGTCGGCATCATCGCCTCGGTGACACGGCCCTTCTGCGCCGACTGCACCCGCACCCGGCTGACCGCGGAGGGGCGGGTCCGCACCTGTCTGTTCTCCCACACCGAGGTCGATCTGCTCACCGCCATGCGCGACGGCGCCGACGACGAGTCGATCGCGAACCTGTGGAAGGGAGCGCATTGGAAGAAGCTCGCCGGTCACGGCATGGGCACTGAGGACTTCCAGCAGCCCCAACGCCCCATGAGCGCCATCGGAGGATAAATGCCCACCATCACCGTCAGATTCTTCGCCGCCGCCCGCGAGGCCTTCGGAGCCCGCGAGTCGCAGATCCGCGCCGGATCCGTCGACGAGCTCGTCTCCGCTCTCGCCGAGGAGGCCGATCCGCAGGCGGCGACCGTGCTCTCGCGGTCGAGCTTCCTCGTCAACTCCGTGGCCGCGACCGATCGGTCCGCGGCGCTCAACGCCGGTGACACCGTCGACGTGCTCCCGCCGTTCGCCGGCGGCTGAGGTCGTCTCACACGCTCCGGTCCGCCGCCTGCGACAGGTAGGCCAGATAACCGCCGTTGATCGAGGTCACGGCGATTCCGTCGGCCCTCAGCTGTGCGGCGGCCCTGGCCGAACGGATGCCCGCTCGGCAGTAGAGTGCGACACCGACTCCATCAGTGGTCTCTGCCGCGTCGGGCCTCGGCAGTCGGCTCGGATCGTCGAGCAGATCGGCCATCGGGACGTGGGTGGCGCCGGGCACCATCCCAGCGCTGATCTCATCGTCGTCGCGGACATCGACGAGGGTCGCCTCCGGCCCCAGCTGCGCCCAGTCGAGCGCCGCCGGTCCCAGATCGCGGCCCTTCGCCTCGCACCTCGGCCCGTGCCCGTCTGCCTGCTCGGACTCGGATCCGAACGTGTGCTGTGCATAGTCGACGAGATGCGCCCTCAGGTCCGTGACCCGTTCCCTGCCGGGGATCGGTGAGACCGGGATCGTCTCCCACCCGGCATCGAGGCTGCTGTGGACGGCGACCGCGTTGACCAAGGGGGTGCCGATGCCGGTGAGCATCTTGACCGCCTCCATCGCCATGGCCGAGCCGATGCTGCCGCACAGCGGCCCGAGGACTCCGGCCACGGAGCAGTCGGGCACGGAACCCGGGGCGGGCACTTCGGGATAGAGATCGCGCAGTGTGGCGCCGCTGCGCGAGTCGAAGACGGCGACCTGTCCGTCGAAGCCCAGAATCGTGCCCCACACCAGCGGGATCCCGAGGATCTCACAGGCGTCATTGGCCAGGTAGCGAGTCGCGAAGTTGTCGGTGCCGTCGATGACGATATCGGCCCCGCGCAACAGCTCCAGCGCGTTGTCGGCAGTCAGCAGGACCGGATGGGTGCGGATGTCGACAGAGGAGTTGATCCCGCTCATGCGTTCCCTGGCGGAGTCGACCTTCCGGGCGCCGACGGCCGCCTCGGTGTGGATGACCTGTCGGTGGAGGTTGCTCAGTTCGACGATATCGGGGTCGATCACGGAGATCGTTCCGACGCCGAGGGCCGCAAGGTAGCTCAGCACCGGTGCCCCGAGCCCGCCGGCCCCGATGACGAGCACATGCGATTCGAGCAGGGTCGCCTGCGCCGTCTCGCCGAAGCCGGCCAATCGGATCTGGCGGACATAGCGTGCACGGTGGGCAGGATCGAGCCGAGGTTCTGTCATGTCTCCCATCCTAGTTCGGTCGAATCCGGCCGCTTGTGCAGTCCAGGTACTCGATGACGCTCCCGGCCGGGGTCTCGCCGGTGCCCTGCGGAATGCGGATGATGACATCGGCGGCGGCGAAGTCGCGCAGACGCGACCGGGCGGCCGCGGCGATCTCTCCCGTGTCGGTGAACCCGCCGGGACGGAAGGTCACAGCCTTCTCATGCCGGGCGGGTCCGAGGCCGGCGCAGATTCCCTTCTTCCACCGACTGCGCAGCGGTCGGCCGACCAGCAGGGATCGGGCGAACAGGTGGAAGGCGAGGAACGCCCCCTGCGGGGTGCCGGGAAAGTGCAGCATCGGCACAGTGCCGAAGCGCCCGTGGCCCTGCGGGGACCCCGGACGCATGCCCACCCGGGCGAAGGTCGAGTGCTCCGATTCGAGGGCCTGCCGCACGACCTCGAAGGCACCGGCGCTGATCCCGCCGGTGGTGAGCACGAGATCGACCTCGTCCTCCATTCCGTTCAGCAGTCCCAGCAGCTGATCCGGCTCGTCGCCGCAGATCGCTTCGCTGACCTCGACGCCGGTCGCTGACAGTGCGGAGACGAGCATCGGCAGGTTCGAATTGAAGATCGTCGGCCCGGTCGCCTCGGCGGCGTGGGCGCGCAGTTCGTCACCGGTGACGATCACACCGACTCGGGCGGCGGCGATCACCTCGACCTCTTCGATCCCGAGCATGATGAGCGTGCCGACCCCGGCCGACGTCAGCCGGGCCCCGGCGGCCACGACGACCTCGCCGCCGGCGATGTCCTCCCCCACCGCACGGATGTTCCAGCCGTCGCGGGCGGTCTCGGGCACGGAGGCGAGACGGATCGTCGACGGGGCCGGGCCGGTCGGTTCCGCATCGGTGAGCTCAACGGGCACGACCGCCTCGGCGGCGGTGGGCACCGGGGCTCCCGTCATCACACGCACGGCGCATCCCGGCGACAGCGGTGCGGATTCGTGTCCGGCGGGGGTGTCACCGACGACGGTGATCTCCTCTCCGCGTCCGGCCGCTGCCACGGCCGCCTCGTCGAGGGCGAATCCGTCCATCGCCGAGGTGGGGAACTCCGGTACGGGACGGACGGCGACGATGTCGGCGCTGACGGTGCGCCCGATCGCCTCGTGTGCGGCCACGACTTCGGTGCGGCGGGCGGGTGCCAGATCGGCGATGAGCTCGGAGTAGTCCTCTGGATCCACTGATGTCCTTCCTTCGCTTCGATCCTACGCGTCACGCCGAGCGGGGTGATCGCCGCTTCGCCTGCGCTCGTCTACAGTGTGCATCGTGGACAACGAGCATGCGCAATCAGCCGAGACCGCACGACACGGGCTGATGACCTGGGAAGCGGCCGCGACCGCCCTGCTGGCACTGTCAGCCGTCGTCCTCTTCGGTGTGGGGACGACTTTTCCCGAGGCCCGGGCCTATGGGTACGTCCCGATGCTGCTGGGCCTCGCGGTGGCGTGGAGCAGGAACCGGCGGTTCGCGCGGGATCTGTCCATCATCGCCGCCTGCCTCGGACTGATCTCGGCGATCTCGGTCGAAGCCGACATCTCATGGACGAACATCGTCCGGATGGGTCTCGTGCTCTCGACGGTCGTCATCGGACCGTGGCTGGTCACCCGGTATGTCTTCGCCGACCGCACGATCGTGTTCCCGCGCAGACGCGGGCGACCGTGGTCACGCCTCGAGTGGGGATGGCTGGCCTTCGTCGTCATCACTGCGTGGGTCGTCCTGCCGCAGTACTTCCTGCGCACCGGGGTCTATCTGAATTGGCCGCCGATCACCGGGTGGTCGGAGATCCTGCGACTGTTCTTCGGGGTCAACGCCGTGGGCATCTGGGACGAACTGTTCTTCATCTGCACCGTCTTCGCCCTGCTGCGCAAGCATTTCCCGTTCTGGACCGCGAACGTGTTCACTTCGATCATCTTCGTGTCGTTCCTGTGGGAGCTCGGCTACCGTTCGATCGGGCCGCTGCTGACCATTCCCTTCGCCCTGGCCCAGGCGTTCATCTTCACCCGCACGAAGTCTCTGCCCTATACGATCACGGTGCATCTGCTCTTCGATGCCCTCGTCTTCCTCACCATCGTCCATGCCCACCACCCGCAGGCGCTGCCCATCTTCTTCGGCGTCTGAGTATGGCGTCTGAGCGCGAGCCCGAGCGCGGCGTCCCTGCGCGTACCCGGCATCTCCTGCAGTTCCCAGCGCCCCTGACCCGCGCTGACTATTCACCCCGCGGCAGCGCTCTGCAGCGGCACTGGCGGTCAGGGATGCTGAAGCGGAGCCTGGATCTGAGGGCCGGACGAGTGCTCACAGGCACAGAAAGCCCCTCGAACCCGATTGGTCGAGGGGCTTCCCAGCGTCCCCGCAGCCGTTCCCAGGCGGGCGAGCGGCAGGGCCGCCGCCTCAGCGGATGCCGCGCAGCAGCTTGAGCATCGGTTTGGTCAGCGTCAGGGCCAGCAGACCCAGCACCACCGAGGCACCACCGATCGACGTCCAGTACGGGATCTGGTTCTCAGCGGAGAAGTACCCGCCGAGCACCCCCGACAGAGCCGTGCCGACACCCGAGGCGAGGAAGAAGACGGCGATCATCTGCGACTGGAACACCTTCGGCGAGACCTTCGTCGAGAACGACAGGCCCACCGGGGAGATGAGCAGCTCACCGAAGACGAAGACCGCGAGGATGAGTGCGACCCAGAGCAGCGGAGTCTCGTTCGCCCCCGCATCGGCATAGGGCAGGAACATGAGGAAACCGATGCCGATGAAGACCAAGGACAGTCCGGCCTTGACCGGGGTCGAGATCTGCTTCGGTCCCAGCTTCATCCACATGGTCGCGAACAGCGGAGCGAAGATGATGACGAACATCGCCGGAATCAGCTGGATCCAGTTGATCGGCATCTCCCACCCGAAGATCGAGCGATTGAGCTGGGTGTCGGAGTAGACGGTGAGCACACCGAAGATCTGCTGGTACATCGACCAGAAGACCACGCTGGTGAGGAAGAACGGGATGAAGGCGAGCACGCGGGAGCGCTCTTCGGTGTTCGTCTGCGGCGAGGTGTACATGACGATGATGTAGCACGCTGCCGCTGCCGCGGAGATGCCGGCGATCCACCAGTCGATGTTGTCGGGGTTGACCACCTTCGTCATCCACAGCACGATCGCGAGAACGACGACGGCGACAACGGCGACGATGAACAGGTAGAGCTTCGACTTCGGCAGCGGGTTGACCGCGGTCCGGGACTCGGGCGGCAGGTTCTTGCGACCGGTGACATAGATGATCAGTCCCAGAGCCATGCCGACCGCGGCGGCGCCGAAGCCGTAGTGGAAGCCGATCTCCTTCTGCAGGATGCCGGTGATCAGCGGCCCGAACATGGCACCGATGTTCACGCCCATGTAGAAGATCGTGAAGCCGGCGTCTCGCCGGGGGTCCTTCTCGTCGTAGAGTTCACCGACCAGGGCTGAGGCGTTGGCCTTGAGACCGCCTGAGCCCAGCGCCACGAGGATGAGTCCGAGGGCGACTCCCCCGAACCCCGGCACGAGCGCGAGGCAGATGTGGCCGATCATGATGATGATCGCCGAGTAGAAGAGCACCTTCTCGGCTCCGGCCAGTCGGTCGGCGACCCACGCGCCGAGGATCGTGGCCAGGAAGACCGCACCCCCGTATGCGCCGACGATGCCCACGGCTGTGCCCTTGTCCAGGCCCAGTCCGCCGTTCGTGACACTGAAGTAGAGGTAGATGGCGAGGATGCCATTCATCCCGTAGTAGGAGAACCGCTCCCACAGTTCCAGGCTGAACAGCTGCATGAGTGGAAGGGGATGTCCGAAGAATCGAGTGTCGTTTCGGACTGCCTCGGTCGTCGAGGTGCTTGAAGACATTGTGAGCTTTCCGTAGTGGTGTGAGAGCACACATCTCGTGGTGTGCTTCACGATGGACCAGCGCAGATCCTACTCTTCGCCGCACCTGCGGTCACACGAATCGGCGGCTGGGACAAGGCGTCCCAGAAAGCGGGAATCGACCGTGATTCAGGTCTCCTGTTCGCCGTCGATGACGGCTCTGCTCTCCTGCTTGGAACCTCGGTGTCCTGAGCCTCTGCCGCGCGGTCGGAAGGCGACGACGAGGTTGAGCACGCCGGCGATGAGGACCACCGTCGAGGCGGCCACCGGCACGGCCATCGCTGTGGCCGTTCCCTCCACGTCGGCGAGGACGCCGTTGATCGCCGAGGACACCGACTGGCCGACGATGATGGCCGAACCGGCCATCGACATCACCGTCGCCGAACGTCCCCGCGGGGCCCGTTCGGCCGCGAGGCTGAACAGCGTCACAAGGCTCGGCCCGATGGCCGAGCCCATCAGCAGCAGTGCGACGACGATGATCGGCAGGGATTCCGTCGAGGCCAGGAGCAGCGATCCGATGACCATGATCGGTGAGAAGCACAGCAGCCGGGCCCACAGGGTGAACGATGAGGGGAAGGCCGCCACCGAGATGGCCACCACCGCCGACCCGATGCCCATGACGCCGTAGATGAGTCCGGCCTCCTCGGGGCGGCCGATGTCATTGGTCAGCGCCGTCAGTGCCGTCAGTGTCGATCCGAACACCATGCCGACCCCGAAGACGCCGAGGACGACGACGAAGACGCCGCCGGTGAACATGTCCTTCGCCGGGGCCCGTTCGTCGAGTTCGGCCGATCCGCCTGCCGCCCGGGCTCGACCGGTCGGGTGCAGGGCGAATCCGGAGACGAAGACCATGGTCATGACGATGGCCCCGATGATCGGCGCGACCGGATTGAAGAACGTGGCGAGGAGTCCGACGAGGAAGGGGCCGAACACGAAGATGACCTCGTCGGCGGCGGATTCGTAAGCCATGGTCCCGTTGAGGACCTTCGGTCTGCGCGACGGTGGGAGCGCGGTCAGGACGATGTCGACCAGCCGGGAGCGCGACAGCGGCGCCACCTGTGGGGAGGTGGCCCCGATCGCGAACGCGGCGATGAAGACGACGATGTCGGGCAGCGGGCTGAACACCACCCAGGCCATGAACGCCAGAGCCAGGCAGTTGAGGAGACCGACGACGAGCAGAACATAGCGTTGGCCCCAGCGGTCGGCGGCCGCCCCGATGAAGGAGCCGAACAGTGCGGTGCCCAGGCCCACCATGGCGGAGTTGATCCCGCCGAGGCTGAGCGAGCCGCGTCCGGCGACGACGAGGGTCAGCACCCCGACGACGATCATGGCGAAGGGCATGCGAGCGATGAATGCGATCGGGAAATAGCTGCGGCCGACGACCGAGAACAGGGTCGGTTCGCTGCCAGTGCCTGCGGTGGTGCGAGTGCTGTTGTCTGTCATACCAATCCAGTTTCTCCTCCCGACAGTGCGGGAGACCGTGCCGCCGTGGTGACCTGGATCAAATCACTCGGTAGATGCACTGCGTTGTTCGGACCGATCGGTCCTGCTTTCAGGCTACTGGGTTTGCCCGCCCGATTCGAGTCGAACTCGCCCCCTGCCGCGCCGGGAGCCCCTCGGCACTCGCCCGGTCGTCGGCACAGACCTCATTCCCATCCCCGACTCAGTGAGAACGCAGATCGGTCTGGGAAGATGAGAGCTATGAATTTCACCTCTCGAGTCGTCGTCAACGCATGCGCGATCTGGGTGGCGTCCTGGATTCTGCCCGGCGTGACGATCACAGGGAACCAGCTCGTCGAGGACCAGACCGGGCCGATCCCGGCGATGATCATCTCCTACCTCGTCATCGGACTCATCTTCGGACTGGCCAACGCCTTCATCAAACCGATCCTCAGCTTCGTCTCCGCCCCGATCACCTGCCTGACCTTGGGGCTGTTCTCGATCGTGATCAATGCGCTGATGCTGGCTCTGACGAGCTGGCTCAGCGGGTTCACTCCCTTCCAATTCACCATCGACTCGTTCTTCTTCTCCGCCATCTTCGCCGCGATCATCGTCTCGATCGTCTCGGCTCTCCTCGGATGGCTGGCACCCGAGCGAAGCGCGGAATCGAACCGGAGATGAGCAAAGTTCTCTACGCGATGTAGACTGGGCGCAGAGTGTCAGCGTGACCACCAGAAGCATTGTCGGAGGAGACCATGTCCAATACTGCCGCTACGAAGCGAACCCGCAACTCAGCATCCTTCGGAGACGTCATCGTCTTCATCATCGCGTTCGTTCTCTTCCTGTTCGGCCTCTACCTGTTCGGGGCGGCGTTCTCCTCGCCCGAAGGCACCGAGTTCTGGGTGTTCTGGGGCGGCCTGCTCGCCTCCTGCTTCGCCTTCCTCGTCCCGATGATCTATCAGTGGGTCCGTGACCCGCGCCCCTGATCCAGCCGTTGATCGACAGGGCCGTTGCGCTTGATGCGCAGCGGCCCTGAATCGTCTCCCACCCGTTTCTGACCCGATCAGCCCCGTTTCGCTGAGAAGCCCATGATCGCCGAGGCGGCTTCGGCCGACCGCTCGTAGTGCACGAGGTGACCGACTCCGGCCAGTTCGACGAGTTCGGCCTCGGGAAGCCGGGAGACGAAGTCACGAGTGGGTCCGATGGGAGCGATCGAGTCTCGGTCGCCGGCGATGACGAGCACCGGCATGGTCAGCTCGGCGGCCACCTCGGTGACGGTGTGCGCGATGGAGGTCGCATAGGCCTGTGCCAGGGACTGCCGGTCGGCGAATGACGAGAAGTGCCGGTCGTGCTGATCGTGGACATAGCGTCGCAGACCGGCATCCGACGTCGTCGCCATCACTTCGCTCATGGCCCGCACGATCAGCCTGTTGCTCAGCAGCGCCCGTCCGGGGCGTTCGGGCAGGCGCGCACCGAGCGAATAGTAGACCCGGGTGAGCGCGGTGAGGAACCGGGCCGAACCCTCCAGGGCCGGACTGGTGATCGGATTGATGAGGACGAGCTCGGGAACTGCTTCGGGGTGGGAGGCGGCCAGGTGGCTGACGAGGATCGAGCCGAAGGAGTGGCCGACCACGATCGGCTTCGCCTGCCGCTGCCGGCCGATCTCGGTGCCGAGCGCGAACAGGTAGTCGACGAATGACCTCAGCCCGGATCCCGACTCCAAGGGCGGGGTGCGACCGAAGCCGGGCAGGTCGGGGACGATGACCTCCCGGTCGCGGATGTCTCCGGCGATCAGGTCCATCCCGTGATGGTCTCCGCGGAACCCGTGCACCATGAGAAGCGGGCGGCGTTCGGGATCTCCGGGATAGACCCAGGCGGCAGTGATGTGGCAGCCGAGTCGCAGTTCGATTCGGTGAGAGGGCCTCGTCCTCACGATTTCGGCGCGCTCAGTGCGACTCGGGCGCCGGACTCGTGCTGACGGCCCGTCGCGGGACGACGACCACCGGCACCGGCAGGACACGCAGCAGTCGTCGTGCTCTCGCCCCGATGGCGACCTTCCCTCCGCGGCCCAGGCGACTGGAGCCGATGAACGCGAGATCGCCCGACTGCCAGTCGATGCTGTCGGCGGCCTCCTCGATGTCGGCTCCGGCCTGCGATCTGACCACCGCACGCCCTGAGGCCAGCATCTGTGAGGCCTGCTCGGCCAGCACCGCTCCCCCGTACTGTTCGGCGAATTCGGTCAGCTCGGCAACCTCGTCGTCATAGAGGCCGTCGTTCTCGATCAGCGACAGCAGCCGCAGGTCGACGCCCAGACCGTAGGCGGTCTCGACGGCGGCGCCGATGAGTGAGCTGGCGCCGGGACGAGCCCCGTAGAGAGCGGTCACGCGAGAGATCGGACCGATGTCGGACCTGCCGTGAGGGGCGAGGAAGACCGGGACCGTCGACGAGTGAAGCAGCGCGGAGGCGACCGTGCCGATCCGCAGCTGCCGCATGAGGGTGGCCGCCCGCGCGCCGATCACGATGCCCTGGGCGCCTTCCTCCTCGGCGACTTCCATCAGTCCCTTGGCCTCATTGGACGCGACGTGGATGACGCCCCTGGCGGCAACGTCGTCGGGCACCAGCGCCATGGCCTCCTCGAGCCATTCGTCGATCTGTTCGGCCACGATGCCCGCACCGTCCTTCGGCACCGCACTCCCGGCCAGAATCGTCGAGGACTCCGGACGGACGATGGTCACGACCAGTTCGATGTCGATTGAGCGGGCGATCGAGATGGCCAGGGCCATCGCATCACGGCCGCGGTCGGTGGCGATGTATCCGACGACCAGTCGTCGAGTGGTGGCGGTCTCTGACATTCTCAGCTCCCCTGTAGATGCACGTCTGGGTCGATTCTACGTTGCCCTGCCACCTCTCCCATGGGGCAGCCGGCTGGAATCGAATTCGACGACTGTGCCGTTGTCGAATCCGGACAGTCGTGACTCGATTTCGCGGATTATGAAGAATTCTTTGAGAATATAATGAACAGAACTACCGCAGCGGATCTTCACTGTGCTAAATTCGGCAGTGCAATTACGGATTCGCAGACACATTCTTGATTGCATTTCGACCACAGTGAGCGCCGACGCCGTTCACGCGAGTTCCACGACCATGAAAGGAGCGCAGCTTCGATGAATATGCCATTCGCAGGGCCCGACCTTCGAACGCCCTGGCACAAGCGTGCTGCCTGCCCCATGGGTGGACAAGGACTCGCCGGCTGACCAGCAGCCGTCATTCGCGTCTTTCTCCACCGGTGGGCCCCAGGCTGCCGATCAACGCCTTGCCACCGGTGGCATGATCTCCGGTCAGTCCCTCACCGGGTCCGTCCGTCGTCGGTCAGGCAGCCTTCGCATCTGATCCCGCAGCGCCGACAGCACTGCTGCTGAGCCGGTACTCGGACACAGGTCCTTCGCCGACGTCCGGCACTGCGGTCGCAGACCAGCACCGCTTTTCCGCATACGACGCGTGTTTCATTCGCAAGCACATTGTCGTTTCAAAGATATTCTCGTTGGGATTCCTCACCGGCCGAGGCGTCTCTTTCCAGAATTCTTGTCGCTGAGCTTTTCGGCGATAACCCCTGCCCATTTGCAGATCTCGCCTGCCATAATAATCAGAGGAATCATTGTGACAACCGCATTTCCATTCACCTGGCCCCGCCGCTGGGCGCTGAGCACCGGAATGAAGCTCATCCGGTGGGCACGCCGACCGGCAACCAGCACCGAGGTGCGCCGCCAGAGGCACGCGCGCCGATATGACGCCCGGCTGCGTGCGTATGCGCGAGACCAGCGCATCCGCGAGATGCGCGACCGCGACGTCGTTCGCTATCTCAGCTTGGTCAGGCCCTTCATCTGACCGTCGGTGGCGCGGAATCTCCGGGGTTCGCGCCACCGATCCACGACTGTGTCGAGCGTCACCTTCTCCCGATTTGTTCTGACGCCCCCACCTGGGTAATATTGATCGGGCAAGCGGGGGTATGGCGCAGTTGGTAGCGCGTCTCCATGGCATGGAGAAGGTCAGGGGTTCGAATCCCCTTACCTCCACCGCAGAAGCGCCGGGATCCGATGATCGGATCCCGGCGCTTCGTCGTGTGCGCTCACTGCGCTGGTGCATGCCCGGCCCCGACCGGACAAGCGCCCGATCCTCATCCGTACGTCGGAGCCTGAACCCACACGTGGTCAGTGATCACCGGTGAGGCCGAAGTCCTCGGCACTGCGCTGGATCGCCTCCTCTTCCCTCTGCCCCTCCGGCCGGCGCCGGGTGAGGATGAAGTACATCAGACCCGCGACCAGCAGTCCGACGGCGAAGGACATGTCGGCGCCATCCATCGCCGAGGCGGCCGCGCCCGTGTAGAAGGACAGCGAGAAGAACGGGATCATCGCCGCGAATCCGACCGCGTAGGCCGTCAGTCCCCTCCACGCCCATCGACCGTAGACACCATTGCCGCTGACGATGTCGCCGAGCGCGTAGCGACCGCGTCGGACGAGGTAGAAGTCGACGAGGTTGACCGCAGTCCAGGGTATGAGGAAGTACAGCATCAGTCCGACGAAGCTGTTGAAGCTGCCGAGGTAGTCGTCCGGAATCGTCCATGCGATCGCGAGAGCGACTGCGCCGACGATGACCAATGACACCACTCGCAGACGCACTGTCGGCTCCATCGGTTTGAACCCGTCGATGGCACTGGCACCTGTGAGCGTCGCACCGTAGGCGTTGACACCCATGATCGAGACCAAGGCCATCGACGAGACGAGGACGACGATCGTTCCGAAGCCCGGAAAGACCATGTCTCCGACACTGCGCAGGGTAGCGATCGGATCGGCGTCCGGAACATATCCGGCCAGCAGTGCTCCCAGCGACATCAGCCACACCGCCGACAGCCCGGCACCGGCGTATACGGAACCGATGAGCCTCGGTGCCGACGACCTGTGCGGAAGGTACCGGGTGTAGTCGGAGACGTAGACGGAATAGCTGATGTTGTACCCGGCCGAGAGCGAGAACTGCACGAGGAACCCCGAGACCGTCCACCCGGCCGTTCTCACCGGCGCGTCGGCATCAATGGCCGCTGTCGGCAGATGAATGCACGCGAAGACGGTGATCACGATGAACACGGCGATGAGGATGTAGGTCATCCATCGTTGGATCAGGTGGAGCAGATCGTGGCCGATCACGGCGATGAGGATCGACACGGCGATGATGGCCGGATACCAGAACCATGTCGCCTCGGGGAAGATCCCGATGCCCTGGGTGACGAGGATCGTATCGAAGACGAGGAAGCCGATGTAGACGAAGACCGTTGCGATGAATGGCAGCAGCACTCCCCGGCTGCCGAACTGGGCCCGAGATTGGATCATCTGGGCCAGGCCCATCGTCGGACCCTGGTTGGCGTGGAAGGCCATGAAGAAGGTTCCGAAGCCCACTCCGAGGACGATCGCGAGGACGGACCATCCCAGGCTCAATCCCATCGTCGGGCCGGTGAATCCGACGACGAGGGTGGTCAGGACGAAGTTGCCGGCGAACCAGAAGGGTCCCTGGTGCCAGACCTCTCCATGGCGCTCGGACAAGGGGACCACATCGATCGATCTGGATTCGATGACGGAGTCGGTCGTGTTCGAGGACAGTTGTGATGACATCGTCGTCTCCTGGGTTCAGCGCCTCTCAGCGCAGTGGGTCTTCGCTGGTTTCCGATTCGACGGCTCGATGCGCGTCGTCGCCTGGAGCGGAGTAGAGGTCGGTGCGTCGATCGGCGAAGACATCGCTGAAATCGGACAGCCTCTTGTTCCGGCTCTCGCTCAGTTCGATGTCGGCCGTGACGGCTTCCTCCGCGCTCCGGTCGAGATCGGCCAGAGCGACCGGCCATCCGTTCGCATCGACGATCACGGATGCCGACGTCCAATGGGTGTCCCGTTCGACACCGGTGCGATCGCAGGCGGCGATGGACACGCGGTTCATCGACGCCTGTGCCTGGACACGCACGACTTCGCCGGGCCTCTCCCCCGCCGGCCGCGGCGTCCTGGGCCAGTTGACGGGAGCACAGATCAGGTCGGCTCCGCGCAGTGCGGGGCTGCGGATCCACTCGGGGAACTCAAGGTCGTAGCAGATGACGACGGAGACGCGCCCGTGCTCGGTCTCGACGACCGGTGGAGCAGCCTCACCGGGGGTGAAGACCGTCCGTTCGGCATCCCAGAGGTGGACTTTGCGGTAGATGACGGGATCGCGGCCCGGAACGAGAAGTGCCGCACTGTTGAAGGGTCTGCCGTGTTCGTTGGCCTCGCAGAACCCGGCCACGATGATCGCGTTGTGCTCATCGGCGGCCTGCTTCCACCGCGATACCGCGTATCCGTCGACCGATTGCGCCGCGGCACCGGCTTCGGCGGAGTCGGCGAAGGCGTATCCGGAGCTGGTCAGTTCCGGGAAGACGACGATCCGGGCTCCGGCGTCGACTGCCCGGCCGAACCGTTCGAGGCTCTCATCGACGTTCGCTTCGACTTCGCCGAGTCGTGGGGAGAATTGGCAGCACGTGATTGTGGTCATGCCAGGCACAGTAGTGTCTCAGACCACACAGCCACACCCATTCACGAGCATTGATTCCGCTCGAGTGCGCGATTGTTGGTCGTAGACACCATTCGATGAATGAATCACCAGTCAGACGGGTATGAATATGCAAAACTGTAAAGACATACCTTGTCGTTCCGGGAGGCGGCGTGCCGGGAAACGTGTCCGAGCAGTCACGGACCAGGGTGCTTCAAGCACTTCGCGACGATGGGCGAGCCAGTTTTGCCCGCATCGCCACGAAGGCGGGACTGGCCCGGCATCAGGTCGCGTCGATCGTTCAGACAGCGCTCGCCCGAGACGAGCTCCGCCTGACGGTCTCGATCAACCCGGGCCTGTTGGGGCTGGAACGCTTCGCCTACCTTCAGATCACCGTCTCCGGGCCTGCCCAGCCTGTCAGAGAAGCGCTCGTGTCGATGTCGGAGACCACCTTCGTCGCCGATGTCGCCGGCCGGAGCTCCGTAGACGCGGAGCTCAGGGTCGGCCCCGATCCGCATCTGAAACGCACACTCGACAGCATTCGTCAGCTTCCCGGCGTCAGCGATATCCGCACGACGCTCTATGACTCCATTGAGGTCAACCGCTTCTCTCCGTTCCCCACAGCTGCCGCCCCACTGACCATCGACGAGGCCGATCGTGCGATCATCAGACATCTGCATACGGATGCCCGCGCCTCGTATCGGCAGCTGGGAGAGGCCTCGGGCCTGTCCCCCAGTGGAGCGCGTCTGCGCTTCGACCGACTGAACAGAGGTGGGGCGATCAAGGTCGTCGGCATTCCCGTGCGCGTCGGTCGGCCCGAGACGCCCACATTGGGTTTGGGACTTCGATCCTCCGTACCAGTCGGAGAGCTGCTGCCGCGGCTGGCTGCCCTCCAGCCCGAGTTCTTGGCGGTCTCCGTCGGTGCCTATGACTTCATTGCGACGATCTCGGCCGATTCCGCCCACGAGCTCGTCGAGATGCTGGATCGTCTGCGCGGGACCGACGGCCTGGCCGAGGTGGACTGCTGGGCGAATCTGACGATCGCCAAGGAACAGTACGGCGAGACAGGCAGTCTCCTCACCCCTGCTCGAGATCGAGCAGATGCCGTTTCTTCGCCTCTCCCCAGGCATAGCCGGTCAGAGATCCGTCGGCACCGATCACCCGGTGACAGGGGACGACGATGCTGATGGGGTTCTTCCCGTTCGCTGCGCCCACGGCTCGGGCGGCGCCCGGCCTGCCCAGGGCTTCGGCCAGTTCGCCGTAGCCGGCGGTGCCTCCGTAGGGAATCAGCGTCAGTGCGTGCCAGACCGAGCGTTGGAACTCGGTGCCCGGTGTCGCCAGCGGCAGGTCGAACCGTCTGCGCTCACCCGCGAAGTACTCCCGCAGCTGCACCTCGGTGTCGGCGAAGATGGCGAGGTCGTTCTCCGGTGTCGGTTCGACACCGTAGGACCGGTGCAGGCGGTGGGTGATCTCATCGGAGACTTCGAGGTAGAGGCCGGTCAGATGCTCGCCGTCGGATGTCAGCAGCACGGGCCCCAGTGCTGTGTCGCACGCCGTCGAATACACCGGGGCCGAGGAGTTCGGCAGGTTGAGGGCGGTCACGGTCGTTGGGGTGTCATCGAGTGCGATCACGGCGGGGCTCCTTGTTCGTCTGGTCATGTGCGTTGCGATTCGCTCATCGGTGCGTCTTCGAGTGGTGGGCCCAGAGCAGATGAGTGAGATAGGACCGCCAGGGGCTGGCCGCCGACAGCGCCTCTGTCCACGTCTGCCCACTGCCCGAGCCCCGACCCGTGGCGAAATCGCTCAGAGCCTTCTTCACCCCGAGATCGGAGGCGAGGAAGACGTCCGGATCGCCGAGAGCGCGCATGCGGATGTATCCGTTGCTCCAGGGTCCGATCCCCGGCAGGGCGAGGAGTCGGCGGCTCGCCTCCTCCCGATCGCTGCCGGCGCCGAGGTCGAGGCTTCCGTCGGCCAGCGATGCCGACAGCGCTCGGATCGTACGGACCCGGGAGGCGGGCAGCGCCCAGTCCTCCGGTGCGAGGGCTGCGATCGCCTCGGCGGTGGGGAACAGTCTGTCGACCCCCGCAGCCCGCAGCTGGCCAGGCAGCGACTGCCCTGCCCCGGCGACGAGGCGTTCGAGATGTGTGGACGCCGCGGCCAAGGAGATCTGCTGTCCGAGCACCGTGCGCAGCGCCAATTCGACGGGATCGCTGTGTCCGGGCGAACGGATTCCGGGGTGGGAGGCGACGAGACCGCCCAGACCAGCTGCGCCCAGCGTGGCCTCGACCGCCTCGGGGTCGGCATCGAGATCCAGCAGGCGCCGGGCTCGGGCCACAGCGCTGCCGAGGTCACGAGTGTCGGCCAACCGGAGTCGGCAGTCGACGAAGTCGCCGGCTCCCGGGCTCAGCGTCACCACGGCCGGTCCGTGGGCCAGACGCATCGACCGGGTGTACGCCCCGTTCTCGACGGTCTCGATACCGGCCACTGCCCGCACCCGGAGGTAGTCGAGAAGGTACTCGAGGTCGAGAGGTCGGCGGTAGGCGAGCCGGAGGACGAGTTCGTCCGTGACCTCGGCCCCGGACCCGGCGGTGCGCAGCTGTCTCGGGCTGAGCGAATACATGTCGCGGAAGGTGTCATTGAACTGACGGATGCTTGCGAACCCTGCGGCGAAGGCGATGTCGCTGACCGGCATCGTCGTGGCTTCGATGAGGGTGCGGGCGGTGCGCACGCGCTCGGTGCGGGCCAGGGCCAGCGGTCCGACACCGAGCTCTTCCTGCATGAGTCGCCCGAGCTGTCGGGAACTGTATCCGAGCGCCGCGGCCAATCCTTCGACTCCCCCGCGATCGATGACACCGTCGCGGATGAGTCGCACGGCGCGGGCCACGACGTCGCCGCGGGTGTCCCAGTCCGGAGAGTTCGGACTGGCATCGGGTCGGCACCTGCGGCAGGCGCGGAAGCCGGCTTCTGCGGCAGCCGCGGCCGTGCTGAAGAACTCGACGTTCTCCGGCCGCGGCGTGCGGGCCGGACACGAGGGTCGGCAGAAGATCCCGGTCGTGCGCACCGCCGTGAAGAACATGCCGTCGAAGCGCCTGTCACGTGAGGTGACCGCCTGATAACGCTGGTCAGTGGTGAGCATGTCTCAATTCTGCTCGCCCCCAAGCGCAATTACTAGCGGTTTTCGGACACGACGGTGCCCGATCGACATCGGGGCCGTGCTCAGCCGTTCTCCGGCCAGTAGTGGGAATCGGGCACGGAGCGCTTGCCGAAGATGGCCTGCCCCACACGCACACAGTCCGAGCCCTCTTCGATGGCGACTTCGAAGTCGCCGGACATGCCCATGGACAGCCGGCCGGCGCCGATGAGGTCCGGATCGGTCTGCCGAGCCCGCTCACGCAGCTCGGCGAGCATCCGGAAGCACGGGCGGACCCGTTCGATGTCGGAGGAGAAGATCGCCAGTGTCATCAGGCCCTGAACCTTGAGCGTGTCGAACTCACGGATGTCCCTGAGGAAGCCCAGGAGCTCTTCGGGCGGCATACCGAATTTCGAGTCCTCGGCGGAGGTGTTGACCTGCACGTAGACATCGAGGCTGCGGCCCTCTCCCTGCAGCCGACGGTCGAGGGCGCGGGCGACCTTGATCCGGTCGAGGGCCTGGAACTCGCTTGCGAACCTCGCCACATCCTTGGCCTTGTTCGACTGGAGATGGCCGATGACCGACCAGTCGATGTCGAGATCGGCCATCTCCTCGGACTTCCGGTGTGCCTCCTGGACCTTGTTCTCCCCCAGCTTGTGACAGCCGGCTGCGACGGCCAGGCGGATCCGCTCCTGAGGCACGGTCTTGCTGACCGGCAGCAATTCGATCTCCGCTCGGTCCCGACCGGCCCGTGACGCCGCTGCCGCGATCCGATCGTCGACCTCGGCGATGTTGGCCCGGAAATCCTCGACGGTCAGCGCCGTCGAATACTGTTCATCGTGACTGAGTCCGCTGTTCTCTCCCATGACCTCATGGTACGCAGAAACCAGGCCGGCGAGGACGGCGGTCCCGCCCCCCCCGGCCCCGAGACCGTGCTCGAAGATCGGCCGAGTCCGCACCCGGGTGAGCTGTGTCTGCACAACCGCGCGATCTCGGCCACAATGGTCGAAGAGCGAATCTCCTGCCGAATCAGAAAGCACCCGAATGACATCGACACCGGCTCCGAGGCGCCGACTGGCCAACATCGGGCCCATCGAGCAGCTGCGCGCCGGCCGCCTCTGGCGACGCCTGCCCCAGCTGTTCATCGGGCTCTATCTCTTCGGCGCCGCCATGGCGATGATGGTCACGGCGGGTCTGGGCATGATGCCCTGGGACGTGCTCCATTCGGGCATCCTCAGGCACGTGCCGCTGACCTTCGGCACCATCGTCACCCTGCTGTCCTTCGTCGTGCTGCTCATCTGGATCCCGCTGCGACAGCAGCCGGGCATCGGCACGATCCTCAACGCCCTGCTCATCGGCCCCTCGCTCGACCTGACCCGGCTGTTCCTGCCCCAGCCCGAGCACCTCGGATGGAACATCGCACTCATGCTCGGCGGCGTCGTCCTCAATGGGGCCGCCTCGGCGATGTACATCGGTTCGCAGTTCGGGCCGGGTCCGCGCGATGGGCTGATGACCGGCCTCTCCCGCGTCACCGGCGCCTCGATCCGTCTCGTGCGCACCCTCATCGAGGTCAGCGTCGTCGCCGTCGGCTGGCTGCTCGGCGGAGTCGTCGGCATCGGCACCATCGTCTATGCCGTGGGCATCGGCCCCATCACCCAGGCGCTGCTGCCGGCCTTCACCGTCGAACTCCGCACCCCGAAGCACGACTGAGCCGCGCGCCCGGGCTCAATCCATCGAATCGAGGATGTCGACGAGGTCGTCGAAGGTCGTGAGCGGATTGACGATCGCGAACCGGGCATTGGGCCTGCCCGCATGTGAGCTGGGCACGACGAAGGCCCGCTGATCCTCGAGCAGCCGATCCGACCACGCCTCGTAGTCCTCTCGCTGCCAGCCGTCGCGTTCGAAGACGACGACGGACAGTTCGGGTTCGCGCACCAGCCGCAGGTTCTCCCGCCGCCTGATCTCCGTGGCGATCTGACGGGCCAGGTCGATCGAGTGGCCGATCGCCTCCCGGTAGGTCTCGGCGCCGTAGCTGGCCAAGGAGTACCACAGCGGCAGCCCTCGAGGCCGCCGTGTGAGCTGGATGGCGAAGTCCGAGGGGCTCCACTCCTGCGCCTCGGTGAGGGCGTCGAGGTACTCGGCGCGCTGCGTGTGCGCTCGCCGTCCGATGTTCGGATCGCGGTAGATCAGCGCACAGGCGTCGAAAGGGGCGAAGAGCCACTTGTGCGGATCGACGATGAGCGAATCGGCCCGTTCGACCCCGGCGAACCGATGTCTGACCTGCGGGGCGAGCATCGCGGCCAGTCCGTAGGCGCCGTCGATGTGGAGCCAGAAGTCGAACTCCTCCTTCAGCGCCGCGATTCCGGCGATATCGTCGATGGTGCCGAAGTTCGTCGTCCCCGAGGTGGCCACGACCGCGATCACCGCGTCCCCGTGCTCGACCAGGGCCTGCCGCACCCCTTCAGGGCGCAGGATCCCGTCCTCGCCGGTGGCCACCGGAGCGACGTCGACGTCCATGACCTCAGCCGCCGAGGCGACCGAGGAATGGGCCTCGGCACTGCACACGATCACCCACCGAGCCGGTCTCGACTCCCCCAGCTGCTCCTTCTTCGCGTTGCGCGCGGCCACGAGGGCGGAGAGGTTGCCGATGGTCCCGCCCTGGACGAAGACTCCGCCGGCGGTCTCAGGCAGACCGAACTCGCCGGCCAGCCAGCGCAGCACCTCGTTCTCGGCATGGACGACGCCGGCGCCCTCGAGCCAGGACCCGCCGTAGAGGGCGCTGGCGGAGACGACGAGGTCGAAGGCGACTGCGGCCTTCGTCGGTGCGCTGGGGATGAAGGACAGATACTTCGGATGGTCGGTCGAGATGCAGGCGGGGGCGAAGATGTGCTCGAAGATCGCCAGCGCCCGCGCCGAGCCCAGCCCCTCCTCGGTGACGGTGGGTCCGGCCAATCGACGCAGCTCGGCCTCCGAGGTCGGATGGTCCAGCGGGGTGTCCTCGGCCAAGGTGCGGCGGCGCGAGTATTCGAGCACCAGGTTGACCAGATTGCGGGTCTCGTCGGAGACGACGTGCATACGGGAATGAAGGCTGTCGGTCATGGGTGCTCCTCGAGGCTGTGGACGGTGACGGGATCTGCCATCGAGTACGAGACTAACGGCACAGTCGTCCTTTGTGCAGGAGCACGGACAATCGCAAGTTCTGACTTTCAGTCATAAAAGTTTGCGAATCGATTCGCGTCTCGGGTAGGTTCGCCCCATGAGCCCCGACCGCCCTCCCGGTTCGACTGCGATCAGAGCCAAGGAAGCCATCACCGGTGCCGGCCTGTCCCAGCGCCGTGTCGCCGAGGCGATCGGCATCGATGAGACGAAACTGTCCAAGGCCCTGTCCGGACGCCGCCGATTCACCGCCGATGAGCTGCTCGGCCTCGCGACCGCCACCGGTGTCACCGTCCGCTGGCTGCTCGGTGACGAGTCGCAGGTGTCCGCGCCTCCCCCGAACCCCACGGCGAGCGCAGGCGACTCTCCCGAGGAGTCCACCCCGAAGCGCCACATCGTTCAGACCGCTTGGACGCTGTTCGGCCGGCACGGCTTCGATGCCGTGCGCATCGCCGACATCGCCGCCGCCTCCGGAGTCTCGGCGCCGAGCATCCACTATCACTTCGCGAACAAGGCCGAACTCTTCGAAGCCGCCCTCGACCATTCGGTCAAACTCGCCTTCGACCGGCAGATCGCCTGGCTGGCCGATATCGACGATCCCGCCCTCAGGCTCGAACGTCTGCTCGAACTGCAGTCGCCGCTGGGGCGGACCGAACGCGGCGAGTGGTCCATCTGGCTGCAGACCTGGGCCCGGCTGGCATTGGAGGACTCCTCCCTGGCCGACTATCCCCGCAGCTACGAACGGTGGTCGCGCACCGTCGAGACCACACTCGCCGAAGGACAGCGGACCGGCAGCTTCCGGTCCGGCGACGTCCGTGCCATGGCCGATGAACTCACCTCCCTGCTCGACGGGCTCGGAATCAAGGTGCTCACCGGCGTCATGGACACCGAGACCTTCACGACCCGACTGCGGTCCTACCTCAGCCGCTCCATCATGCACCCCGACATAACCGACGAGACCACGACCACCGAAGAGACTGTGCCCACCGAAGAGAAGAAGGAGTCACCATGAACCGCAAGGTCATCCTCACCTGTGCCGTCACCGGAGCCGGGGACACCACCGGCAAGAGCGAGCACGTGCCCGTCTCCCCGGAGGAGATCGCGAACGATGCGATCGCCGCCGCCCGTGCCGGAGCCTCCGTCGTCCACATCCACGTGCGTGACCTCGAGACCAAGCAGGGCTCACGCGAGGTCGCCCACTACCGTGAGGTCGTCCGTCGGATCCGCGCAGCCGATGTCGACCCGGTCATCAACCTCACCGCCGGCATGGGCGGTGACCTCGTCGTCGACCCGCAGGACCCCCTGACGACGATGCCGGGCACCGACCTCATCAACGCCCTCGACCGTCTCCCCCACGTCGAAGAGCTGCTGCCCGAGATCTGCACGATCGACTGCGGGACCCTCAACTTCGGCGAAGGGTCGAACATCTACGTCTCCACCCCGGACATGCTCAGGGAGGGGTCGAAGCGGATCCAGGCCCTGGGCGTGCGGCCCGAACTCGAGATCTTCGACACCGGCAACCTGTGGTTCGCGAACGTGCTCGTCGAAGAGGGGCTCATCGATGCTCCGCCGCTGTACCAGCTGTGCATGGGCATCCCCTACGGTGCGCCCGCCGATCCGGGGCTGCTGGCCGCCATGGTCGACATGCTGCCCACCGGCGCCCAGTTCACCTCGTTCGCCATCGGCGCCAACCAGCTGCCCTGGGTCGCGCAGTCCGTGCTCGCCGGTGGTCACGCCCGTGTCGGCCTCGAGGACAATCTCTACATGTCCAAGGGAGTCAAGGCCACGAACTCCGATCTCACCTCCCGCGCCGTCGACATCATCACAAGCCTCGGCGCGGACGTGGCCAGCCCGGCCGAAGCCCGCGAGATCCTCGACCTGCGCGTCCAGACCCCGACCATCACAGGAGCAGATCTGTGAACGATCCCACCGCCGCTGCCGCCCACCCGGACTTCGACTCGATCACCACGGTCACCTGCGTCGGTGCCGGCACCATCGGAGGAGGTTGGGCGGCCTATTTCCTCGCCCAGGGCTTCCGGGTCAGGATCTGGGATCCGGCTCCCGATGCCGCACAGAAGTTCTCCCGCCTGCTCGACGCGGCCTGGCCGGCACTGACCGAACTCGACATGGTCGCCGCAGCCGACCGCACCGCCTGGTCGGTGCACACCGACCTGGCCGAGGCGGTGACCGGCACCGGCTTCGTCCAGGAGTCGGCTCCGGAGGATCTGGCCCTCAAGCGCCGGCTGCTGGCCCAGATCGATGCCGTCTGCGAGCCGAGCATCGTCATCGGCTCCTCGACCTCGGGCTACAGCATGACCGAGATGGCCACCGAGGCGGCCCATCCCGAGCGCCTGGTCGTCGGCCACCCGTTCAACCCGCCCTACCTCATCCCCCTCGTCGAGGTCGTCGGGGGCCAGGAGAGCTCGGCCGCCGCAGTCGACTGGGCAGCCGATTTCTACGACCGTATCGGCAAGTCCGTGATCCGGATGGACCGCGAGGTCCCGGGCTTCATCGCCAACCGGCTCCAGGAAGCGCTGTGGCGCGAGGCCCTGCATATGGTCGAGCAGGGCGAGGCCACCGTCGAGCAGCTCGACCGCTCGATCACCGACGGTCCCGGCCTGCGCTGGCCGTTCCAGGGCCCGATGCTCACCTTCCACCTCGCCGGCGGCGAGGGAGGAATGGCGCATATGCTCGACCACTTCGGACCGTCCCTGAAGTCGCCGTGGACGCGTCTGACGGCGCCCGAACTCACCCAGAGACTCCGTGACGACGTCGTGGCCGGCTGCGACGTCGAGAGCGGTCAACGCACGATTCCGGATCTCGTCCGCCACCGCGACGCCGGGATCATCGCACTGCGGACGCTCACCTCAGAACTCGCCGCCGCCCATGGCACGGGGGCGAGTGCCGCCGCAGCTCCGGCCCCGACCGAGGCTGTCATAGCCGAGTCGGGCCCGACCGAGACCCGAGCGAAGAGGTCGAACAGTCTGCCCGTCTATCTGACCGAGGTCAGCGAGGACTGGATCGACTACAACGGGCACATGTCCGAAGCCTTCTATGTCCTCGTATTCGGCTTCGCCACCGATCAGGTGATGGACCACCTCGGTCTCGACGCCGACTACCGGGCTGAGTCGAAGGCCTCGCTCTACACCGTCGAATCCCATATCCGCTACCTCGACGAGGTGGCCCTCGGATCCCAGCTGAGAGTCGTCCCTCATCTTGTGAGCGCCGGCGAGAAGAGGCTGCACCTGGCCTATGAGATGTATGTGGCCGATCGGCTCGTCGCCACGGAGGAGATCATGGCCCTCCACGTCGACCAGGCAGCGGACGCCGTCGTGCCGTTCCCGGCGACCATCGCCGAAGGGATCGAGAGGATCGGCACTCATCGGCCCGACTGGGTCGGGCGCGCGATCGGCTGAGACCGGGGCCCGAGTGCGGGCGGTTCCGTCAGGATTCGAGAAGTCATGAGCGGACAACGGAGCTATCCTGAAGGTCACGATCTGCCCGATCGTCCGGTGCGATCGCACTGGACAGACCCCGAAGGAGCCGCCATGTCCGCCGATGAGTCCGAAGAGATCACGTTCCCGGCCACGCTCGAGCTGCTGGGCGAGCGCCCCATCCTGCGTCTGCCGCAGACCGCCAGCGACCGGCTGCCCTCCCGAGGGCAGGTCGCGGTCGGTGGCAGCATCGGCGGCACCGACTTCACCACGGTGGTCGAACCGGACGGACGGCGCGGCCACTGGATCAGCATCGATGACGACCTCTGGCAGCGGTTGGAATCGTCTGCCGGCGATGAGGTCGCGGTCAGCCTGAGCCCGCGCAGGGACTGGCCGGAGGTCACTGTGCCGCAGGACCTGCGCGCGGCCCTGGCCGAGGCCGGTGATCTCGAGAACGTGTGGCAGAGCCTGACGCCGATGGCCCGCTGGGAATGGGTCCGCTGGATCAAGGCGACGAAGAACGCTGATACACGCGCTCGGCGGGTGGACGTGGCGATCTCGAAGCTCGAGTCCGGCAAACGCCGTCCCTGCTGCTTCGATCTGTCCTCCTGCACCGATCCCGAACTGTCCAAGAACGGAAAGCTGCTCGGAATCTCCTGAGCCGCGGGGAGCACCGAACTCACATGTGCTGATTCGAGTCCGGCTCAGTCGGCTCCCGGGGCGTGGAGACTCGCGCGTCGGGGCCGCACGGTCAGGGTCAGTCCGGCACCGATGGCCGAAGCAGCCGCCGCCGTGGCGAACAGCAGCCAGAACCCGCCGACCAGAGCGACGAGGCCCGCCCCCAGCAGCGGCCCCACCAGCTGGCCAAGGTTCGCGGCACTGTTGACGAGGCTGAGGTCTCGGGCATGGTCATCGGGGTCGAGCAGGAGGTCGGTGGCCAGGGCGAGGCTCACGGCCATGTATGCCCCGTAGCCGGCGCCCATGACTCCGGCGGCCACAGCGGTGGTGGTGAAGTTCGGGCTGATCAGGATGATCACGCCCGAGGAGGCCTGCACCAGTGCCGACAGAACGGTCCACAGCCTCCGGTTGCCCTTCCGATCGGAGACCATTCCGACGATCACGGAGGCGAGAACGACGAAGATCGTGTAGATGACGATGAGCTCGAGCAGCCGACCCTCGGCATCGGCGGCAGGGATCATGATCCCGTAGAGCAGGAAGAACAGCAGCAGCGAGGTTCCCAGAGCATTGCCGACGTTGACGATGAATCGGCTGATGAGCAGTCTCGTGAAGCTCGGATCCACGAGAGAGGAGATGCGTGCTCGGGTGAGGTCCCTGCGGGCGTGGAGGCTGAGCAGGGCCGCGTGCGGCGGTGGCGGATCCGGCAGCAGAACGGCCGTGACCGTGCCGATGACGAGGATGAAGCCGGCAAGCACCGCATAGGAGGCGCCGGTGCCCAACCCCAGCAGCACGATGGCTCCGACACCGACGACGATGCCGACGGCCTGAGCCGAACTGGCCGCGGCCGAGGCGGCTCCGCGCTGTTCGTCGAGCTGATCGGCGATGAGCGCGGTCAGCGCCGCCGAGATCACTGACACCCCCACCGAGGTGACCACCCACGCCGCGCCGACCAGCACCGGACCATCGGCGCTGCCGGTGAGCAGGAGACCGATGGCGGCCAGCAGCGATCCTCCGATCGCCCACGGTCGGCGGCGCCCGATCCGCAGTCGTGTGCGATCGGAGAACCGGCCGGCGACAGGGGCGATGATGACCCCGGCCAGCCCGCCGGCCGAGAGCACGAGCCCCGACCACACGACACCGTCGATCCAGTGCCCGCTCTGGGTGTCCAGCTGCAGAGGAAGCAGGAGTTGGATCGGTGTGAGCTGCACGGTCCAGATCGCCAGCCAGGCGAGAGTGAACCACACCATCCACACCGGCGACACGCGCACCCGGTCCCCGGAGCCGCCCCGGCGGGAGGGATCGGCGCTCGGGCTCATGCCCGGGCCGCGGCGATCAGATCGCGATACCAGCGATAGGAGGCCTTCGGAGTCCGTGCCCCGGAGTCCATGTCGACGTGGACGAGCCCGAAGCGCTGGGTCCAGCCATCGGCCCATTCGAAGTTGTCCAACAGCGACCACACCGTGTATCCGTCGATGGCGACACCGGCGGCCAGGGCTTCGGCCACGGCCTGCAGGTGGTCGCGCAGATAGTCGATGCGCCGGTCATCGTCGATGGGCCCTTCGCACAGGTCCGGTTCGGGGAAGGAAGCCCCGTTCTCGGCGATGACGACAGGGGGCAGCCGGTCGCCGTAGCGGTGCTTCATGTCGATGAGCAGATCCCGCATCGTATCGGGGCGGATCGGCCACATCGGACCGAATCCGGTCGTGGCCGCGCCGGGAGTCGGCACCATCTCGAAGGGCAGAGGACCCTGCGCCGCGCGCACGGTGATCGGGTTGTAGTAGTTGAAGCCGTAGACCTCGTTCGGGGTCGAGATGAGTTCCATGTCCCCGTCAGCCACCGGCATCTCGACCCCGAAACCGGTCAGATCGGGGTAGGTGCCCAGAAGCAGCGGGTCGGCGAAGAGCCGGTTGAGGATGCTGTCGAGCGTACCGGCGGCCAGGAGGTCCGTCTCCGCAGAGGTCTCGGGCAGAATGAGGCTGTGGTTGATCGTCGGCGAGGCCTGTCGGGCGCCGTGGTCGCGCAGGATCGTCGCGGCGATGCCGTGGGCCAGCAGCTGGTGGTGGACGGTGGGCAGGGCGTCGAAGAGCATCGTGTGTCCGGGAGCGAGTTCTGCCAGTGCGTAGCCCTGCAGTGAGGTCGAGGCCGGTTCGTTGATGGTGTACCAGTGGTGGACACGGTCTGCCAGGCGTTCGGCCACGGCCGCGGTGTAGTCACCGAAGAGGTGGGCGGTGTCGCGGGTGAGCCACCCGCCGGCCGCTTCCACAGCCACCGGCAGGTCCCAGTGGTAGAGAGTCGGTTCCGGCGTGATTCCGGCGGCCAGAAGCCCGTCGACGAGGCGGTCGTAGTAGTCGAGGCCCGCCGTGTTCACGCTCGGATCGACGCCCGCTTCCGGAATGACTCGAGTCCAGGAGATCGAGAACCTGTAGCGGTCGAGGCCGAGACCGGCGAGCAGCGCGATGTCCTCGTCGAACCGATGATAGCTGTCCGGTCCCGGTTCTGCTGTGCTGCCGTCGACGACATTTCCCGGAGTGTCGACGAAGTCATCCCAGATGGAGCGCCCGCGCCCATCAGCGGTGCGTGCTCCTTCGATCTGGAAAGCGGCCGTGGCCGCGGAGAAGCGCAATCCTGCCAGCGCCTGAGCATCGAGAGGATGAATGCCGTCCATGCGTCGAATATGTCATGGAAGCTCGGGGGCTGCAATAGACCCGCTGCATCGCCGCATCGGGGACGGAGTGGGTCCAAGAGTGTCTGTGGAGCTAAGGGGAATCGAACCCCTGACCTTCTCATTGCGAACGAGACGCTCTACCAACTGAGCTATAGCCCCTTGCGCATCTCAGCTTACGCCCGAACCCCACAACAGACCAAAACGGCCGCCGATGCCGTTCGCCTGGCAGTCGCACTCCTGGTGACGGGTCTGCTCGGCGGGTACAGTCGGCAGTGAGTCCCCTCGATGAAAGGACGTGTTATGGCTCAGGAATTCGGAACAGTCGTCATCGGTGCCGGCATCGGTGGTGGCACCGTCGTCGAATCGCTGCGAGACGCCGGTTACGCCGCCTCGATCGCTCTCGTCGGCGCCGATCCGGCTGCCCCCTACTACCGCCCGGATCTGTCGAAGAAGGTGATGATCGAGGGCTCGGACCCGACCGATTCCGCTCTGCGCGGCGATGAGTGGTACTCGGCGCATGATGTCAGCACGTTCTTCGGCACAGCGGTGACTTCCATCGATCGGGCCGCGCAGACGGTGACCCTCGACAACGGCGAGCAGCTCCAGTACGGCCAGGCGATCCTGGCGACCGGGTCGACCCCGCGCACCCTCGACGTGCCGGGGGCCCAGTTGGCCAACATCCACACTCTCCGGGACGCCGGAGACGCCGTGGCCATCCGCGGACAGTTCGGCGAGGGCAAGAAGGTCGCCGTCATCGGCGGCGGTTGGGTCGGACTCGAAGTCGCCGCAGCAGCGAAGCTCAACGGCTGCGATGTCACCGTCATCCTCAACTCGGATGCGCCTCCGCTGTCGTCCGTGCTCGGTGAGGAGCTCGGACAGCATTTCGAAGACCTCCACCAGAAGAACGGTGTGACCTTCCTCAAAGAGGCGAACACCACGTCCTTCACCGGTTCCACCGCCGTCGAAGCCGTCGAGACCAGCGCCGGAAGTGTGCCCGCCGATCTCGTCGTCATCGGCATCGGCGCGGATCCCACCGTGGACACGGCCGCCTCGGCGGGGCTGAGCACGGACAACGGCGTTGTCGTCGATGAGCACATGCGGACCTCCGACGGAAGCATCCTGGCCATCGGTGACATCGCGAACGCCCAGAACACTCTGCGCAATGAGCGTCTGCGCATCGAACACTGGGACAACGCCGTCAGACAGGCCGAAGTCGCGGCGTCGACGGTCACCGGCGGCTCGAAGGCCTACGACTGGCAGCCGTACTTCTACACCGATCAGTTCGACCTCGGTATGGAATACGTCGGCCACGGCAGCGCCACCGACGAGGTCGTCATCCGGGGCGATCAGTCCAGCGGCGAATTCATCGTGTTCTGGACGCGAGACGGTCGGGTCACCGCGGCCATGAACGTCAACGTCTGGGAGTACGGTGACGAGCTCCGTGCCCTCATCGGCAAGGAGGTCTCCGCCGAGCGCCTGCGCGATGAACAGGTTCCCGTCGGCGAACTCTGATCCGCACGGAAGGACTCGCGGGGTCGGTGGCTGCGGCCGCCGGCCCCGCGGCGTCTGTGTCGCTGCCCCATCCGGACGGGCCCGAGCAAGGGCGGCTGTGCCGGTCCGCTGCCCATCTGGCATCCTGAAGGGCATGGATTCGCTCTTCGCCGATGAGGCCTTCGACCGTCGTCCGCGCATCGTCGCTCCGGGCGCGGTGTGGCTGCCGGCGTTCCTGTCCGATCGGGCCCAGTCCTGGATCATCGCACGCTGCGCCGAATGGCAGTCCGGTCCCGTCCCGCCTCATGCCACCACCATCGCCGGGCATCCGATGAGCGTGAGAACGATCGGCCTGGGCTGGCATTGGCGACCGGGTCGCTACGACCGTCGAGCCGTCGACGTCAACGGCGCCGCGGTCCTCGCCTTCCCCGACTGGATGACCCGCCTGGGTCGCCAGGTCCTGCAGTCCGCGACGGAGGTCGTCGACGGCGCCGACGACCTGCCAGCCGGCACCGCCGCATCCTGGGGGTTCGATCCGACCGGCTACCATCCGGATGTGGCTCTTGTGAACCATTACGATGCGCAGTCGAAGATGGGCATGCACCAGGACAAGGACGAATTCGATCCGGCCCCCGTCGTCTCACTGTCCCTCGGTGATACGTGCCTCTTCCGATTCGGCAACACCGAGCACCGCAATCGCCCCTACGAGGATCTGCGTCTGGCGTCCGGGGACGCCTTCGTCTTCGGGGGTCCGGCCCGGTTCGCTTTCCACGGTGTGCGCTCGATCCAATCGGGGACCGCACCGGATGCCGGACGGTTGAGCCATCTCGGCGGGGGCAGGATCAACATCACCATGCGCACCACCGGTCGGGAGTGAAGGCGCGCGCTGCGGGGCCTCAGGTCCGGTCTGTCTCGGGGTCGACGTCGACCGTGCCCTCCGGCGGCTGAGCGAGACGGTTCGGGGAGGTCTTGCGGTAGACCGGCTGTCCGGAGAGCACGGTGGACCTGGCGAGCGTGTTGCTGGCCACCGAGGAGACGATGATCAGGCACATCACGGCCACAACAGCCATGATCAGCGAGCCCCAGCTGAACCCCGAGGAGTGCAGGTCGAAGACATAGGCGGCGGCGACGATGAGCGGCATGCCCAATCCGGTCGCCGGGGAGAACACATTGATCCGTGACAGGGAGTCGCGCACGCGGTACATCGCCAGGGCCGACGACAGCAGCAGCAGGGAGCCGGTGATGCCGAAGATCCCGACGAGGACAGTGGCCAGTATCTCGTTCATCAGCGGTGCCCCCTGGTGAGGATGCGTGAGAGGGCGACGGTCGCGAGGATCCCCACCATGGAGGCGAGGAAGACGACGTCGAGGACGATGGACGAGGACACTGCGATGCCGAGCATCGTCACGATGGCCACGGACGAGAAGTAGATCAGGTCCGAGACCACGGCCCGCGAACCCAGGTCACGGGCGGTGAGCACCCGGACGAGGCCGATGATGATGGCTGCGGCGAGAATGAGCGCGCAGATGCTGACGACGACGGTCATGAGCGTTCTCCTTCGGACTCGGCTCCGCCTCCCGGCTTGCGGCCGCGGGTCATGGCCAGCAGCCGCGACTCCATATCGGTCAGCCCGGCCAGGGCATCCTCCTCCGAGTCCTCGAACAGCGCGTGGACGAACAGGACGGGCGGCTGCGTCGACGTTCCGGCCGCGATCGCCGCGACGAGCGTGCCGGGAGTGATCGTGATCGATGAGGCGAAGAGGGTGACTTCGAGATCCGTGGCGCAGCGCAGCGGCAGCTCGACGATCATCGGTTGGGCGTAGTCGGCCCGGAAGAGTCGGGACGCGATGGTCCATGATCCGGTGACGATGGCCCACAGGATGAAGCCGACATAGGAGACGCCGTGGATGAGACGCATCATGGGGTCATCACCGCCTCGATGTAATCGCTGTGGTCGAGCAGGCCCTCGGCGGCGCGATGAGTGATCTCCAGCAGCGGCTCCGGGAAGCAGAAGAGCGCTGCCGACAGCCCGATCATGATCGTGGCGGGCACGAGCAGACGGGCGGGGATGCGCACGCTGCGCAGGATGGGCTGGGCCGGGGCACGACCGGTCTCGGCCGAATCCGGCCGGTACGTCTGCATCGGCGGCCCCCAGAACGTGTTGCGCCAGGTGCGCTGCAGCGCCAGCAGGCTGATGAGCGCACCGACGACGATGGTCGCCGCGAGGACCCAGCCGCGTCCCCCACCGCTGTCCGTGGCCGCGGTGATGAGTCCGACCTTGCCCCACAGCCCCGAGGTCGGCGGAAGCCCGATGAGCGAGAAGAGGCCGAGGATCATCAGCACCGTCGCCCACCGCTCACGTGAGGCCAGTCCGGACAGTTTCTTGAACGAACCGGTGCCGTAGGTCTGTTCGACCGCACCCATGATGAGCAGCAGACCCGACATCGTGATCATGTGATGGACCATGTAGAAGGCTCCGGCACTGAGCGCGGCCGAACTCAGCAGAGTGACGCCGAGCAGAATGTGCCCGACGCCCGCTGTCATCTGGAACCCGAGCACATTGCGCACCCGCACCTGTCCGAACCCGGAGATCGCGCCGATGAAGATGCTGACCACGGCCACGACGAGGAGGACGTTCACCCACGGTGCGGGCTCGCCGTAGACGGTGGTGTAGATGCGATAGATCGCATACAGCCCGACCTTCGAGTGCAGTCCCGAGAACAGCGACATCATCCCCGCCGAGGTGTTCGGATAGCTGCGCACGAGCCACCCGTGGAACGGCGCCCCACCGGCCTTGATGAACAGTGACAGCAGCACCACTCCGAGCGCGATGCCCGCCTGCCCCGTGGGCCTTCCCTGGTCGGCGAGGACGGCGAGGTTGACCGTGCCGGTGGACCCGTAGACGAAGCCGACGCCGATGAGCAGCATCGTCGAGGTCAGCAGGTTGACCATGACGTAGAGTCGACCGATGCCCAGCCGCCGCCAGGTGCCGGTGACGGCGATGAGGGCGTAGGCCGGCAGCATCATCACTTCAACGAACACGAAGAAGTTGAACAGGTCCCCCGTCAGCAGGGCACCGTAGACGCCGGTGAGCATCATCAGGATCAGCGCCGGGACGAACCGGTACTGGTCCTCCCCGGTGGCGATGAGGAACAGACAGCTGATGAGCGCCACCAGTGAGGTCAGCACCAGCATGAGTGCGGTGAACGTGTCCGAGACGAACACGATCGCCAGTCCCGGCACGTAGTCGCCGACCGAATGCGCGATCACCGGGGTGCTCTCGTGGATGAGGAGCAGTCCGATGCCTGCACCGCCTGCGAAGATCGGCGCGGCCAGCAGCAGGAACCGGTCGAAGGTGCGTGAGGTGATGAGCACACTCAGGGCCGAGGACAGAAGCGGCACACCGATGAGCAGGAGGAGAAGGGCCGAGTTCATGAGTCGCGCTCCTCCCCCGTCTCGGGATTGCGTTTCTGGTCGTCGTCATGGCCGAGCACGGCCAGGGCGAGCATGAAGATGGTCACGGCCAGAGTGATCACGATGGCGGTGAGGACGAACGCCTGCGGCAGCGGGTCGGCGGCTTCGGACAGATCGCCGCGACCGGCCAGGGGTTCGCCCCTCCAGGCTCCGACTCCGGCCGAGAGCAGGATGAAGTTCGCGGCGTGCGAGATGAGGGTGAGTCCGAAGACGCCCCTGACCATCGAGCGCTGCATCATGAGATAGACGCCGCCGGCGGTGAGCACGCCGATCGTCAGTGCCAGGATCATGGCGCCTCCTGCCCTTCGACGAGTGGGTCCTCATGCCGTTCGACCGGCGGATCACCGCGCAGGATATGCGTCGAGGAGGCACGGACCTTCTCCTCCGTCGAGGCCCGGTCGGCCCGCCGGCTGCGCTCCGGTCGCTCCCCGCGGATGGCTTCCATCGGACCGCTGAGCTCTCCGTAGAGCAGCTCATCGGCCCGTTCGCGTGTGCGTTCGACATCGCGGCGGATGATGCCGTTGGTCAGCACATCGTCACCGGCCGGGGTCGCGGCCGAGTCCGAGACGCCGAGGATGTTGAACGACAGCAGCATCAGCCCGAGCACCGCGAGATAGACGCCGAGGTCGAACAGCATCGACGTCGTCCAGTGCTGACCGGCGAATTCGGTGTGCATGGGTTTGAGGAACGACCCGGCGAAGACGAGTCCGATGATCCCGGTCACCACGGCGGTGCCGACGCCGGATCCGATGAGGTACAGCGGTGCCCGCGGCGGGCCGATCGCACGATCCCTCGCCGTGGACAGGTAGGCCAGTCCGATGACGGCCGAACCGACGAGAGCGGCGATGAATCCGCCGCCGGGCGAGTTGTGTCCGCGCCAGAAGATCACCAGGGACGACAGGGCCAGCAGCGGGCCGAGGACCTTGATCGTCAGCTGCAGCGGGATGACGTTCGGCCATGCCTCGTGGACGGCGCGGTACGCCGTGGTGCCCTTCGGTCGGATCGACACCCACGGCGGGCGCGGCGGTTCGGGAATGTTCTCTGCCGGCGGGTCGATGAACTTGTCCTTGACCGTCGACATCACGGCCACGATGGCGATGCCGGCCATACCGAGCACGGTCAGCTCGCCCAGGGTGTCGAGGGCACGGAATTCGACGAGGATCGTGTTGACGATGTTGTCGCCTCCGCTGATGCCCGGCGCCCGGTCGAGGTAGTAGGTGCCCAGATCGGAGCGTTCCCGGCGCCCGTTGAGAACGAGGGTCAGGGCGGTCACCGAGGCGCCGACGATGATCGCGAAGATCAGACGCGGGCTCTGCTGGCGCTTCGGATAGCGCCAGAACGAACGCGGCAGCTTCTGCAGCACGAGCATGATGACGATGATCGTCATCGCCTCGACGAGCAGCTGGGTGAGGGTGACGTCGGGGGCGCCGAGGGCCAGGATCTGCACCGTGGCGAGGATCCCCACGGCTGAGAGCGCGACGACGGTGGTCAGCCGCGAATGCGAAGTGCACACGACGAGCACGGCGACGGTGATGAGCACGAGGAGGATGACGTCGACGGGACGGCTCAGCCCCTCCTGCAGGCCCGGCAGCTCGGCGTAGACGATCGGAATCGCACCGATGGCCAACAGACTCAGCCCGCCGAGGGACATCGCGAGATAGGGTCCGGAGTTCATCGGTCTGACGAAGGCCGAGAGTCCGTGCCCGGCCCGGCGCAGTCCCGCGTTGAGCGCATCGATGACGTCTGCGCCGTCGAAGGGCAGTGTGGCGCGGTGGAAGAAGACGAAGACCCGTGACCGTTTGAGGATGATGAGCACACCGAGACCGATGATGAACGCCGAGGCGATCAGTTCGACGTTGACCCCGTGCCACAGCTCCAGGTGCACGGACCCGGTCGCCGACGGCAGGGCCGCACGGACCACCTGGTCGAGCGGATTGTCGAAGGCGAAGAGGACGAAGCTCAGCGGCAGCGAGGCCAGGATCGGCACCGCAGCGGCGATGAGCATGACCGACGATCCGTGGTCGAGGCGGCCCGGTTCGGGCTCCTTGCCGTCGATGAAGCTGCCCCACACCGTCTTCGCGCAGTAGGCGAAGGTGAGAACGGAGGCACCGGCGGCGACGAGGAGGGCGACCCACCCGGTCCAGTCCCCGCCGGGGGCCTCGCCGAGGGCGGTGAACAGGAACTCCTTCGATACGAACCCCAGCAGCGGGGGGATGCCCGCCATCGACGCGCAGCCGATGATCATCACTGCGAACGCGGCAGGGGCGGTGCGCATGAGTTTCGGGATCCGGGCCAGATCGCGGGTTCCGGCCAGGTGGTCGACGACGCCGACCATCATGAACAGTCCGGATTTGAACAGAGCGTGGGCGATCACGTGCAGGGTGGCCGCGGCGATCGCCGCCTCCGTGCCGACGCCGATGACGGCGGTGATGAGCCCGAGCTGAGAGACCGTCGAATAGGCCATGAGCTTCTTCACGTCGTGCTGGTTGAGCGCGAACCAACCGCCGAGGCACGCGGTGACCAGTCCCGCGACGATGAGCAGACCGTTCCAGGCCGGGGTCGAGTGGAAGGCCGGTGAGAACCGCAGCATGAGGAAGATTCCGGCTTTGACCACTGCGGCGGCGTGCAGATAGGCCGAGACCGGGGTGGCCGCGGCCATGGCATCGGGCAGCCACGGGTGGAACGGGAACTGCGCGGATTTGGTCATGGCCGCGATCGCGACGAGGACGGCGACCAGACTCGTCACCTCGGGCTGGCCGGTCCACACCGGGGAGCCGATCGCCTCGTTGACGTTCGTCGTCCCGGTCACGGCGATGATGACACCGGTGGCCACCAGCAGGCTGAGTCCGCCGATGAAGGTGAAGAACATCGTCCGCAGGGCCGGGGCCTGGCCGGGCGAACCGGATCGGGCGATGAGGAAGAACGACGCGAGTGAGGTCAGCTCCCAGCACACGAACAGCACGAGCAGGTCGTTGCTGAGCACGAGGGCGACCATGGAGAAGGTGAAGATCACCATCAGCCAGTAGAAGCTCGTGTTGCGCCCGTGGGGCAGGTACTCCGTGGAGAACACGAACACGACCGCGCCGATGATCAGGGCGATGTAGGTGAAGACGACGCCGATGCCGTCGGCGCGAAGGGCGAGGTCGACGCCGAGGCTGGGGATCCACGGATAGGTCACCTCGGGGGTGTTCCCGGCCATCACCTCGGCGGCGGTCGGGGTGAACAGCCCGGCCACGGCCAGGTACGCCACCGCCAACGGCCATCCGCTCGCTCGTCCCGCAACGCGGGTGAGGAAGGGAGTGAGCACGACCAGTCCGGCAAGTGCGATAATCGTTAGGATCATGACCGGACCTCAGCGGCCGTGGGCACAGGTGACGGTTCCTTCACTCACTGATCCTTTATCGAGATGTGCGCAGATCGACAGACACAGACTTTCGAAGAATCAGACTATCGACTCGGAGTTCCATGAGCAAAAGCACATTGAGGCCCCGGCCGGCACGGACGCTGTCGGTCTTCTTCGACGCGCGATTCACCCGCACGAAGCACCATGACGGCATCTCCCGCTACGGCTCGTGCCTGCTGGCCGCACTGCTCACGGCGGTCGAGGGCACGGAGATCGACGTCACCGCGATCATCAGCGACGAGGCCCAGCTGGATCTGCTGCCCGAGTGCCGGTGGGTCAAGCTCAACGATCCCACCTCGCCTGCCGAGGTGGCCATCGCCGCCAAACTCAATGCCCTGGGCGCCGATGTCGTGTTCTCGACGATGCAGACGATGGGATCGGCGGGGCGGCGCTACGGCCTCATCCTCACCATCCACGACCTCATCTACTACTCGCATCCGCAGCCGCCGGGCGACCTGCCGCTGCCCATCCGCCTGCTCTGGCGGGCCTACCACCTGAGCTATCTGCCCCAGCGGCTGCTGCTCAACCGGGCCGATGCGGTGGCAGCGGTGTCGGAGACGACGAGGGATCTCATCGTCTCGCACCGACTCACCACCAGGCCGGTGCACGTGGTCTCGAACGCCGCCGAGGTCACCGCCTCGGCGACGCGCACCGTGAATCGTCACGAGGCGAAGACGCTCATCTACATGGGAGCGTTCCTGCCGTACAAGAACGTCGAGTCCCTCATCCGGGCCCTTGAGCACCTGCCGGGGTGGACGCTGCACATCGCCAGTCGGATCGATGGCCGACGGGAGGCGCAGCTGCGGGCCCTGATCCCCGACCGGGCCACGGTCGTGTTCCATCGCGGGATCAGCGACGCGGACTATGCGCAGCTGCTGGACGAGGCCACGGCTCTGGTCACGGCTTCGAAGGAGGAGGGCTTCGGTCTGCCGGTGATCGAGGCCATGGCGCAGGGAGTGCCAGTGGCCGTGTCGGACATTCCGATCTTCAGGGAGATCGCGGCCGAGGCGGCGATGTACTTCGATCCCGATGATCCGCAATCGATCGCCGAGGCGATCACCGCGCTCACCGACGAGACGATCTGGGCACGGCAGTCCGCGGCCGGGCGGACGCAGTCACAGGTCTTCGACTGGTCCCGATCGGCACAGGCGCTCATCGATCTGATTCGCACCGTCGATGAGCGCCGAGGCTCCGGCACCTGAAGCCTCGTCGGCGCCCGAGCCGGGCCGGGGCTTTGCCCGCGGTCGGGATCGCGGCATCGGAACCGCAGCCCGCCGATGCTCTCAGCGCTGCTTCCCACTCCAGCTGCTGAGCACCCAACCGTTGCCGGTGTAGCGGAACTCGCCGTATCCGCAGTTGCCGAGCACACCGATGCGACCGGCGCCGCCCAATTCGAGAAGGATTTCGGCGGCACCGCGCAGCACGGCCCCGTGGGCGACGATCACGATCGTCTCGGCGGACGAGGATTCGACGATGTCGGTGATCGCGGAGGCGACTCGACGGCCCGACTGCGACCGCGACTCGCCTCCCGGAGGGGCGACGTCGACGCCGGAGGCCCAGTCGGCCAGTTCCGCGGGCCAGGTCGCGGCCACCTCGGCGCGGGTGGACCCCTCCCACTCACCGAACGCGGACTCTCGCAGCCGCTCGTCGCGGACCGGTTCGAGACCGGCCAGTCGCGCCAGGCTGTCGGCGGTCTCAGCGGCGCGGGACAGATCCGAGGACACGATGAGACCGGGTTCGAAAGCGACGAGTCGCCGCGCGGCGTCCTCGGCTTGGGACCGGCCGGTGTCGTTCAGGGGCACATCGGACTGTCCTTGGAAGCGGCCCTCGACGTTGAAGTCGGTCTGACCGTGGCGCCAGAACAGAACCGTCTTCGTCATCGCTGCTCGTTCGGCAGCTGCAGGTCGATGACCGGCACGTCCTTCCACAGCCGCTCGAGAGCATAGTATTCGCGCTGTTCGGTGGAGAAGACGTGGACGACGATCTCGCCGAAGTCGAGCAGCACCCAGTCGCTTCCCCGCCCCTCGCGGCGCAGAGGTGTGCGGTCGTGTCCGCGCTGGACGGCCTCCTCGACGGCGTCGATGATCGAGTCGATCTGCCGTTCGTTGTCGGCGGAGACGATGAGGAAGGCGTCGGTGATGTAGAGCGTGGAGCTCACATCGAGGCCGACGATGTCGGTGCCGAGCTTCTCGTCCGCGGCCTTCGCGGCGGTCCTCAGCAGTTGGGTTGATTCGACGATCTCGCTCACAAGATCCTTTCGCATGGATGCGGCTGTCAAGAGGGTGTCACAGGAACATGACGAGGGCGATGACGATGAGTGCCAGGGCGAAGAACGCGGCGACGCCGAGGATGATGTAGGGCATCTTCGAGGGCTCCTCGCCCATGAGGATCTGCCCGTCCTGTCCGGTCACGGAGCTGGCGCGGATCCGCGATCCCGGTGGGTTCTCGGTCTCCTCGTCCTCGTAGTCGGGGTTGGGCAGGGGCCAGGCCTCCGGCACCGCGTCCATGGGACGGGTCTCCGGGTTCGCCGCCAGTGCGCGTGCCGCATCGTCGGAGCCGGCTTCGGCCGACGGGGCCTTCGCTTCTGCGGACTCCGCTGCCCGGCCCGAGTCCCTGGCAGTGTCCGAGCCATCGGCGTGCGAGGGTCCCTCCTGTGAGGCGGAGTCTCGGTCCTCTTGTGCGTTCGCCTCGGGGCCCTGGGCCGAGGCTGCGGTGACGACTCGCACCCCGGCCGTCGAGGGCGGCTGGACGATCGGCATCCGACGCGAGCGTGAGCTCGCCTCGGCGTCGTCGACGGTCGGCCCCTCGACTTGCGGTGTTCCGCTGTCGGTGCCGGCGGGGCTCGGACCTGTCTCGGCAGGGCTCGAGCCGGTACCAGCCGCCTTCGCATCGGTGGCGGCAGCGTCCGGATCGGTCCCAATCGCCTTGGAATCGGTGCCGACCGCGTTCGGATCGGACTCAGCAGCGCTCGAGGCGGCCTCGGAGGCGCTCGTGGCCTCCTCGGCGGATTCGGAGGCAGGCGTCTGTGCGGACGTGTCCGCTGCCGAGCGGTCCTGCGCTTCCTCTTGCTCGAGTTCCGAGTACGGCATCGACAGGGCGTCGTAGGGTTCGTCGTCGAACGCCGTCGGACGCGGAGCCGATTCGGCCGTGACCGGGGCCTCGAAGTCGCGTGCAGCGACTTCGTCGGAGTCCCCTCCGAACCCGGCGGCATCATAGGATTCGTGTTCGTCCTCCGACTGCGCGGTCTCCGCAGTTTCGGTCACCGGTCCGGTCAGGCGTCCCTCGGCCGCGGCCCGACGTTCGGCCAGCTCTTCCTCATCGGCGACGACCGGGATCGCACCGGTGGACAGGTCACCGTTGAATGACAGTCCGTGCTCGCGCAGATACCGCTTCCTCTCCGCACGCGACTCGAAGTGCGGCAGCGGGCTCCGCTGCCGGTCGAGACGGTCCTCGGCATGGACGGGAGGCCGTGTTTCGAGAGGGTGGTCCGAGGCCAGTGCACCGCGTTCGTGGGTGGTCCGCGGTGAAGGATCGGGGTCGATGCGGGAGTCGGAGTCCGCACCGTCGTCGGCGGCGGGGCCGGGCGCGGCATCGGGCTTCCTCGGCGGTCGCGGGCTGAGCAGATCTGCGCGGGAGCTCTGCGCCTCATCGGACTGGCCAGGAACCTCTCGTGCCTCGAATGCCTGTTCCGCCGCCAGCCGTTCGGCTTCCCGCCGGGCCCGACGTGACGTGAACTGCTCCTCAGCCATTCTCACTCCTGTACAACTCGTACTTCGCGATGTACTGCACGACTCCGTCCGGCACGAGGTACCAGACGGGCGCACCATCCATCACCCGTTGTCTGCAATCCGTGGACGATATCGCCAGTGCCGGAATCTGCACGAGACTCAACCGGTCGACCGGCAGCCCATCACCATGGAGTTCGTGCCCCGGCCGGCTGACCCCGACGAAGTGCGCCAAGGAAAACAGCTCATCCACATTCTTCCACGTCAGGATCTGAGCCAAAGCGTCCGCGCCGGTGATGAAGAACAACTCGGTGTCCGAACCGTAGCTTCGAGCCAGATCGCGCAGCGTGTCGATGGTGTAGGTGGGCCCGGGCCGGTCGACATCGACGCGTGAGACGGTGAAGCGCGGGTTCGATGCCGTGGCGATGACGGTCATCAGATACCGATGCTCTGGACTCGTGACCTCGTCGACGTCCTTCTGGTACGGCCGTCCGGTGGGGACGAAAACCACCTCGTCGAGGTCGAAGGTCGCTTGGACCTCGCTGGCCGCGACGAGGTGGCCGTGGTGGATGGGGTCGAAGGTGCCGCCCATGACACCGACTCTGCGTCTGTGGTCTGCCATATCAGTGGCGGTGCGAAATGCCCTTCCACGACCGAGTCACAATGCCCATCGTGAGGAAGATCGCCAGGGTGATGAGTCCGTACCAGATCGGATCCATCGGCAGCTCGGTGTGGGCTGCATGCTCCGCACCCTCGGCGGCGGCCATGATGGCTGCGTTCACGTCATAACTCCTTCTGCTTACCGACGACGCTGTTGGCCCGCGTCGTTCTCATTGCCTTCTCAGTTTCTCATGAACGTCCCGGGATTCCGGCATCGACATGATTCGATCCCTGCTCGAGTGCCCTTCAGGAACGGATCTGGCCGTTGCCCATCATCACCCATTTGGTCGTCGTCAGCTGCTCGAGGCCCATCGGCCCGCGGGCGTGCAGCTTCTGAGTCGAGATCCCGACCTCCGCACCGAAGCCGAGCTCTCCCCCGTCGGTGAAACGGGTGGAGACGTTCACACCCACGGCCGCGGCATCGATGGCGGCGACGAAGGTGTCGGCGTTGTCGAGGTCCTTGGTCACGATCACCTCGGTGTGGCCGGAGCTGTAGGCGCGGATGTGATCGATGGCCTCTTCGATCCCCGAGACGAGTTTGATCGCGATCTCGAGGCCGAGGTACTCCTTGGCCCAGTCCCGTCGCGAGACGCGCTTGATCTTCATCGACGCCGGGGCGTGTGCCGAGACGTCGGAGTCGGCGTGGACGACGACACCGGCCTGATCGAGCCGGTCGAGGATCTTCGGCAGCACGCGCTTGGCGGCCTTCTCATGGACGAGCAGGGTCTCCAGGGAATTGCACACGCTGGGGCGATGGGTCTTCGAATTGAGCACGAGATCGACGGCGGTCTTCACCGTCGCCGTCGAGTCGACGAACATGTGCACATTGCCCACACCGGTCTCGATCACCGGCACGATCGACTCCTGCACGACCATGTTGATCAGTTCGGCGCCGCCTCGGGGAATGAGCAGATCGACGAAGTCGCGGGCGTGCATGAGCACATTGGCCCCGTCGCGACCGTACTGGTCGATTCCGTTGACCGTATCGGCCGGCAGACCGACCGATTCGACGGCCGAGCGCAGGACGGAGATGAGCTCGGCGTTCGAGTTCTGCGCGGCCGATCCTCCTCGCAGCACCGTCGCGTTGCCTGCTTTGAGGGCGAGCACGGCGATGTCGACGGTGACGTTCGGCCGGGCTTCGTAGATCGCGCCGATCACGCCCATGGGCACACGGGTCTGGCTGAGCCGGATGCCGTTGGGCAGGGTCCGGCCGACGACGACGTTGCCGACGGGATCGGCGAGGTCGACGATCGCTTCGACCGAATCGGCGATCGCGGCGATGCGATCGGCATCCAGGCGCAGGCGGTCGAGCAGCGCTTCGCTCATCCCGCTCTCCGTGCCGGCGGCGATGTCGGCGTCATTGGCTTTGACGATGCGGTCGGTGCCCGTGCGCAGCGCCTCGGCGATGGCGACCAGTGCCGCGTTCTTCTCCGCAGTCGAGGCCGTGGCCAACAGGCTCGATGCCGCCTTCGCGCTGCGCGCGATCCGGGTCACGCCGCGGACTGTCTTCGGGTGGATCTCGGATGATGCTGTCATGGGCTATCTCCTCCCGTTTCTCTGTGTGAGAACGAGATCGTTCCGATGGATGACCTCTTTACGGTAATCATTTCCCAAACGGGTGCCAAGTTCCTCCGTCGTGGCCCCGAACATCGTCGGCAGCTCGTCCGAGGAGAAGTTCGTCATCCCGCGGGCGATGACCTCACCGTCGAGGTTGCGGATCTCGACCGGGTCACCGGCCTCGAAGTCACCGTCGGCGCCGGTCACGCCCGCCGCCAGCAGGGACGTTCCCCGTGAGAGCACCGCCTGTTCGGCTCCGCGGTCGATGGTGATCGAACCGAAGGTCCGTGCCAGGTGGCGCAGCCACAGCAGTCGGGTGCCGCGACGGCGATGGGTGACGGAGAAATAGGTGCCGACCTGCTTGCCTGCCAGTGCCGCCGCGGCCCGATGCGCAGAGGTCAGCACGGCCGGGATGCCGGAGTCGGCGACCATGATCGCCGCGTCGACCTTCGTCGCCATTCCCCCGGTGCCCGTCCCGGCGAGGCCGACACCGCCGATGGCGATACCGTCGAGATCGCCGAGGCCGCACACCCGGTCGATGAGTTCGGATCCGGGCCGGTCCGGAGGCCCCGAGTAGAGGGCGTCGACGTCGGAGAGGAGGACGAGCGCATCGGCGTGGGCCAGATGCGCCACAAGAGCGGCCAGACGGTCGTTGTCGCCGAAGCGGATCTCCTCGGTCGCGACGGCGTCGTTCTCGTTGACGATGGGCAGGGTGCCCAGGGCCAGGAGTTTGTCGATGGCGCGTTGGGCGTTCTTGTACTGGGTCCGCCGGATCAGATCGTCGGCGGTCAGCAGCACCTGCCCGGGCACGAGGTCGTAGCGTCCCAGAGCACGCGTGTAGGCGGCCATCAGCAGTCCCTGACCGACCCCGGCGGCCGCCTGCTGCGTGGCCAGGTCGCGTGGCCGCTTCCTCAGACCCATCGGGTCGAGCCCCGCCGCGATGGCACCCGAGGACACGAGGATCACCTCGTGGCCGGCGGCCCGATGCGCACCGATGACATCGGTGAGTGCGATGAGCTTGGCCTCATCGAGACCGCCGTCGAGGCTGGTCAGCGATGAGGATCCGACCTTGACGACGACGCGACGGGCGGCGGCGATGTCTTCGCGCAGGGGCAGGGTCGCCGCGTGCGTATCAGCTGCGGCGTTCACTCCTCCTCGGTCCCCGAGGCCGGATCGGACGCCTGCTCGCTGACCGATGGGCTCTCGCGGCGTGCCCGCTCGGCCAGCCGCTCCTGCTCGAACTCGGCTCGCACCGCGGCCTTCGCGTCCATCCGTTCGTGGTAGGCGGCCTTGCGCTCCCTTCGGGTCGCGCGGGCTTCCTCTTCCAGGCGGGCGTCGGTGCCGCGGGAGCCGAGGAGTTCGGCGCCGCCGACCGTTGTCGGGTCCCAGTCGAAGACCACTCCATCGTCGCCGCCGACGACGATCGCATCGCCCGGTTTGGCTCCGGCCTTGAACAGGGCGTCCTCGACTCCGAGCCTTTCGAGCCGGTCGGCCAGATAGCCGACGGCTTCGTCGTTGCCGAAGTCCGTCTGCTGCACCCACCGGCGGGGTTTGTCTCCGAGCACCCGGAACAGCGGCCCGTCGGAATCGTGTTCGGCGCGGATCTCGAAGCCCCGATCGTCGACGGCCTTCGGGCGGATGACCACCCGCTGCGGGGTCGCTTCGATCTGCTCGCGGCGTTCGCGCTCGGCCAGCACGAGTTCGGCCATGGCGAAGGACAGTTCGCGCAGTCCGGCATGGCTGACGGCCGAGATCTCGAAGACACGGTATCCAGCGGCCTCGAGATCGGGTCGGACGATATCGGCCAAGTCCCGGCCGTCGGGGATGTCGACCTTGTTGAGCGCCACGAGCTTCGGACGTTCGGACAGCGGCAGCAGTCCGCTGCCGTCATCGAGGTCGACGGCATAGGCGGCGAGTTCGGTTTCGATGATCGTCAGGTCGGTAACAGGGTCTCGGTTCGGCTCCCAGGTGGCCATGTCGATGACATGGACGAGACCGGCGCAGCGTTCGACGTGACGCAGGAACTCCAGACCGAGCCCCTTGCCGTCGGAGGCTCCGGGGATGAGACCGGGAACGTCGGCGACGGTGTAGCGCGTGTCTCCTGCTTGGACCACGCCGAGGTTGGGCGCGAGCGTGGTGAAGGGATAGTCGGCGATCTTCGGCTTCGCCGCTGACAGCGCTGCGATGAGGCTGGACTTGCCGGCCGAGGGATAGCCGACCAGAGCGATGTCGGCGATCGTCTTGAGTTCGAGCACGAGGCTGAGGCTCTCGCCGGGTTCGCCCAGCAGGGCGAAGCCGGGAGCCTTGCGCTTCGTCGAGGCCAGGGCGGCGTTGCCGAGTCCCCCGCGGCCACCTGCGGCAGCGGTGAATTCGGTGCCCTCGTCGACGAGATCGGCGATGATGTCGCCATCGGTGCTCTTGACCACCGTGCCCTCGGGCACGGCGATGACGAGGTTCTTCCCGTCGGCACCGTGGCGCAGATCGCCCTTGCCGATCCCCCCGCCGTCGGCGCGCAGGTGCGGACGGTGGTGCAGCGGCAGCAGTGTGGTGGTCTGTCGGTCGACGCGGAAGACGATGTTGCCGCCGTTGCCTCCGTCGGCACCGTCGGGGCCGCCGAGCGGTTTGAACTTCTCGCGCCTGATCGAGGCGCACCCGTTCCCACCGTCGCCGGCGGCGAGGTGAACGGTGACACGATCTACGAACTCGGTGGCCATAATGTCCTTATATCAGATGAAGGGTGAGTCGCGTGACTCACCCTTCACAGTCCCCTGACGGGGAGAAATCCTATTGGAATCGATCGGATCCTGAGCGGATCAGGCTCCGACGATGTTGACGATCCTGCGCCCCTTGCGGGTGCCGAACTCCACGGCGCCGGCAGTCAGAGCGAAGAGGGTGTCGTCTCCTCCACGGCCGACGTTGGCTCCGGGATGGAACTTGGTTCCGCGCTGGCGGACGAGGATCTCGCCGGCCTTGACGGACTGGCCGCCGAAGCGCTTGACGCCGAGGTACTGCGGGTTTGAGTCGCGACCGTTGCGGGTCGAGCTGACTCCCTTTTTGCTTGCCATGTGAGAAGTCTCCTCTTACTTGATGCTCGTGATCTTCAGACGGGTGAGGTCCTGGCGGTGGCCCTGACGCTTCTTGTACCCCGTCTTGTTCTTGTACTTCTGGATCACAATCTTGGGGCCGCGGAGCTCGCCTGCGACTTCGGCGCTGACCGAGACCTTCGACAGTGCCTCGGCATCGGTCGTGACCGTCTCACCGTCGACAAGAAGCACGGCATCGAGTTCGACGCTGTCTCCAGCCTTCGCCTTCATTCGGTTGACTGTGATGATGTCGCCGACGCTCACCTTTTCCTGGTGGCCTCCGGCGCGGACGATGGCATAGACCATGGTCGAACCCTCTTTCTGCATATTCACGATCGAACGGCGGTTGTCCCTTGGCTGCCGACGAAGTCACCTTCGAGGCCGCCCATTGAGAGGAATCACCAGCCGTGGTGCGTCATGCGCACCGACGCTCAATTCTAGTCTTATCAGCGTGAGATCGGCAAACCCGCAGGGCGGATGCCCACCACCCCGCACTCGACTGTGAGTCATCTCTCAGCTCGGCCGGGAGGCCGAGGAGGTCTCAGTCCTCCCGCGCTTCGGCGATGCGCTCGTGACGGCGGATCACCTCGGCGACGATGAAGGCGAGGAACTTCTCGGCGAATTCGGGGTCGAGGTGCGAGTCCTCGGCGAGAATCCGCAGGCGGGCGACCTGTCGGGCCTCGCGCGATTCATCGGCCGGCGGCAGCCCGTGTTCGGCCTTGAGCTCGCCGACCCGTTCGGTGAGTTTGAACCGCTCGGCCAGGAGGTGGACGAGGGAGGCGTCGATATTGTCGATGCTGTCGCGCAGCTCGATCAGTCTCTTCTGGGCGGGTGTCTTTCCGTCTCTGTTGTGCTCCACGGCACCAGTCTAACGATGAGCGGACACGGCAGTGCGCCGCGTCTCACGGATCGCGGCGCACTGCGTCTGCTCCTTCGGCAGAGGTCTCGGATGCCTCAGCCGGGTGCGTCGACCGGAACGGCGTCCTTCGTCTCGGGATCGCCCAGCGTGCCGGCCCTGCGGTCGGCCAGGTACTTCTTCATCTCCTTCTTGACCACCGGCATCAGCAGATAGAGGCCGAGGATGTTGATGAACGCGCACATGAACAGCGCGGCATCGGCGAATTCGACGACCTTGGAGAAGGTGGCCACGCAGCCGATGACGACGAAGACGCACACGAGCGTGCGGAAGACGGTGACGCTGGCCTTGGCGTTTCCGAACAGGAAGCTCCAGGCCTGCTCACCGTAGTAGGCCCAGGTGATCAGCGTCGAGAAGGCGAAGAGTGCCACGGCGATCGCCAGCAGCACCGGGTACCAGGAGGCGACAGTTGAGAAGGCGTCCGAGGCCAGGGCCACTCCCCCGATCTCACCGGCGCCGAGGTCCTCACGGTACGAGGCCTGGTTGGCGACGATGATCGTCAGAGCCGTCATGGTGCAGACGATGACGGTGTCGATGAAGGGCTCGAGCAGGGCGACGAAGCCCTCGGAGATCGGGCGGCGGGTCTTGACCGCCGAGTGGGCGATCGGCGCCGAACCGATACCGGCCTCGTTGGAGAATGCCGAACGCTGGAAGCCGATGATCATGACACCGATGACGCCGCCGGCGATGCCCTGCGGGTTGAACGCGCCGGAGAAGATCTCGCCGACGGCGTGGGGGATGTTCGAGTAGTTGAGCCCGAGGACGAGCAGGCAGGAGACGACGTAGAAGATCGCCATGCCGGGAACCAGTTTGTCGGTGACCTTCGCGATGGAGCGGATGCCGCCGAGGATGACGAGCGCGACGAGGACGGCGAAGACGATTCCGAAGATGAGTGAGGCGAAGGGGCCGGCCAGGATGCCGTCGTCGCCGCCGGTGGCGGTGCGCACCTGGGCGAAGGTCTGGTTGGCCTGGAACATTCCGCCGCCGACGACGCCGAAGATGAGGATCGCGATGGCGAACAGTCCCGTCAGCGTCGTGGCGACGGGTCTGCTGAAGCGTCGGAAGGCGACGGGCAGATATTTGAAGGGTCCGCCGTGGACGACTCCGTTCTCGTCGATCTCACGGTACTTCACGCCGAGGGTGCATTCGACGAACTTCGTGCACATGCCCAGCAGGCCGGCCACGATCATCCAGAATGTCGCGCCCGGACCGCCGAGGGCGATGGCGACGCCGACACCGGCGATGTTGCCGAGTCCGACGGTTCCCGACAGGGCCGAGGCCAGGGCCTGGAAGTGGGTGACCTCCCCCGGGTCGTCCTTCGTGGAGAACTTCCCGCGGATGATCTCGATCGACAGCTTGGCGGCACGGGCCTGGATGAAGCCGAAGTAGATGGTGAAGACCAGTGCGGCGAAGATCAGCCACACGACGACGAACGGGAAGGACGCTCCCCCGATGGTGATCGGGAAGAAGATGATGTTGCCGAACCATGTTGCGATCGGGTCGAACCAGGAGTTGATGGCATCGTCGACCGGGGACACCGGTTCTGCATGGAGTTGAATGCTGTTCATGGTTTGAAAAGATCCCTGAGACGCAGATCACATTCAAGGCTTCCGCCCGTTGAGACGAGTTCAGTTATGAAACCGTTACCCAACCCGCTCGAACGGAGTCGATGTGAGATTCGCGTCTCATTCTGTGGCCTAGACTGGAGACATGACTGAGAACCCACAGCAGCATGATCGGCGTCCGAATCAGCCCCCTGTTCGCGGCCCTGTCCCGACCGGCGATCCGATGCCCCACTACCAGGACGGTCACACTCACCCGGCCGCGTATCCGGGAGCCGAACCGGTGACCAACCCCAACGGCCACTACGGATCACAGGGTTCCCAGGCCGGCTCCTCCGGTTCTCCCGAATCCCCTGTCGCCTACGGTCCGCCGGGAGGCGCCCAGGCCAATACGGGGGCTCCGCAGACGCACGGAGGCGTCTCCGGCCCGAGCTCCCCGATGCCGCACAAAACCGCCCGGGGTCGGCATTCGGCCTCACCGTCTCCCGCCCCGGCACCGGACCCCGGCGGTCGGCGGCCTGCACGCATCGTCTCCCCTGAAGGCGAGCGGGTGCGGGAGCGCTCCGCCGGCGGCGTATCCGGATATTTCGCGATCGCCGGAGCCATCGTCCTGCTCCTGTTGGCCGCGCT
>DWZN01000200.1 GCA_019117545.1 Candidatus Brevibacterium intestinavium
GGTCGTGAGGGCCGAGGGGGAAGTGCATCATGACGTCATGGGCGCTCATGACCTCGACGATCGACGGCAATGCCACGCCCTTGGGCATACCCGTGGTGCCCGATGTGTAGAGGCGGGTCGATTCCTCGTAGGTGCTGAAGTCCTCGGGCAGGGGGTCGACCGGAGCGCCCGCCCCTGTGGCGAGGAATTCATCGTAGGTCGTCGACTCCACGGGTTCGTCGCCGGAAGCAGGTGCGCCGGACTCGGCAGCGGAGGCCTCGGCGCCGGCGGTCGCCTCGGTGCGGCGAGGAACGGCGACGACGGCAGCTGGACGGCCTCCCCAAGAGGACAGGGCAGCCTCGGCGATGGAAGCGGCCCTCTGCGCATAGAGGTAGACCCGTGGGTCGGAGTCCTGCAGGATGAAGGCGGTCTCGCCCGGGGAGAGTCGGAAGTTGATGGGGACTCCGATTGCGCCGATCCGCTGCGTGGCGAGATAGACGATGACGAATTCCGGGGTGTTGTACAGCTGGTAGACGACACGGTCGCCTCGGCCGACTCCGGCTGTGACGAATGCTGAGGCGAGTTCGTCGACTTCCTCGCTCAGCTGGGCGTACGACCACGTCCGTCCGGTGCCGGGATCGATCATCGCCGTTCTGTTTCGGTATCGCGCGACATTGCGCTCGAATCCGGCGATGTAGGTGAAATGGTGCTCGAAGTACGAGCGGAGGTCGGCTGAATCGTAAGCCATGAAACACCTTTCTTCGCAGGCGGCGGATGCCGTCGCAACTCAGATAGGCCCTTCGGGGTCTGGTCGCACAGTTTACTCTCAGGTGTCCACAGATTCGATGGGGGACGGTACAGCAGCGGGGCATGCGGGCAGGGCCCCGCTGCTCGTATCCAGAGCCGTCAGGAATCGCGCAGAGAACGGGCATCGTCCGGTGGAAGGACGCGCACACGTGCTGAGATGCGGATCGGGGCGGCTGAGTCCTCGAACTCAGCCGCCCCGATCCGTCTCGACGGGCTCCGGGTGGTTTCCCCGGGTCACGAGCCCCTGGCTCCGGCGGCGAAGATCAGCGCGAACATTCCGAGATAGAACAGGACGATGACGGCCCAGAACAGGACCCAGAGCGCGGTACCGATGTAGCCGACCCACAGAGCCGCAATGGCCATCCCCTCGCCGCGCTCACCGGTCTGACGGATCTGCTTTCGGGCGATGTGGCCCATGATGATTCCGCCGATTCCGGCCAGGAACACTGAGGAGACCACTCCGAAGATCGAGCAGACCATGGCGACGACCGCGAGCGTATTCGTCGGCGGCATCGGCTGATAGACATACGCGGGACCAGCGGCATACTGAGCATTGGCCGCGTAGGCATTGTTGGACCCGGCGACCGCATTGGAACCGTAGGTCTGGGCACCGTAGGTCGTGCCCGACTGGGGCTGCTGGTAGTACATGTCCGGGTTGTTCCAGTTGTCCTGGCTGCTCATGGCGAAGTCTCCTTGTGTCTGCCTTCAACCGTACAGAGTCGTCGATACCGGCAAAAGGCTGGGCGGTTACAGATCTGTCACGGTTGCGCCGCGAGGCACCGAGGCGGTGCCGTCACTCCCAGCGGTCACAGCGTCCGACGGCGGTGGAGGCACCGAGGCGGTGCTGGCGTTCCAAGCGTTGGAAGCACCGAGGAGGTGCCGGCACTCCGACCGATCGCGGTCTCGGCGGCGCATCAGCTGATCGTCCCGGTATCGGCTGCGACGGCGAGGCCGACCATCAGCGCGATGACTCCGAAGTAGGCCAGCCAGAAGAGAATCCAGAAGATCACGCCGAGGTAGCCCAGCCACAGCGCAGCCACTGCCATCCCGTTGCCGCGTTCGCCTCGGCGCTTGATCTGGGAGCGAGCGACATGGCCGAAGATGATGCCGAGGAAGCCGAGGAAGAAGAACGATGAGACGAACGAGATGAGCGAGATCACGAACCCTGCGATCGCCGAGGAGTTCGTCGGCGCGAGCGGCTGACAGACGACGATGGGCGCCGACCTGCCGTACGTGACGGGTTCCGAGGGGCCGTGCGCCACCGGTGCCGACCTGACGGCAGGAGCCCGGACCGCGGCTGGAGCCGGAACGGCCGGATTCAGGACGGCAGGATCCAGAGCCGCGGGAGTTGTGCCGCCCATCGGCGAGGAATTCGATCCGGTGTAGGTGCTGCCGATGGGCAGTTGGCGTGTGTGCATCTCAGTTGCGCTCCGATAGCGATGGCCGTCTTCCGAGGGACCTGTCAGCAGGACCCCCGATGTCTGGTTCCCACGCTATCGAGGCGCGGAGAGCACGATGACCGAATCGTGTTGCAGTCTTGCATCATCGGTGCCGGGACCGGCATCGCGCACCGAGGCGGCCCGGCTGGCCCCGATCTCCGCCGAGGCGGCCCGGCCGGCCCCGATCCCCGCCGAGGCGGCGCTGCGCAGGCCCGACCTCCGCCGAGGCGTTTCAGTAGCTGCCGATCATGGCCAGGAAGCCGACTCCGAAGAGACCGATCACGAGGATC
>DWZN01000201.1 GCA_019117545.1 Candidatus Brevibacterium intestinavium
CCGATGGCGTTCCTGCTCTTCCCCGCCGAGGATGTCGGCGTCTACGTTCTGCCGCTGATGATCTTCCACATCATCCAGCTCCTCGTCTGCGCCGTCATCGCCAAGCACTACGCACGCCTGGCCGTCGAGGAGGAGGAACAGTTCGCGGCGCAAGGGAGCCAGCCCGACATTCCGACCGAAGCCCGGCGCCTCAGCACAGACGGGACCGAGTCGCGTACTGCGCCGCCTCAGGCCGACGGGTGAAGGATGACGTGGCGCTGAGGCCGCACGGTGATCACGTCCTCAGCCGGCGCCGCTGTCGGTAGTTCGGACCGCGGGCGATGAAGACTCTGGACCCGACGCTGCCCCGGACTCGGATGGTGGGGCTGCCTTCCCGTGCGGCCTCATTGGCCTTGAACGTGACGACGGCGATCGGACTGCGAGCCATTCGTGTCGAGTCGACGCCCCAGCTGTCGGGCACGATGAGCTTGAGTGTGCCGGTGCGGGCTGCGACGTCGATGTCGACGATCTCCAGGTCGGTGGCGACCTCGAGGAAGTTGAGTTCGAGAAGCTTTCCCGCGGGTTCGCAGCGCAGATACGGCCGTACCGGCCATCATCCCTGGCGGATGAGCCCCGTCCACGGCGAGCGCAGGATCTCCCGGTTGCCGGGAGATCCGCCGGGGAGTGTTTCAGAGGCAGCCCTGCCCGCGGCAGTTTCTCCTGCGGCCTCTGCACGCTCCGACGGCAGTTCGGTGACGATGTCCTCGAGGACGCGGTCGAGATCGGCGGGGAAGCGTGCGGCCGCCACGAGCTCCATGCGGTCGTCGAGTTCTTCGACGGTGACCCTCCCGCTCCCGGCGGTCTTCCTCAAGACCTCGATGGCGGGACGTCGCCGATCCGCACGGTGCGACCCGAACGGTCAGGACGGCTGTCGTCTGCAGACGCGTTCATCTCCCCTCTGCGGCGGTTCCGACGATGCCGGTTGCGCCGTCGGTGCTCCGTGACCGCCAGACCCCACGCATCGGCTCCTCGCCGCGATGGCACGTTGCGCAGTCGGGACGGCGCCGAAGCCAGTAGGCCAGAGTTGCCCCAGCCAGGGCGAACCCCCAGAAGACCCACAGGTTCATCGGCGACAGGAGCAGATGTGCGACATCCGGCGCGGCCGCACCACTGTCGGCAAGCGTCTTCTGCAGATTCACGCGCACCAGCATCAGCGACGATCCGGGCCACAGCAGGGACACGAATCCGGCGGGGATGATCGCGACCACGGGGTTGATCGGACGTCCGCGGAGAATCGGCACCCAGAACGGCCACCGCTCTCCCCAGCGCTGGCTCAGACCCAGCGTGAGGACCGCGCCGAGCACTCCGAGCGTTGCCAGACCGGCGCCGAAGATCCAGATGCCCGGCGTCTGTGCCTCGCCCTGCTCGATGAGGGCTCGGCTGATCCCGTCGGCAGGGAATCCGAAAAGCAGCATGTATCTGGTCACCGCGTACGGTATCGGGCAGATGACGGCGATGATCGTGGCGATGAGACCCCACCGCCGCGCACCCGAGCGCGTGGTCCACCACGACAATTGCGGCGGACGACCGCAGTCGGAGCAGCCGCTGCGGGTCCGTCTCCAGAATTCGACGGTCGCCATGAGCAGGACGAGGATGCCGCCGAGCTGCCAGAATCCGTGCAGCGCCGGGATGCTGAACATGGCCGACACGAACTCCCCGACCCCGACTCGGCCCTCGGCAACGTGCCAGAACGTGCGGGTGATGAGGAAGATGGGGACACGAGCCACGGCCATGAGCGGCCGGTAGTCTCCGACGAGGACGAGACCGAGGCAGCAGACCAGTATCGTGCTGGTCGCGAATCGGGCGGAGAGTCTGCCCGTCGCGGTGATCAGGAACCGCCCGATCGAAATCAGCACGAGGCCCGTGCCCGCAATGATGACGGTGACCCCGGCCTGTGCCGGGACCGCGTCGAGCAGGGACACCGGCACCGGGCTGGGGTCCCAATGCCGCCCGTACGGGTAGCCGGGTGCGCCGGCCGCCCAGGCCAGGGCGAACACCAGATAGATCGCGGCCCATGCCAGGGCCAGTGCGATCCAGCGCCGTCCGGCCGATCGCCTCCACCACTGTCTTCTGGTTCCGAACATTGTCCAACCTTTCATTGTGCGCACAGAGTCGACGTTTCAGCGAGTTCGGTTGAACCGCTGGCTGCGACCGCCTCCGGCCACGGTTGGAAGTCTGATCAGCCGGCGCCGAGGCGGGTTGTCAATTCGTGCAGATGGTCGATGATCGCCGAGCGCGCCGCAGCCTCGCTGACCTCCTCCGGCTGCCAGACGAGGTGGGCGGCCAGGCCGTCGACGAGAGCGTGGAGACGGATGACCTCTCGCTCCAGCTGCTCCTCGGTGACCGGTGTGTCCTCTGCCAGCCGCGTGACGATGGTGCGACATCCGGCATGGACCCGCCCCCATGCCTCGGCGCGGGTGTCGATGAGCAGGGGATCTGTCGCAGTCGCCGCGAACAGGGCGAGGTAGACTTCCATTTCGCTTCGCCGCTCCTCGTCCAGGGGCAGCAGTTCGATGGCGATGTCCTCCATCGATTCGATCGGGTCGTCCCGCTCGGGCAGTGCCGTGATGCGGTCGGCAGCTCGGTCGATGACCAGCTCCATCGCGAACGCCAGCAGCTGAGTCTGGCTCGCGAACACGTGACGCACTGAACCGACCGATAGGCCCGCCTCGGCGGCGACCGTTCTCACCGAGACCGCACCGATCCCTTTCTGCAGAATCACCCGCCATGCCGCTGTGGCGATCTCTTCCCGGCGTTGGGCGTGATCGATGAGTTTGGGCATATGCGGTTCTCCTCGGACTGGTGGCGGGCTCGGCACACCGGACACACCCGGGTGTGCAGTCACATGGATGATATCGTTCGCGCCCTCGAAGTCCTGGAAGGTCTGGCGGTCGGAGGCGCCCGACTCGTCTGTCTCCGGGGCGAACTGGACTCATCCACGATGGTTCCTTCCCTGTCTGTTCGGGACGATCGGGGCGTGAACATATACGACGGTCAGATGGGGACGGTGAGGGGTACGCCGATGAGGCGATAGTGGATGGAGATCGTCACGATGACGACGGCCGCGAGGGTCAGCAGGGAGTAACCGGCTCGTCCGGCCAGCCCCCACCAGCGGCGGAACCATGAGCAGACGGCGAAGATCAGCATGGCCAGCGTCAGGGCGGCCATGACCGACATGGTGTTGAGCGCGAATGACAGCGTCGGGCTGCCTGTGAGCGGGAGTTCGGCGAGCCTGTTCGAGTCGGCGCTGACGATCGCGAAGGCCGTCGCGAACATCGCCAGGCTCACAGAGTTCAGCCAGGCGATCAGGCGGGCGCTTCGCGCACCAGCGGTGTCCCGCTCCCTCGAGCCTTTCATCTTCCCGACTGCCGCTCGGACAGGGGAGGCGATGAGCACAGCGAGCAGCCCCGCGGCCGCGGCGCCGAGGAGAACGAGATGGAGCAGAGGCGTTTCGTACCACGGCAGAGGCTCGAACGAGTTGCTCGGCATCTGACTGGTGACCATGTTCCCCTCGGCAGTGAATGCGAGGATCTGATCGCCGCCGTCGAGCGTGAACCGATTCGGCCCGATCTGGGCCCACGTCTGTGTTGATTGCGAGGGGTCATCGGACAGGCCCGATGTGACGAGCTGCCTGGGTCCCTTCGCTTCGACGGTGACCGGAGCGGTCAGCGTGCTGACTCGTGCGAAGGTCGACTCGGATGTGCGGGCGGGCTCGAAGCTGCCGGCGAAGTCGGAGGCGTCCTTGCCTTTCGAGTCGCCACGAGAGTCGGGATGGATGTCGCTTCCAGCGGCTGCGGAGCCGCCGGCGGCGGAATCGTCTGCGGGATGCTGCTGGTCGAGGACTGTTCGAACCAGTTGCTTCCCGGCCCAGAACGCGGACCCGTCGACTCCGTCGCCGTTGTAGGCGACATGGATGCCGAGGCCGGCGTCGGGGACTATCGCAAGATTGTGGTGGACGCCTGGCAGATCGCCGTCCTTGGTCACACCGGTGTGCCCGCCGATCGACCGGCGTTCGAAGGCGAATCCGACGCCGGCCATCGTCGAGTCGACGCTGAATTGGGCGTCTTCGAGCTGCGCGGCGAGTCCTTCGCCCAGCGGTGCGTCCTCGTCGAGGAGCGCCGTCATGAAACGCCCCATGTCTGAACTCGTCGTCGCGACATCGGCGCCGGTCGGCACCGCCGGACTGAGGTGCCCTCCGGTCGTCTCCTGCCCGTCTGCGGTCGGGCGGAATCCGTCCGCCGGCGGCGGCAGTGTTCCGGTGTCGGAAGTCGATGCCGATCCCGCACTCGTGTCGTCCATGTCGGCGGGAGCGAAGACGTGTTCCGCGATGTAGTCCTCATAGTCCTGTCCGGACGCGATCTCGATCAGACGGCCGGCAAGGACGAAGTCGAAGTTGTTGTAGGCCGTCAGCTGCCCCGGCGCCCGCACTCGGTCGGGCATCGCGAGACCGGTGAATTCCTCCAGAGTCGGCAGTTCGCCGACTCGCCACTGCGACCAGCCGTAGACGTCGCAGTCGAACCCCGAGGTGTAGGTCAGCAGATGCCGAAGAGTGATGGGTCGGCCTGGATAGGTCTCGGGGACTCGGACGGTCTCGAGATAGTCGTTGACGTCGGTGTCCAGGTCGAGTTCGCCCTGCTCGACCAGCTGGAGGGCCGCCACAGCAGTGAAGAGCTTCGCCTCGGAGGCGGTGTAAAGGCGTGTCGACTCGGGGTCCATGGCCTTCTCGTCCGATGGGTCTGCAGTGCCGTAGCCGCGGGAGAACACGGTTTCCCCGTCAGCGACGACCGTGACGACTGCTCCGGGGATCTCATTGGCCGCCAGCTGCTCGGGCACCAGCCCGTCGATCGCAGATGCGAGCTCGTCGCCGTTCGGCGGCGGTCGTGACGGCCTCCCGGCGGCAGCGGCAGGTGCAGCGGCTGTCAGAGCGAACGCGAGGACGCCGATGAACCCGAGGAGACGACGCAGCAGAGCACCCCGATCATGGCAGGAGGGAAGTCCGCTGGGTTTCGGACCTTCACAGCGCCACTTTTGGTGATACACCCGTACTTCCATGACGCGAGCGTAGCAACGCCTCGAAAACCGGGGCAAGCAGTCGACGATCCTCACGCCGATGCCCGGATCACGCCGGTCGCTCCCTTTTCTTGATAGTTCACCCGTACTACTATGCAGGCATGCACACTATGATGGCACTCGGCACCGCCTCGCCGATGTCCGCACTCGCTCGATCACTGGGCGGATGGGCGGTGCTGTGCCTGGGCGTCGGTATGTCGATCACACTCACCAAGCTCGCGGGACCATCGGCGGACCTCGGCCCACTGGCGGTGAGAGCCGTGCAAGCAGTCATAGCCGGGGTCATCGTGATTCCGCCGATCATGATTCTCAGGCGCCGCCTCGGCGAGAGTTCGCGCCGCCCCAGGCGTCGCCCCACTCTCACCTGGATACGCCCGGCGGCGATCGCCACAGGTGTCGGTGTCGTCACCGCGGCGGCGACCTGGGCGCCGGCGATCTGGGCGGGATGGGTCCGAGTCGGCAGCGTTTCCGTGCAGCAGCTGCTGGTCTTCCTCGCGGTCAACACTCTGATCGCACTGCTGTATGAGGCCATCCCCGAGGAACTCGCCCTGCGTGGGTACGCATGGGATTCCATGCGGCAGCGCTTCGAACCGATCATCGCCGCGGCGGTCGTGACGGTGCTGTTCTGCGCAACGTACACCGGCATCAGCGCCGTCCAGACCGGCTCCGCGCTGCTGCTCGGGGTCGGCGCGGATGGGATCCGCCCCTCCCCCGACGGCATCGACCCCTTTTCCTATTTTCTCCAGCTCAGCCTCTTCGGCCTCACGCTCATCGCCGCCAGGAGTCTCCCCGTGCCCGGAGCCGTCGCGGCCGCTGTATCGTTCCACCTGGTCCACCTCACCGTGAACCGGCTCCTGTTCGGCGGCTTGGATGGCTTCGACACGGGCGTCGAGGCGAGCGTCGCTCCCGACGCCAGCATCCTGGTGCTCGTTCACATCATCCTCAGCGGTTTCGTCTTCGCTGTCCTCCGGAAGACACTCCGCACGCGAAGCGGAACCAGGAGCCGTGACCGCAAGGGCGACGAACGCATCGGCAGCCGTATATGAGATCGAGCATGCGCATCGACGACGCAGTGAAGCCGCTGCACACACGCGTGTCCCGAAAGGAGAACTGACGATGAAGGCACTGATCTGCGGAGCCGGCATCGCCGGGCTCTCACTCGCCGGGAGACTCGGGCACCACGGATGGGACGTCGTCCTCGTCGAGCAGGCTCCCGGCCCTCGCCACCATGGCTATATGATCGACTTCTCGGGGCCGGGGTTCGAAGCGCTCGCCGCCATGGGCCTGCTGTCACAGCTGCGCGCGGCGGCGAGCCCCGTCGACACCTTCCGCTACATCGACCACGAGGGCCGGACGACGGTCAGTCTCGACTATGGGCTCTTCACCAAAGCCCTTGACGGGCAGATCGTCAGCGTCATGCGACCGGCACTCGAGCAGATGCTGCGCGAGTCGCTCGGGCCTCGCACCCGGGTCCGCTACGGGACCACGATCGAACAGATCACGCCCGAGTCCGCAGTGCTCTCCGACGGCGACGTCGTCGATGCCGACGTCATCGTCGGCGCCGACGGCATCCACTCACGCATCCGCTCACTGACCTTCGGAGACGAGGCGCGGTTCCTGCACGAGCTGGGAATGCACACCGGTGCTTTCATCTTCGACGATCACGACGTCCTCGACGAGGTGGCCGGCCAGTTCGTTCTCACCGAGACCATCGATCGGCAGTTGGGACTCTACGGTCTCGGCAACGGGCGGGTAGCGGCGTTCACCGTTCACCGGACGGGCTCTGCGGACTATGATGATGCCAGAGACGAGCTTCGTGCCGAATTCTCCGGCATGGGGCCGCTGGTGGACGCCGCGCTGGAGAGATGCCCACCTGCCGAGGAGATCTACTTCGATCGAGTCGCTCAGGTCCTCATGCCGCAGTGGACGCATGGTCGAGTCGGCCTGATCGGCGATGCCGCCTGCGCCGTGTCGCTGGTCGCCGGCCAGGGAGCGTCGCTCGGAGTCGCCGGAGCGTTCGTCCTCGCCGAACTGCTCTCCACCGCCGGTTCGATCCCCGAGATCCTGACCGAGTATGAGCGGCGCTGGAGGCCGATCGCCGATTCGATTCAGAAATCCGCCCGCGAACGTGTCGTCGAAGTGTTCCTGCCGCGACGACGAAGTACTCTCCTGCTGCGGCGGTGGGGTTTCAGAGCCATGCACGTGCCCGGACTGCGGCGACTGCTGACCGGCTCACTGTTTCCGAAGGGCTCGCACTCGGTCACCGAACTCGTCTCTGCAGCGGCTGAGCATTGAACCCGCCGCATCCGCATCCCTGCCATCGACACATGCCCATCGTGGACCTGAGCCATGAGATTCAGCCCGGAATGGTGACATATCCGGGACTGCCCGGACCGAGCGTGGAAGACCATGTCTCATTCGATGCCTCCCATGACCACTACGCGCCCGGCACAGAGTTCCAGATCAAGTCGGTTTCGTTTGTGACCAGCACCGGAACCTACCTCGACGCACCCGGTCATCGCTTCCGCAACGGTGCTGACGCAGCAGACCTGAGTCTTGACAGCTGTGTGGAGCTCCCCCTCACCGTCGTCGACTCTCCCGCCGAAGGGACGATCGCAGGCAGCCTCATCCCTGATTCGGTCTTCGGGCATGCGGTCCTGTTCAGAACCGGCTGGGACAGGCATTGGGGCACCACTCGCTACGGAGCGCACGAGCACCCGCACCTGAGCACGGAGGCGGCCGAGGCTCTTGCTGAGCGCGGAGCCGCGATCGCCGGTATCGATTCAGTCAACATCGACGGAACCGATGGCGATGAACGGCCTGTCCACACGATCCTGCTCGGGGCCGGGGTCCTGATCGTCGAGAACCTCTGCGGTCTCGATCAGCTGCCTCAGGATGGAGCGTCGTTCACTGCGGCCCCGCTCACCTTCAGATCGCTCCCCTCCATCCCGGTCCGCGCCTACGCACGGATCCCGTGAGCGGATACGGACAGTCCAGACGTGTTGCATCTCAGGACTCCAACCACCGAGACTGCAAGCGTTCGCGGACAGGTTCCGCGACCTGGCGGTTGTCCACACGAATACGCACCATGCAGTAACGGACTGCAGGCGCAAATCACACTGCGGAGCACTCGCATTCCTCAACCACGATGCGCGAAGGCTCGTCCCAACTGCTTCGGCCTTCAGTCAGCGGCGAAGAATGCGAGAGACCCACTGCATTGCCCTGTCGACTCCGTCGCGCGATTGCGCGTCATAGCCCAAATGCTCAAATCCGTGTTCCGTCTCAGGCAGTTCGATGACTTCGAGATCACCGCCGTGCTCACGCACGCTGTCGACGAGATCGTTCTGAGTCTGGGCGAAGTACTCGTATTCATCGCCGACTCTGAGAAGCAGTTTTGGCAGCCTCGGAGCCGATGAAGCGGCGGTGACGGCGTCAAACCGTTCGCGATCACCTGACCAATCCGGCGGAGGCACGAGCACCGGGTATGTCCATGCAACGCAACCCAACCAGTCAGGAGGACTGGCGAGCCAGTCGGCGGCGAGTCCGCCACCGACACAGAAGAACCACAGCCCGATTCGAGCGGAATCAACGGAATCGAGCTCCCGAGTCTGCTCGACTGCGGCCGCCACACCTTCAGCAGCGAGTGGGTAGTGCTCCTCGGTATGGAGGCGATGGTTGAAGGTGATTCCAACCAGGCCCGACGCGGCAGCGAGTGCGGCGTAGCCGTTGAAACCCTCCCAGTCTCGCGGCCGTGGCAGCTGACCTTCGGGCACCGGACCGCCGTGCACGAACAAGACGGCAGGCTGACGTCCACCATCCCTGGTCTGAGAAGTGTGCACGTCCAGGAAGTTCCGTCGTTGCCGGTCTACAGGGGCAAGGCCGAAGAAGAAGGGCCTGTTCATCGGGTGCTCCGGCTCACGGTCAGAGTCTCGTGCAGCATCCGGCTCATCGGTCGTCTCGCTATCGCCTGCGTCATTCATCGCTGCTCTTCCCTTCTGGCTGCGTCACCCGCTCGCCGTGTTCTCAACGATCCCCCAGCTGACAACCCCACTTCACCGGACGCGCCCAATGCGAACCGCCCATCGCTGGCGCAGCGATCGAATCGAGCCGTCAAGTGACCGCACCCTCGATCGTCGCCGTTGACCTCGACCGGCGGACCGACCGGTGCTCCGCGTAGAAACGGCGCACCGAGGGCGGGGCCCAGAGCAGGACGAGCATGAGGACGTGGATGATGTCGGTCGGGATCACAATCGCCAAGAACATGCCGCCCTGGACCGCCGAGACGACGCTCAAGCCCGTCGCGACGAGCAGATAGACGCTCAGCCCGATCCTCGCCCAGCCGCGACCGCGAGCGGCCTTCGGAGTGAACCAACTGAGTACCCCGGCGCAGACGAGATGCAGTACGACGGTATAGATCATGACGAACCCGAAGACGATGTCCGGGTGCGCGGCCAGCCATTCGCGGTTCGCCGTCTCCAGCCGCTGACCTTCTCGCATGATCGCCGCGATGACACCGTCGCGATCGATGAGCATCAGCGCGGGAAGAGCGAGAAGCAGAATGATGCTGACAAGCGCTCCGATCGCGAGCCAGCGAATCGGCCGCGGCACAGGGACAGCACCTTTTTGCTGGCACGACTGTGCTTCCATGGGGATGAACGTAACAGCCCAGCGGACTGATCGACAAGCGAGCGACGATCCTCATCATTCGTGCCCGCCAATCGGTCGCAGGCACTGGCCGAGATGGACGGTTCAGCAATCGGCGGCAGCCGAGTCACCGAATCATCGGACGAGGTCGGGTTTGCGGGCATCCACCCATGCCTGAACCCGGGCGAGATCGTCGACCTGAGCCTCGAGTATGTCGTCGACGGGGACGCCGACGAGCGACGATCGACGACAAGGTCGTCGAGGCCGGATCAGGCCCCGATTTCCGGCCATGCGGTCGACATGAGCCAGCCTCGCAGATCCGATGATCCAATCGCCAGCGAATCAGTGGCGGCGAAGTCCGCCCGGTAGGCCGGCAGGTCCGCGAACCAGGCGAACATCGCCCGGGCGTCGGCGTCCTCGCCGAGCGCATCCAGCGGGAGAGCCTCATAGCGGGCGGCCCGCCCGAGCGCCTCCCCCACCTGGGCAGCGACCTCGCCGCCGGTGAGTTCGTCACCGGCGATCTCCACGGCCCCGCCGGAGACCGCTCCTGGATCGCTGAGCACCGTGGCTGCGACGCGACCGATGTCGCGCACCGAAACCATCTGCAGCGGGATTCCGTCGGGCAGCGGCATCCGCAGCACGACCTCTTCTCCGTCGGAGTCCGTCATGAACGGCAGATTGTCCATGAAGAAGACGGGACGGATGACAGTGACTTCGAGGTCGAGGTCGGCGAGGTGCTTCTCCACCTCCCATTTGCTGTCGAAGTGCGGCACCCCGGTGTCGCGCTCAGCGCCTCCCACCGAGCTGAAGACGATGCGAGCAACTCCCGCATCCACGGCCGCTGCCGCCAGGGCACGGCCCATCGGCATCTCCGCAGCGGCGCCGAGTTCGGGCGTCATCGTCGTCATGAACCACAGTGCATCCAGCCCTCGCATCGCAGGTATCAGGGTCTCGGTCCGATCGACATCGGCGACGACGACCTCGGCCCCGCGAGCAGCAAGCGCTCTGGCCGGCTCGGAATCGGGACGCCGGACGAGCGCGCGCACCCTTTTACCGCGCTCGAGCAGCTCCTCGGCGACCGCTCCTCCCTGTTTGCCGGTCGCGGCGAAGACTCCACAGATCTCGGTGGACATGACGGGCTCCATTTCCTCTGTGCATTCTGACGCCGTCAACGCTAGGGGTTGAACATATGTTGAAGTCAATGCCCGGGCGCGAATACTCTGACGACATGTCACTGACGAACACGCACCCCGGTGAAGAGATGAAGAATGCGCTGACCGTCGGCGACGTCGCCGCAGAGACCGACGTCGCGCCTTCGGCCGTGAGGTTCTATGAGAAGCACGGAGTCATCACAGCCGAGCGCACAGCGGGCAATCAGCGCCGCTTCGACGAGTCGGCTGCCTGCCGCATCCACATTGCGAAGTTCGCCCAGCGCGTCGGCCTGACCGTGCGGGAGATCGCTGAGCTCTACGCCGACCTGCCCAGCGATCCTGAACCGGCGGACTGGCGACGGATCGCGGATCTGATCATCGCCGAGGCTCAGCAGCGAGTCACCGACCTGAAGTCACAGCTCGACGCGCTGAGCTCCGGGGTGAAGATGTGCGACCTGAACCGCCACCCGCTGAGACCCTGAGAGTCTCAGCGAAGTCCCCAGTGACTGCGTCGTCGAGCGCGAGGACACGGACGCGAGGTCCTGAAACCCCACCTCGGCGAGTTGGTCAGCCGTCCTCAGCGAGGGCGGCGTACGGGGCAGCGCACAGACGACCACTCACACGGCTTCGAGCGCTTCGACGGGGCTGATGGACGTCGCCGCGCGGGCGGGTCCGCGGCTGGCGGCCAGGACCGCGACCAGAGTGCCTCCGACGACGACGGCGATGACCCACCAGGGCACGCTGGGGGCGAAGATGCCCGTCAGCGGCGACAGCAGGGTCAGCGCCCCGATCCAGCCGTAGGCGACGCCGAGTGGGACGCCGACCACGCACGCGGTCAGACTCAGCTGCAGCCCTTCGGCCGCGATCATGCGTCGGACCCGCTTCGGG
>DWZN01000029.1 GCA_019117545.1 Candidatus Brevibacterium intestinavium
GCCGGTGAGGAGATGTTGCCGAAGAGCACGAAGTTCGAATCGCTGTCGTGGACGGTGAAGCCCACCTCGGCCAGATGGGCCGCCATCCGGTTGCGGGAATCGATGAGTCGGTCGACATTGCCCAGCAGCACCTCCGCGTGTTCGAGCGCGGTGCAGGCGAGCACCTGCGTGACCTCGGACAGGTGGTAGGGCAGCCGGACGAGGCGGAGGACGTCGATGAGGGCGGGATCGGCGATCGCGTAGCCCAGGCGCAGACCCGCGCAGGCGAAGGCCTTGCTCATCGTCCGGGACACGACGAGGCGGGGCCGGCCCTCCAGCAGGGTCATCGCCGAGGACTTGGCCGGGCGGGAGAATTCCGCATAGGCCTCATCGACGATGACGATGCCCGAGCAGTTGTCGTAGGCGGCTTCGATGACGTCGAGGCCGATCGAGGTCCCGGTCGGATTGTTCGGGGTGCAGAGGAAGACGATGTCGGGCTCGACCCGGGCCACCTCGGCGGCGACGGTCTCAGCGTCGAGGGTGAAGTCGTCCTTGCGGTCAGCGCTGAGCCAGCTGGCTCCGGTTCCGGTCGTGATCAGCGGGTGCATCGAATACGACGGCGTGAAGCCGAGCACGGTGCGCCCGGGTCCGCCGAAGGCTTGGACGATATGGCTGAGGACCTCGTTCGAGCCGTTGGCGGCCCAGATCATCTCGGGCTCCAGCGCGACGCTGTCACCGGCACGTTCGTTGATGGTGTTGAGATAGGTCACGAGGTGTTCACGCAGTGACGTGAACTCACGGTCGGGATAGCGGTTGAGTCCGGCGAAGTGGTCGTCGACGGCAGCGCGCATGCTGTCGATGACGACCTCGGGCAGCGGATAGGCGTTCTCGTTGACGTTGAGCTGGACGGGTACGTCCAGGTGCGGAGCCCCGTAGGGTTTGAGACCCACGAGGTCGGGGCGCACTGGCAGAGATTCGATGTTTCCCACGCGATCATTCTACCGAGAGGACCCCGCTGCCCCGGCGGCGGGTCGGACCGCGAGATGGGCCGGCGCCTCGTCTCCGCAGCCGTCGGCCGCGACGCGCGCCGGCCGAGCGTCAGCGGACGGGAACGTCGAGGGTCTGGCCGGGATGGACGGTCGGGGTGGACAGGTGGTTGAGCTCGGCAATATCGGCCACGACATCGCGGGTGTCGCGGTCGAGGTCGAGGTTCGAGGCCACGGTCCACAGCGACTGGCCCTCGTCGACGACGACCTCCTCGGCGTCGATGCCGATGGTCTCCGCCTCGGGTTCGGCGACAGCGGCGGCCGAGAACGACTGGGTGGCGAGCAGGAGCGCTCCGCCGATGACGACGGCGGCAATGAGCAGGGTTCTGAGAAGGCGCACCGCCTGGCGTCCACGGGTGGTCAGGCGCAGCCCGGTGTTCTGTGCAGACATCGCATTACCTCTTTCATTCGTACGATTCCACCAGCAATCGGTAGAACGTCTGTTCTATTCAACATGCCAATCGAACAAATGTCCAGTCCAACTCGAACATCTATGCGACAATGAGGAGGAACCAGCGTTGTTGATCGATCTGTCAGAACCATCTCAGTCGGCACTGACATGAGAATCTCCGCAGCGGAGATCGCGGCGTTCAGCGGCAGGGAATAGAACGAAGGGGAACGAGCAATGGTTCAGAACAAACGAGGCAGAGGCCGGCCTCGCAACGAGGATGTTGCCAGTGAGATCGCTGCCGCCCGCAGTGATGACGATGAGGTTGAGATTCCCGAGGGTTCGACCGGTGAGGGCGATTTCCGCCTCACTCCCCGTCAGCGTCTGGTCCTCGAGACCATCGAACGCGCCGTCGTAGCCAACGGCTACCCGCCGAGCATGCGCGAGATCGGCAAGGCCGCCGGACTCGCCTCTCTGTCGAGCGTGGCCCATCAGCTCTCGCAGCTCGAACGTCTCGGCTATGTCCGCCGCGATCCGAAGCGCCCGCGGGCCATCGAAGTGGTCAATCCCTTCGAAGAGGAGGAGGCCGAGCGGGCGAAGTTCGAGGAGCTGTCGAACAACACTGTCCAGGTTCCCGTCGTCGGTCGCATCGCCGCCGGCGGTCCGATCCTGGCCGAGCAGGAGGTCGACGATGTCTTCTCCCTGCCGACTCAGGTCGTCGGCTCGGGTGAGATGTTCCTGCTCAAGGTCATCGGCGATTCGATGATCGACGCCGCCATCTGCCATGACGACTGGGTCGTCGTGCGCAAGCAGCACACCGCCGACAACGGACAGATCGTCGCGGCCCTGCTCGACGGTGAGGCCACGGTCAAGACCCTCAAGCGCAAGGCCGGTCATCAGTGGCTGCTGCCGCAGAATGAGAACTACGAGCCCATCGACGGCACCTACGCCCAGATCATGGGCCTCGTCGTCGCCGTCATCCGCCGGCTCTGACCGGCACCGGTGTCGCCGACTGAGGGACCCGCCCCGGCTCTGACCGGCCCGGCAGAGCGCCCGGATCCTGCCCCAACGCGAACGCCCGTGATCGCTTCGGCCACGGGCGTTCGCTCATTCCTGCCGCGCCCCGGGCGCCAAGCGGCCGCCGCTACCGCTCCACGCCTCATTCCTCGTCGGCGGCGGCCAGCCTGCCCAGGCTCGTGCGGACGAGTTCCGAATTCGTCGTCGGCCACATCCGCGGCATCGAATTGACGAGGAAGCCGGCGTATCTGGCCGACCGCAGCCGCGAGTCGAGCACCGCCACGACTCCCCTGTCGCCCGTCGAGCGGATGAGGCGTCCGGCGCCCTGGGCCAGGCGCAGGGCCGCATGTGTGGCCGACACGGCCATGAACCCGTTGACTCCGCGCTGATCGGCATCCCGTGCCCGCGCCTGCATGAGCGGGTCATCGGGGCGGGGGAAGGGCAGACGGTCGATGATGACCAGCCGGTTCGTCCGCCCCGGCACGTCGACCCCCTGCCACAGCGACATGCTGCCGAACAGGCAGGCCCGATCGTCCGCGGTGAACTGGGAGACCAGTGACGACAGCCCGTCATCGCCTTGGAGCAGGATCGGGAAGTCGAACGTCTCCCGCAGCTGCTCGGCCGCGGCCGTGGCGGACGCCCGGGAGGAGAACAGTCCCAGCGCCCCGCCGTCCGAGGCCCGCACGAGCTCCTCGAGCTCGGTCAGCGCCTCGGGGCTCATCCCGCTGCGGCCGGGCCGGGGCAGGTGGGAGGCGACATAGAGGATGCCCTGTCTGCCGTAGTCGAACGGGGACCCGACATCGAGGCTGTCCCATTTCGGGGCGTCGGGTCCGAACAGACCCAATGAGGCGGCGACGGCGTCGAAATTCCCACCCAGGGACAGGGTCGCCGAGGTGGCCACGACGGTGGATTCGTCGAAGATGCCCGATCGCATGGTCCCGGCCACGCTCAGCGGGGCGATGACGAGGTTCGTCGTCTCCTTCTCCCGGAAGGTCGAGCGTGTCAGCCAGATGACGTCGTTCTTGCCCGGATCGCAGAAGCGTTCGGCCAGTTCGAAGATCTCCTGGCACCGGGCCTTGGCCATCTGCCGACCGGCATCGGCGTCCTCGGACTTGCCGCCGATGTCGTTGATGATCTGGCGTGCGGAGTCCCGGATCTGTGCCAGCGCGAGCCCGAGCGCCTCACTCATGTTGAGGATGAGCCCTTCGGGCACGCTCGACTGAGCGCGTTCGAGGGCCGCCGCGGCCGAGTCGAGCAGGGACACGACACCGTCCTGGACCGGGGTGTGCCGGCGCACGGAGCTCGTGGCCGCCTGCAGCATGCTCGTGTTGATCTGCCCGGACAGGGCGTTGGTCACCCGGTCCTTGAGCTCGTGCGCCTCGTCGATGATGATGACGTCGTGGTCGGGCAGCACGGACGATTCGCCGAAGGCGTCGATGGCCAGCAGTGCGTGGTTGGTCACGACGATATCGGCCTCGGCGGCCTTGTTCCGGGCGATCTCGGCGAAGCATTCGGTCACCAGCGGGCAGTTCGCCCCGAGGCAGTCGAAGGCGTTGACCGACACCTGCGACCAGGCGCGGTCGCTGACGCCGGGCATGAGGTCGTCGCGGTCGCCGGTGTCGGTGATCTTCTCCCAGGTGCGGATCCGTTGGATCTCCTCCCCCAGGCCCGAGCGCTCGGAGGGTTTGCGGCCTGCCTCGGCGTCGGCACCGAGGTCGAAGAGCATGCCCTCGCCCTCGTCCGGGTACCCGCCGGCGAGCTTGTGCTTGCACACGTAGTTCCGCCGCCCCTTGAGCAGCGCGGCCCGCGGCAGCGGATCGAGGTCCTTCTTCACGGCCTTGAACAGACGCGGCAGATCGCGGTGGATGATCTGCGTCTGCAGGGCCAGGGTCGCCGTGGACACGACGACCTTGCCGCCGGTGCGGCTGACGTATTCGGCCGCGGGCACGAGATAGGCCAGGGACTTGCCCGTCCCGGTTCCGGCCTGGACGAGCAGGTGGATTCCCTTGTCCACCGCCGAGGCGACCGCCTGTGCCATCTCCTGCTGACCGCTGCGCGTCGACCCGCCGATGGCTCCGACGGCCGATGAGAGGAGCTCGTCGACGGTCACTGGTCGATGACCAGGTCCGGACGCTGGAATTCGCGCAGTTCGTCGACGAGCTCGGCCGGCACCTTGGCCTGCAGGCTGGTGCCCTCGGAGTTGTGCTCTTCGTGTTCGACGGTGCCCAGGGCGTAGATCTTCGAGACCAGGTCGCCGCGTTCATAGGGGATGAGCACGGTGATGTCGATATCGGGGGCCGGCAGTCGGCCCTCGATGGCCTCGATGAGGTCATCGATGCCGTCCTGGGTGGCGGCGGAGACGAACTGCGCCTCAGGGTACTCCGCGCGCAGGCCGGTGATCACGGCCTCATCGGCGATATCGGACTTGTTGAACACGAGCAGTTCGGGGATGTCGCCGGTCTCGACGTCCTTGAGAACTTCGCGCACGGCCTGGATCTGACCGTGGGGGTCCGGGTGCGAGGCGTCGACGACGTGGAGCAGCAGATCGGAGCCGGCGGCCTCCTCCAGTGTCGAGCGGAAGGCTTCGACGAGCTGGTGGGGCAGATTGCGGACGAATCCGACGGTGTCGGTGTAGGTGAAGGTGAGCCCATCGGCAGTCTGCGCCTGCCGGACGGTCGGGTCGAGGGTGGCGAACAGGGCGTTCTGCACCATCACCTCGGCGTCGGTGAGGAGGTTGAGCAGGGAGGACTTGCCCGCGTTCGTGTACCCGACGATCGCCACCGACGGCACATGGTGGCGGGCGCGGTTCTTCCGTTTGGTCTCTCTCGACGGTGCCATGGCCGCGATCTCACGGCGCAGCTTCGACATCCGGGTGCGGATGCGGCGGCGGTCGAGTTCGATCTTCGTCTCGCCGGGTCCGCGTGAGCCGATCCCGGCACCGCCGGCGACGCGGCCACCGGCCTGGCGGGACAGGGATTCGCCCCAACCGCGCAGGCGCGGGAGCAGGTATTCGAGTTGGGCGAGTTCGACCTGGGCCTTGCCTTCGCGGGACTTCGCGTGCTGGGCGAAGATGTCGAGGATGAGGGCCACGCGGTCGATGACCTTGACCTTGATCACATCTTCGAGCCCGCGCCTCTGGCTGGGCGCGAGCTCGGAGTCGATGATCACGGTGTCGGCACCGACGGAGGCGACGACCTCGGCGAGTTCCGCGGCTTTGCCCCTGCCCAGGTAGGTGCCCGGGTCCGGTTTGTCGCGGCGTTGGATGAGCGCGTCGAGGACCTCGGAGCCGGCGGTCTCTGCGAGTGCGGCGAGCTCGCGGATCGAGTTCTCGGCCTCGGCCTGGGTGGTGTTCCAGATCCCGGCCAGAACGACCCGTTCGAGCCTGACCTGACGGTATTCGACCTCGGTGATGTCCTCGAGCTCGGTCGAGAGCCCGGCCACACGGGTGAGTGCGGCACGCTCGGCGAGGTCGAACTGGTCGTCCTCGCCGCTGGTGTCATGATCGCCCAGTGCTTGGGCACCTCGGGAGAGCACACGGTCGAGCATCGCTTTCCGACGCTCTTTGTCTTCAGACGTCATTCATTCCTTTGTTCTCTGCCACCCGCGCGGACTGCTCGCACGGGTCTGGTCAACCTTGGCACCGACAGTGGTGTCCATCAATTCTCCCACAGCCGTCTAGACTGAAGTGGTGTCAGAGCACTATTTCACCGAATCGCCGAGCAGCGAGGCCAAGACCCGTGAGCTGCGCCTCGAACTGGCCGGCCGCGAGGTCACCGTCGAAACCGTATCAGGCACCTTCTCCCCCACTCGCCTCGACCTCGGCACGTCCGTGCTGCTGCGGCATCTGCCCGAGCCGCCGGCCGGTGATGTGCTCGACCTCGGCTGCGGTTGGGGCCCGATCGCCCTGCACACGGCCTTGGAGGCCAGGGACGCCGAGGTGGAGCTGCGCGTGTGGGCCCTCGACGTCAATTCCCGGTCCCTGGAGACCACCGCCGCGAATGCCCGCCGCTTGGGTCTGGAAACGGTCCGCACCGTCACCGCCGAGGACATCCCCGCCGAGGTGCAGTTCGCCGCGATCCGGTCCAATCCCCCGATCCGCATCGGCAAGGAGGCCCTGCACGAGCTGCTGGAGACCTGGCTTCCGCGTCTGGCTCCCGACGGCCGGGCCGACCTCGTCGTATCGAAGAACCTCGGCGCCGATTCCCTGCAGAAGTGGATCGCCGGGATGCTCGGCGACGGATTCGAAGTCGTGCGCACGGGCTCGTCGAAGGGATTCCGCGTGCTCACGATCCACCGGGGCTAGGTACGACGGGACGGGGCCCGACGGGTTCGGGTTCGACGGGACTGGGTTCGGGTCTCAGCTGATCGTGCCGCTTGCCACGAGGACCGCGGGGCCGGCGAGGCTGACTCGTCCGCTGGTGCCCTCATGGTTCGGGTCGATCTCGATGCGCAGCTGACCGCCGGGGACATCCACCCGCCACTGCAGGGGTGACTTCTCCCCCGCCCAGTGGTGGGCGGCGATCGCGGCGGCGCAGGCACCGGTGCCGCATGACCGGGTTTCGCCGACGCCGCGTTCGAACACGCGCATCCGCAGTGCCCCTTCTCCCCCGGCCACGTCGGAGCGAGCCGGTTCCATGACGATGTATTCGACGTTCGCCCCCTGTGCGGGCACGGGGTCGAGAACCGGGGCGTCGCGGAGCTCGGCGGCCTCGAGTTCGGCCGTCTCGGCCAGAGCCACGACCGTGTGCGGGTTGCCGGTGGACACGCGCAGTCCGGGTCGGGCCACTTCGATGCCGCCGGTGGTCACGAGCACCGAACTCGCCGGGTCGAGCGACCATTCGCCCATGTCGATCGTGTACCAGGCATCGGTCGATGATCCGGGCCCGGATGTTCCGGCGGCCACGACGTCGTCGCCGGTCTGGACGCCGAGGGCCGGGTTGAGAGTGGTCCGCACGGTCTTGATGCCATCACGGGTGCCGACGAGGATGTCGCGGGCATCGGCCGGGACGCGCCCGCTGGTCACGAGCGTGTGGGCGAAGACACGGACTCCGTTGCCGCACATCTCGGACAGGCTGCCGTCGTGGTTGTAGTAGTCCATGAACCATTCGGCTCCGGCCGCGGCCTGCTCATCGGCTCCGGGGATCCCGCTGGCGGCCGAGCGCACGATGCGGATGATCCCGTCTGCGCCGAGCCCGGCGCGACGATCGGCCAGGGTGGCGATGGTCTCCGGATGCATCTCCAGCCGGCTGTCATCGTCGAACAGCAGGACGAAGTCGTTCTGGGTGCCGTGTCCCTTGACGAAGGAGACATCGGCCAAGGCGGCGAACGGGGTATCCGGAGTGCTCATGTCTCCATCCTATCGGTGGGACCAGCGAGGATGTCGAGTGCCCGTGCCCGGTTCCGTTCGGCATCGGCGGCGCTGCCGTCGATCCAGTGGATGCGGGGGTCGCGTCGGAACCAGGTGTCCTGCCGGCGGGCGAACTGACGGGTTCTGACGATCGTCTCCTCCTTCGCCTCGGCGGCGGACAGCTCCCCGTCGAGGTGCCGGCGGATCTGGGCGTAGCCGATGGCCCGTGAGGCGGTTCTGCCCTCGGCCAGCCCGACCTCGAGCAGGCTGCGCACCTCATCGACCCAGCCCTGGTCCCACATGAGTTCGACGCGGGCGGCGATGCGCTCGTGGAGGATCGGCCGGTCCATGCTCAGACCCAGATGGATCGTCGGTTCGATCTCCTGGTAGTCGGGCAGCTGGGCGCTGAAGGCCCGGCCGGTGAGTTCGATGACCTCGAGGGCCCGGGCGATGCGCCGCTGATCGTTGACGGTGATCTTCTCCGCCGCCGTCGGGTCGAGTTCGCGCAGCCGCTGGTGCAGGCTCCACCGGTCGGCAGCGGCCTCCGCTTCGAGACGGGCACGGATGTCGGGGTCGGTGCCGGGGAACTCCATATGGTCGACGGCCGCACGCACGTAGAGTCCGGAGCCGCCGACGAGGACGGGCCGGTGGCCGCGGTTGCGGATGTCGGCGATGGCGGTTCGGGCGCGGGCCTGGAAGTCCTGGACGTTC
>DWZN01000202.1 GCA_019117545.1 Candidatus Brevibacterium intestinavium
CGAGGCCGGTGGCGATCCGTGCCGCGTCGATCGTCCGGGCCTCGGAGATCTCCGCTCCGCAGACCAGCCCCCATTCCGCTCTGATCATCTTTGCCCAGTCAGACGGGGTGTCGCCGCGGGCCTCGATGAAATCGAACCATGCCCTGCTTCGGCCCACCGGGGTCGTGTAGCGGATGGTGTCCGCGGCATGGTTCTCCACCGCTTGGTATCTGTGTTCGGCTCGCGCATCGAGTCGCAGCTCCCCGGACGCCACCAGCGCATCAGCGGCCTCACCGAGACCCGCCTCGAGCAGGGTGGCCAGATCCACCTCTCCGGCGAGGACGATCAGCTCGAGGGCCTCTCTCTCCTTCGCCGAGTAGTCGAGCAGTCCGATCCTCGTGTAGTCCCGGGCGCGCTCGTCGTAGTCGACGTCGAGCCCGTCGAGGATCCAGACTCCTCTGCGCTTGAGGAATCGCCCCCGCCGGGAGGTGTACTCGAGCAGTTCGAGCAGTTTTCCCGGATTGCGTCCGGAGTGGAAGTCGACGATGTCGACGACCGCCTGGGACACGATGCCGCCGAGCCTGTGCTCGATCATGGCCCGGTAGTCCTCCGGTGGCAGCACGTCGAGGACGAGATGCTGGAGGACCCTGTCCTCGACGAGAGACGAGAAGGGGATGTATCCGTCGGCCGTCTTGGACCGGGCGAGGACGGCGAGTCGGATCGATCCGGCGCTGGCCAGTTCGGACAGGACGCCCTGCGATCGCGAGTCGAGCAGATGCGCGTCGTCGACGAAGACCACCTGCGGGGTGCGGGTCGAGGTGAGCATCGAGACGATGCGGCCCAGCAGCGTGGCGGGATCGTCGTCGAGGTCGACGAGGAGGCCGAAGGCGCCGAAGTCGACGCCCTGATGCACCCGATCGCCGCGGATCCAGATCCCGTCTGCGCCTCTGTCGCGGAACGCCTGTGTCGCCAGCATGGTCTTGCCGACGCCGATCTCGCCCTCGATGAGGATGCCGGAGCACTCCGAGCACCTCAGGGAGCGATGGATCAGCTCGAGTTCGGCGACCCGTCCGAAGATCCTCGGGTGTCGGGGTGCTGAGTTCACCTGCCTCTCCACGCCATCACCACCTCTCTCAGCTCCTGCCGGTTGGCCACGTGCAGGCGACGGTAGATGCGCCCGAGGTGCCATTCGACCGTCCGCGTCGACAGGTGCAGGCCCGTGCCGAGCTCTGCGCTCGTGCGGCCTGCGACGACACCGTCGATCAGGGTTCTTTCGAGTTCGTTGAGAGTGTCCTGGAGTCGGTCGCCGTCGGCGTCGAAGTCGATCACGCGCAGGCTGCGGCCGTGGAGGAGGCGGGCCTCCTTCGTCGCGGCGGCGTCCCTGTCGGCGATCGCGGCCTTGCGGGCCTTCGCGGCCAGTTGGGAGCAGAGGACGATCGCACCGAACGACTGCGCCTCGCGTGCTGCCGAGAGGAGAGCGTCGAGGTCGTCGGTGTCGAGGGCATGGGCCACGGACTGCAGGAGCCGTCCGAGGGCCCCGTCGACTTCGACTGCGGCCGACGGAAATCGTGTCAGCGCCTGCGGATGGCCGAGCTGTGCGGACTCGAGCCAGGCCAGAGCGGTCAGCGTGTACGCTCCCTGCTCTTCGGCGGCGACTCCGAGGTCGTAGAGTTCGCCGGCGGCGACCGTCGGGGAGGTCTGCGCGAGTGCCTGGAGATCGAACAGCCTGGCCTCGAACGAGGCCCACCAGGAATGCCGACTGGCGTCGCTCGATTCGGCGGTGGAGACGGAGACGATGCCCGAAGGCCGGTCGGTCAGCACCGCCGCCAGGTTCTGGGCCGATCGGGCGACGCCGGAGAGGTCGACGATGTCAGCGGCTTCATCGGCCAGCTGCAGGCTGTCGAGGACCCTGTGGGCGTTCGACACTCTGCCGGTGCGCAGGTCGATGAGCGCGTTGGCGAGGCGAATGACGCGCCTGCTCGAGGTCAGGCCGTCCATTGCGTCCCGCGCACGGGACCAGTCTCCGGCGATGTAGTGGGCCGCGAAGAACTGCGGGAGGGCATCCTCGCGTTCGAAGGCTCCGGGCCCGGGCAGTTCGAACATCAAACGTGCCTGGTCGATGTAGCTCAGCCCCACCTCGATCCGTCCCGCCATCACCTCGGCGACGCCGAGGAAGGCGCAGGCGCGCAGGCGGTGCCGCACCGAGCACGCATGATCGAGGTAGACGGCTTCGGCCAGCGCGCAGGCGGTGGAGAGCCGTCCGCCCTTGAGTTCGAATCGGGCTCGGGTGGCGTCGAGGCGGCCGAGGTCGAGGGGCAGCGTCAGTCGATCGCGGACCCAGTCCAGCCGCAGGCTCTCCGGTCGCCTCGGATCCGCCAGCCTCACCTCGATCGAGGCGAGCCGGGACAGGTACTCGTCTCCGCCCTCATCGGGGTGTGCGCACGCCTGGGCGATGAGCGGTTCGATGATCTCCTTCGCCGCCTGCAGCCGCCCGGCACCCCATTCGCAGCGGGCGAGCTCGAGGTCGAGTTCGTTCCCGCGGTACCCGCTCGTGCGGATGATGTCCGCCGCCTCGAGGTATCTGCCGCGCGCGTTGCCCCAGGTGACGGCGCCGAGGACCTGGTCCCGACTCGGCACCCTGCCCAGCGAGATCGCCCACCCGACATAGCCGAACAGCGATCGGTCGCGCAGCACGGCCGAGTCGATCACGGAGTCGAAGCGCGTGAGGAGCTCGAGGCTGCGCGAGGGAGGGATCGCCGCGCGAACGTTCTCAGTGGTCACGGGTTCGTGCATGCTCACCTCCCCGCCACGGCCCTTGGCGATCGTCAGCAGACCGTTCTCCGTCAGGGCGTCGATGGTCTGCGGGTCGGCCAGTCCGATGAGGCTGTCATGGGGCACCGCCTCGGCGAGGGAGACGATTTCGATGATCGATCTGCTGAGCTCATCGGCTCCGGCGATCGCGGACTCGACTCCGCTGGTCCGGCTGCGACCGTAGAGAAGCCTCTCGAGCAGTCGGGGGTTGCCGTGGGCGAGACCGCAGAGTTCCGAGACCGATCGCGTCTCGGTCTCCATCAGACCGACGCTGCTGATCATCGCGATCGCGTCCGCCTCGTCGATTCCGTCGAGGTCGACCCTGACCAGGCGTCCGTCCATCCACAGCCCGACGATCAGGTCGATCGGGGGTCGCGCCGATTCGGCGGCGATGAGCAGACGGACCCGACGTGCGGCCGCCAGCTGCGCGAGGACGGCCAGGGAATGATCGTCGACGAGGTCGGCATTGTCGACGACGACGAGGGATTCGGCTCCCGCCGATCGCCGTTCGAAGAGTTCGCCGATCACCGACAGCGATCGTCCGGGAGCGAGGTCGGTGTCGATCCCCTGCTGGGACAGGAGGATCTCGAAGATCCCGAGATTGCGTGCTCGCGCACTGTTCGAACCGCGCAGGCGGGTGATCGACAGGCTCGGGTCCAGACGCGAGAACGCGGCGTTGAGCACTGTCGTCTTCCCGACTCCGGCGGGGCCGATGATGAGGGCGCCTGCACGCTCAGCATCACAGAGCGCGTCGACGATCGTCGCGAGTTCCGTCCCATAGCCGAAGAGGCGTCGCGATCGCGGCGCCTGCATCGTCCGCGTCACCTGACCTGACAAAATGCACAGCTTTCCGTGCCCCCTGGGGATGAATACTGCAGGGAAGGGGAAGCACATCCAGGCGGGGGTTGACGAAGATGTGCTCTGGAATCGGACCATTCCGATCCGAGGTCTGCCTTTGTCATATCACCCGCGATAGATGTAGTAACACGATTCCGAAATATAGTTAGTGAATCGTGATGCGGGTACACATTTCCGTGATCTTCGAAAACCGCGGCGGTCGCGGCCGCCGGAGGCTCCCCGCGCACCGGGCACCGTCTCCCCCGACGAGTCGGGGCCCCTCTCCCCCGACGAGTCGGAAACCCTCTCCCGCGCGCCACTTGTGACCCCGAACACCGGACCGTACCATTGAAGGAAAGTTACTGAACGATCTATAAGGAGTTCGCATGGACACCCTACTGAATGCTGAAGAGCGCGAATTCGCGCAGCAGATGCGTCAGTTCTACCGCAAGGAGATCCCCGAGGAGCTTCGGTTCAAGGTCGCCACCGGCCAGGAGCTGAGCAAGGATGACATCGTCACCTCGCAGCGCATCCTCAATCAGCACGGCTACGCGGTTCCGGACTGGCCCGTCGAATGGGGCGGACAGGACTGGACCCCCGTCCAGCGCCACATCTGGCTCGAGGAGATGCAGCTGGCCTGCGTCCCCCAGCCGCTGCCCTTCAACGTCTCGATGGTCGGTCCGGTCATCGCCACCTTCGGCAGCCAAGAGCTCAAGGAGCGCTTCCTCCCGGCCACGGCCAACATCGACATCTGGTGGTCTCAGGGCTTCTCCGAGCCCAACGCCGGCTCGGATCTCGCCTCACTGAAGACGTCGGCCGTTCGCGATGGCGACAAGTACATCGTCAACGGCCAGAAGACCTGGACGACTCTGGGCCAGTACGGCGACTGGATGTTCAACCTCGTGCGCACCGACCCGGACGTGAAGAAGCAGGCGGGCATCTCGTTCCTGCTCATCGACATGAAGTCACCCGGCGTCACCGTCCGCCCGATCCAGCTCATCGACGGCGGCCACGAGGTCAACGAGATCTTCTTCGACAACGTCGAGGTCCCCGTCGAGAACCTCGTCGGCGAGGAGAACAAGGGCTGGACGTACGCGAAGTTCCTGCTCGGCAATGAGCGCACCGGCATCGCTCGCATCGGCGCCTCGAAGGTCAACCTCGCCCGCGCCAAGGCCTATGCCGCGGTCACGAAGACGGCACGGGGCACTCTGCTCGACGATCCCCTGTTCTCGGCTCGTCTGACG
>DWZN01000203.1 GCA_019117545.1 Candidatus Brevibacterium intestinavium
CGGGAACGATGGGCTGGGCCTGCCCTCAAGAGCAGGTATGAGCAGGCATGCGCAAGAGCAGGTACGGGGTCGATTCGGAAAGGCAGGGGTGAGGACATGGCAACGGCAGCCGCCCAGGACGGATCACAAGACGACGGCAGGGACCTCACCGGTCGTGCCCGCATCCGCAATGCCGGCCTCCACCTCTTCGCGGCCAACGGCTTCGCCGGCACTCCCTTGCGCTCCATCGCCGCCGAGGCGGGGGTGGCCATCGGGCTCATCTCCCACCACTTCGGCTCGAAGGACGGACTGAGGGAGGCCGTCGAGAGCTGGATCATCGACCTCTTCGACACCGCCATCGACACCGCCGACCAGCAGTCCGCGGACCCCGTCGCCGATGCGGCCGGACGCGATGCCGCAGTCGCCCGAATGCTCGAAGACCACCCGCTCGTCGTCGACTACCTGCGCCGGGAGCTCCTCGACTCACCCGATGACCGGCCCCTGCTCACCCGCCTGACCGCGCTCACACGCCAGAGCGTCGATTCGATGCGCGCCACGGGTCTGGCCTCGACCGACAGGGACCGCGTGGAGCAGGTCGTGACCGTCATGGTCCGCCAGCTGGGCAAGCTGTTCCTGCAGCCGCTCATCGACCAGATCGTCGATTCGTTCCCCGCCGAGGAACGCCCGGCCGCCTCCCCCGAACTGAGCGTCGAGGTCAGCTCCGCCCACCGCTGAGGTCGAGCGAGCCAGCGGGTTGTGCCCTGTGGCACATTCCCGTAGATTCATCACATAGGACATCATACGTCTTATGTGTCGATCGGGACCCGCCCTCGCTCGGTCCCCTACAGACTTCACGTGAGGAGGGAGCATGGACGCTCCGGGACTCGGCGGCCTCAACTGGGCCGTGATCATCATCTACCTCGTGGCTACCCTGGGCATCGGGGTCTGGTTCACCCGCAGGGCCAGCGGAGGCACCGACGCCTTCTTCAAGGCCAATGGTCGGATCCCGGCGTGGGCGGCCGGATTCTCCATCTACGCGACAACGCTGTCGGCCATCACCTACATGTCCACGCCCGAGCAGGCCTTCCTCACCGACTGGTCCTACGCCGCGGGCAATATCGCCATCTTCGCGATCGTCCCGCTGCTCGTGATCTTCTACATCCCCTTCTTCCGCAAGCTCGACGTCACCACGGCCTATGAGTACCTCGAGGAGCGCTTCGGACCGAGCATCCGCGTGCTCGGCTCGGTGCTGTTCGTCCTCTTCCACATCGGTCGCGTCGCCATCGTCATCTACCTGCCGACCCTGGCCATCAGCTCGGTCACCGATATCAACCCGGCATTGGTCGCCGGGGCCGTCGGCGTGCTCTCGGTCGTCTACACCTTCCTCGGCGGCATCGAGGGAGTCATCTGGTCCGATGTCGTCCAGGGCATCATCCTGCTCGTCGGTGCGGGCGTCATCCTCGTCTTCGGCATCGCCGCCCTCGACGGGGGCCTGGCCACGGTCGTGTCCGACGCGGCGGCCGATGACAAGTTCATCTCCGCCGACAACTGGAAGTTCGGTGGAGCCGCCGCGGCGATCCCGATCGTCTTCCTCGGCTCGGTGTTCAACAACCTGCACCAGTACACCGCCAGCCAGGACGTCGTCCAGCGCTACCAGACGACGGACTCGCCGAAGTCCACCGCCCGCTCGCTCATCGTCAACGGCTTCCTGGCCCTGCTGACGATCCCGCTGTTCTACGGCATCGGCACCGTCCTCTACAGCTTCTACCAGCACTCGGAGGCCCTACCCGAGGGGTTCAACACCTCAGCGCTGGTGCCCTATTTCGCGGTCACCGCACTGCCGGCCGGCGTCTCGGGGCTGCTCATCGCCGCGATCTTCGCCGCCGCCCAGTCGACGATCTCCTCGAGCCTCAACTCGATCTCGGCCTGTGTCACCGTCGACATCCGCGACCGCTTCTTCCCGCCCAAGGACGGTCTGCCCCGCACCGGGGTCGGTTTCTCACGCGCCGTCATCATCGTCGTCGGCATCCTGTCCGTCTCGGTCGCGCTCTACCTCGCGGCCACCGATCAGGCCCAGACCTGGGATCTGTTCCTGTCGATCACCGGGCTCTTCGGCGTGCCCCTGGCCGGGGTGTTCGCGCTCGGCATCTTCACGAAGCGGGCGAACACCGCCGGTGTCCTCGGCGGGCTCATCCTCGGCGCGGGCCTGGCCTGGATCGTCCAGGAGCAGGCCGGACTGACTCCGTTCGCCGTGTCGACCGTCGCCTTCATCGGCGCCATGGTCCTCGGCTACCTCCTCTCGCTGCTCACCGGTCTCCTGCGGACGCGCGGTGACCATGATGTGCTGCCGCTGACAATCTACGGCAAACGCGATGACTACACTCGCCGCGTCCCCACCAAACCCGCCGAGCCGGTCGCCATGTCCGCCTCGGCGTCAGGAAACAACTCCGACAAGCAAGGAAACGACCATGACTGACTTCCACGGAATCATCCCCCCGCTGCTGACCCCGCGCACGGATTCCGGCGAGATCGACCCGGCGGGCATCTCCGCCCTCGTCGACCACCTCGTGGCCGGCGGCGTGCACGGCATCTTCGTGCTCGGGTCCTCCGGTGAAGTCCCGTACCTGACCGAAGCCGAGCGCGACCTCGTGCTCGAGACCGCGCTCGAGGCCGCGGCCGGACAGGTGCCCGTGCTCGTGGGCATCAGCGAGCAGACGACGGTCCGCGTCCTCGCCGAGGCCGACCGTCTGCTGGCCATCGGCGGTGACGCCGCCGTCGTCACCACCCCCTTCTATGCTCTGTCCGACGCCGCCGAGGTCGAGCGCCACCTGCGCACGGTCGCCGACCACATCGACGTTCCCCTCTTCGCCTACGACGTGCCCGTGCGCACGCATATGAAGATGCCCTTCGACGCCCTCGTCCGCCTCGCTGAGGAGGGTGTGCTCGCCGGGGTCAAGGACTCCTCCGCCGACGACATCTCTTTACGCCGCCTGCTGCTGGCGACGAAGCACCTGCCCGACTTCGCCGTGTTCACCGGCCACGAGGTCGTCACCGACGGGGCCATGCTCGGCGGGGCCGCCGGAATCGTCCCGGGACTGGGCAATGTCGATCCCGCCGGTTATGTGCGCATCTTCGATGCCGCGCGGGCCGAGGAATGGGCGGCCGTCGTAGCCGAACAGGATCGCCTGGCGCGGCTGTTCGAGATCACCGGTGCCGCGACCCCCGGACGCGTTTCGGCCGGTGCGGCCGGTCTCGGCGGGTTCAAGACCGCCCTGCGCCTCATGGGCGTCATCGGCTCGAACCGGATGGCCGAACCGATGGAGGCCCTCGACGCCGCCGAGGCGGAGAGGGTCCGCGAGATCGTCACCGCCGCAGGACTGCTGTGAGACTGCCCGGAATCATCGCCGTCGATGTCGGAGGCACGAAGATCCGTGCCGGGTCCGTCGTCGACGGCGTGCTCGGGCATGTGCGGACCGTGCCGACGCCGGCGAGCGCGGGGGCGCAGGCGATCCTCGACACCATCACCGAGGCGGCCGCCTCCGTCATCGCCGAGGCCGGCCGTGGCGGCGAGGATGGGACCGATCGTGGTGCCGAGGCCGGCCATTCGGCTGCAACCGAGCCCGGCCGTGACGCTGCCGTGTCCGAGTGGCGGATCGGCGTCGGTGCGGCCGGGGTCATCGACCCGGTCACCGGGACCGTGGTCTCGGCGACCGATTCCCTGTCCGGCTGGACCGGCACACGCCTGGTCGCCGAGCTCGAGGCCCGCACCCAGTTGCGCGTGCGCGCCGTCAACGACGTCCACGCCCATGCCCTCGGCGAGGCCTGGTCCGGGGCGTCTCGCGGGACCGGCAGCTCTCTTCTCGTGGCGGCCGGAACGGGCATCGGCGGCGGGATCCTCTGGGACAGGCGACTGGTCACGGGCCGGAATTCGGCGGCCGGGCACATCGGGCATCTGCCCGCGCCGGCCGCCGCCGGCCTGCCCTGCCCGTGCGGGGCCACCGGCCATGTCGAGGCGATCGCCTCGGGCCCGGCGATCCTCGCCACCTATCGCAGACTGCTCGCCCACGACCAGCAGAGTCGGCAGGAGGCAGAAGCACCGACCCCTCACACGTCGGCCGTGCAGGGACCGGTCGGCGCTCCGGAACCGGCCGCTGCGCCGTACCCGCCGGCTGCGCCGGGCCAGGCCGCCGCCCCGGGCCAGGCCGGTGAGCCGAGTCCGACCGGCGCGCCGGGCCCGGCCACGACTCGGGACCTGGCGGCGATCGCCTCGGCGGGTGACCCGCTGGCGAAACGAGCGTTCGAGATCGGCGCCCGAGCCCTCGGCGCGGCCCTGGGCGGCATCGCCAACGTCGCCTCCCCCGAGGTCATCGTCATCGGCGGCGGACTGGCCGAGACGGACGAGACGTGGTGGGCTCCCCTGCGCGAGGCCTTCGCCGCCGAACTCATCCCCGCCACCACCGGAACCCCGCTGCGGAAGGGAGCATTAGGTCAGGACGCCGCGCTCCTCGGTGCGGCCGGCCTGTGGACCGCAGAGGCCGGCCCCTGGAATCACCAGAACCGCGAGACCTGCGAAAAGGAAGAGACTCACTGATGCTGTCGAAGACCGAGATCCTTGACCGCCTGCGCGCACGGCTCATCG
>DWZN01000204.1 GCA_019117545.1 Candidatus Brevibacterium intestinavium
TGCAGATGATTGGCCACGGACACTGTCTCACTTCGTTTCGCATATCCCCCGCCGTCTAGGATCAACCCACACTGCGGCGATGCTTCGGCCGGCGAACACCCGACAGCTGCGGATGTTCGACGCCGACCACGGTGGCTGTCCCGCCACCGTCTCGACCACACAGCCGATGGACTGCGTTGATGCATCCATCGTGCACCGAAAGAGAAAGGAGGGAACCGATGCTTCAGTTCCCACAATGGGTCCAGCGTGCTGTTGAGCATGCAGGACTGATCGATCCGAAGATCAGCACTCGAGACACCGGAGAAGTCACGATCAGTGACGCAACCGGTCGTATCGTCCTGTTCACGGGTTCGTCACTGCGTGAGATCACGCCGATGGCAGCCTGAGAGCACTGATGAACTGACGCGGGACTCGCACTGCTGGGTTTCAAGCAGCGCGAGCTCCGCGACAGCCACTTCGCCGCCCGGCATCAAGCAGGTTCGCCTGCAGTGATGCCGGGCTCTGTCGTCTCTGGGACGATCGCACCTGTCACTCTTCGCGGTCGGACTCTTCGTCGAACTCGACGATGATCTGCTGCTCAGCGACATCCTCGGGACTCGCCTCCTGCACAGCACGTACCGCCGGCGGGTCGGCCGGCAGTCCATCGATGTCCGAATCGGACCAGACGGTCTCGACCGCTTCCTCTTCCCTGTCCGACTGCGGCACTTCCGGGTCGAACGATTCCAGCTGAGAACTCATCGCATTCTCCTTTGCTCGTGGCGGTGCACGATCCTGTCGGCTTCCGGAACCGGGATGATTCACATAGTACTGGGAGGGCCTGCCATGTCAACGGCGCCAAGGGCGTCAATGGTCCAGTTGACGGCGCCTCCGAACCAACCGGTTCGGCCCCGAACGCGACTGCGCCCAGGGTTCGCGGACTCGGCGCACTGTCCCGTCGATGACCGACGGTTTGAGTTGCGGTCTCGGCTCACTGTGCCAACGGTGCTGCACGGCAGACGTACGGCCCGACACTGCAGTCGGTGCAGCGCCGGGCCGTACGGCACGAACGGGCGAGAGGTCCCGTGTCTGATCAGGCTTCAGAAGTCCCAGTCGTCGTCTTCGGTGTTCTCGGCCTTGCCGATGACATAGGACGATCCCGAACCGGAGAAGAAGTCGTGGTTCTCATCGCTGCCGGGCGAGAGCGCCGCAAGAATGGCCGGATTCACCTTCGTGACCTCCTTGGGGAACATCGTCTCGTAGCCGAGGTTCATCAGCGCCTTGTTGGCGTTGTAGTGGAGGAACATCTTGCAGTCCTCGGCCAGCCCCACCGAATCGTAGAGATCGTGGGTGTAGGCGACCTCATTCTCGTAGAGTTCGTACAGGAGATTCATCGTGTAGTCCTTGAGCTCCTGCTTGCGCTCCTCGGACTGCGATTCGAGCCCCTTCTGGTACTTGTAGCCGATGTAGTAGCCGTGCACGGCCTCGTCGCGGATGATCAGACGGATGAGATCGGCCGTGTTGGTCAGCTTGGCGTGGGCAGACCAGTACATGGGCAGGTAGAAGCCGGAGTAGAAGAGGAACGACTCGAGCAGCGTCGAGGCGACCTTGCGCTTGAGCGGATCATCTCCCCGGTAGTAGCTGATGATGATGTCGGCCTTCGACTGCAGATAGGTGTTCTCACGCGACCAGCGGAAGGCCTCGTCGATCTCCTTCGTCGAGCACAGTGTGGAGAAGATCGACGAATAGGACTTCGCGTGCACGCTCTCCATGAACGCGATGTTCGTGAGCACGGCCTCCTCGTGCGGGGTGACCGCATCGGGGATGAGCGAGATCGCGCCGACGGTGCCCTGGATCGTGTCGAGCAGGGTCAGACCGGTGAAGACGCGCATCGTCAGCGTCTTCTCGTCATCGGTCAGGGTCGCCCAGGACTGGATGTCGTTGCTCAGCGGGACCTTCTCCGGCAGCCAGAAGTTCCCGGTCAGACGATCCCACACCTCATCGTCGATAGGATCGACGACGCGGTTCCAGTTGATGGCATCGACGTGCGATGCCAGGGTCAGATTCTCCAACGCTTTCTCTCTTCCCAAAGTCGTGTTCGTCGTGAGGACGAGCTGTCTGCACAGCACAGGTACGTCATATGCCCGGGCCCACTGTTCGAAGCGGGCCGGCATGAAGCCGGCGGACCGAGTCTCCTCGGTCCGCCGAATTCGATGATCAGAGCATGCAGGAAACGCAGCCTTCGACTTCCGTGCCCTGCAGCGCGAGCTGCCGGAGCCGGATGTAGTAGATGGTCTTGATGCCCTTGCGCCAGGCGTAGATCTGCGCCTTGTTGATGTCACGAGTCGTCGCCGTGTCCATGAAGAACAGAGTCAGCGACAGCCCCTGATCCACGTGCTTCGTGGCCTCGGCGTAGGTGTCGATGATCTTCTCGTAGCCGATCTCGTAGGCATCCTGGTAGTACTCGAGGTTGTCGTTGTTCATGAAGGGCGCCGGGTAGTACACGCGCCCCACTTTGCCTTCCTTGCGGATCTCGATCTTCGAGGCCACCGGATGGATCGACGAGGTCGAGTTGTTGATGTACGAGATCGAACCCGTCGGCGGCACGGCCTGCAGGTTCTGGTTGTAGATGCCGTGCTCGGCCACCTGAGCCTTGAGTTCGCGCCAGTCCTCCTGAGTCGGAATGTGCACACCCGCCTCGGCGAACAGCTCCTTGACACGATCGGTGCGCGGTTCCCACACCTCATCGGTGTACTTGTCGAAGTACTCACCGCTGGCGTACTGCGAACGCTCGAAGCCGGCGAAGGCGGTGCCGCGTTCCTTCGCGATCTCCATCGACGCCCGCACACAGTGGTAAGCGACCGTGTAGAAGTACATGTTCGTGAAGTCCAGGCCCTCGTCGGAGCCGTAGTAGACGCGCTCACGGGCGAGGTAGCCGTGCAGATTCATCTGACCCAGGCCGATCGCGTGCGACATGTCGTTGCCGCGTGCGATCGACGGCACCGACTGGATGTCTGAGGTCTCGGAGACGGCGGTGAGGCCGCGGATGGCGGTCTCGACGGTCTGCCCGAAGTCGTCGGAATCCATCGTCAGGGCGATGTTGAGCGAACCGAGGTTGCAGGAGATGTCCTTGCCGACGACGTCGTAGCCGAGGTCGTCGTCGTACTTGCTGGGTTCGGAGACCTGGAGGATCTCCGAGCACAGGTTGGACATGATGATCTTGCCGTCGATCGGGTTCGCCTTGTTGACGGTGTCTTCGAACATCACGTACGGGTAGCCGGATTCGAACTGGATCTCGGCCAGAGTCTGGAAGAACTCGCGGGCGTTGATCTTCTTCTTCCGGATCGCCGCGTTGTCGACCAGCTCCGTGTACTTCTCGGTGACGTTGATGTCAGAGAACGGCACCCCGTAGACGCGCTCGACGTCGTAGGGGCTGAAGAGGTACATGTCCTCGTTGCGCTGGGCCAGTCTGAAGGTGATGTCCGGGATCACGACGCCCAGCGACAGGGTCTTGATCCGAATCTTCTCGTCGGCGTTCTCACGCTTGGTGTCGAGGAAGTTGTAGATGTCGGGGTGGTGAGCGTGCAGGTAGACGGCACCGGCACCCTGACGAGCCCCGAGCTGGTTCGCGTAGGAGAAGGAGTCCTCGAGCAGCTTCATGACCGGGATGACGCCCGAGGACTGGTTCTCGATCTTCTTGATCGGGGCACCGGACTCACGGATGTTCGTCAGGGCGAACGCCACGCCGCCGCCGCGCTTGGACAGCTGCAGAGCGGAGTTGATCGACCGGCCGATCGACTCCATGTTGTCTTCGATGCGCAGCAGGAAGCAGGAGACGAGCTCGCCGCGCTGCTTCTTGCCGGCATTGAGGAAGGTCGGGGTGGCCGGCTGGAAGCGTCCGGTGATGATCTCGTCGACGAGCTGGGTCGCCAGCGTCTCGTCGCCGCGGGCGAGGAAGAGCGCGACCATGACGACGCGGTCCTCGAAGCGTTCGAGGTAGCGCTTGCCGTCGAAGGTCTTGAGCGTATACGAGGTGTAGAACTTGAAGGCACCGAGGAAGGTCTGGAAGCGGAACTTCTGATCGTAGGCCCGCTTCGACAGTCCTTCGATGAATTCGAACGAGTACTGTTCGAGGACCTCGGGCTCGTAGTATTCCTTCTCGACGAGGTAGTCGAGCTTCTCCTTGAGGTCGTGGAAGAAGACGGTGTTGTTGTTCACGTGCTGCAGGAAGTACTGCCGAGCAGCCTGCTGGTCACGTTCGAACTGGATCCGTCCGCTCTCGTCATACAGGTTGAGCATGGCGTTGAGCGCGTGGTAGTCCATGTCGGTCTCTTCGCGGATGATGTCCTCTACATTGCGGTCTTCAGCGAGCTCGCGCACAGTTTGTCCAATCCTAGATTCACCGCGTCGACGTCCTCCGGGGTTCCCAGGAGTTCGACTCGGTACATGAGGGGCACTTGACATTTGTCGGCGACTTTCTGGGCCGCGCGACAGTAATCTTCGCCGAAGTTCGTGTTTCCGGCGCCGATGACGCCGATGAGATGGCGTCGGTTCTCTTCGATATTGAGGAATTTGATGACCTGCTTGGGAACGGCACCTTGGTTTCTGCCGGCCCCATAGGTGGGGGTCATAAGGACGAACGGTTCATCGACTCTCAGCGACTCCTCCTTCGTCAGCAAGGGGATCCGGCGGGCCGGATGCCGCAGCTTGCCGACGAAGCGGTGGGTGAATTCAGAGCTGCTGGAGTAGTAGACGAGAAGCATCTCAGGCCACGACGGAAGCCGTCTGCTCGCCGGTCAGAGTGGCGATCTTGTCGGGGCGGAAGCCCGACCAGTGATCGTTGTCGGTGACAACGACGGGAGCTTGCATGTAGCCCATGGCCTTGACCACGTCGAGGGCGTTCTCGTCGACGCTGAGATCGACCGACTTGTACTTCAGCCCCTTGGCGTCGAGCGCACGGTAGGTTGCATTGCACTGGACACAAGCCGGCTTGGTGTACACGGTGATCATGACGACTCCTCATTTCTGCCTTGCGGCTCCGCGTTTCTCTTGGTGTGACCGCGCCCGTGTCCTGCCGAATCATGATGAAGATCACGAGTCGCAGACTCAGGGACGACCACTAGATGTTGTGTTCGGGTACGACCCTACCCCTATATCCAGTGTTACACCAGTGTGGTTACGTCGTTCCACACCCTGTGTCTTCGTCGTCCACATTCGTCCACAGCCTGTGAACGACACGCGTGTAGTTCGGTCACCAGCGAGGACACTGGGTTCAGCGGTCGACGGGTCGTTTTTCCCACCGTTTCCCGCCGAGGTTTTCCACCGATTTCCACAGAAAAGAATTTTTCCTGTGGGTGTGTCGCGGCCGTTTCTCCAACCCCTCTCAGGATCGAACCGCGGCATCGATCGCCTCGTTTTCGAGGCGATGGTCACATCGTGAGCGACCAGGCTCATTAGTTCCCGCGCCCCTCTCCTTCCACCTCCATTCCCTCGTGGGCACGGGCTTCGCCGACGGTTCCGGCCGCAGCGACTGCTCGAGCCGGTTTCCCGACCGGTCGGGTCGGTGTTCCGACTGATCGATCCGGGTTCGACTGACGGTACAGGTCGCCACTGACGCAGAAGAGACCGACGGCATCCCGGTTCAGGGCACGGCCGCACGCGCCGGTCGGTGTCGTGTGTCAGCACTGTCACGACTTCGGCTGTCCCATGTCAGTGCCAGCCAATATGCTGGAGACCACACCGCGACGAACCGAGAGGCTGACGACTATGACGGCAACGGCACCGGCCAACACCCAGGAGATCGCCCACGCGCAGACGATCCTCAACGGTCTTGAGTCCTACCTCGACCATTTCGTCGTCGGCCAGCAGCGTCTGCGCGAATCGCTGCTCATCGGGCTGCTGTCCAGCGGACACCTGCTGCTCGAGAGCGTCCCGGGTCTGGCGAAGACGACGGCCGCCGCGGCCCTGGCCAATGCCGTCGACGGGAAGTTCTCCCGCATCCAGTGCACCCCCGATCTGCTGCCGGCCGACATCATCGGTTCCCAGATCTACAACGCGCGTGAGGGGTCGTTCAACACCGTCCTCGGACCTGTGCACGCCAATATCGTCCTCCTCGATGAGATCAACCGGTCCTCGGCGAAGACCCAGTCGGCGATGCTCGAGGCCATGCAGGAGAAGCAGACGACCATCGGCGGCCACCGCTTCGAACTCCCCCGCCCCTTCCTCGTCATGGCCACCCAGAACCCGATCGAGCAGGAAGGCACCTATCAGCTGCCCGAAGCCCAGCTCGACCGTTTCATGATCAAGGACCTGCTGACCCACCCGAACCCCATCGAAGAGGTCGAGATCCTCTCCCGCCTCGACTCCGGCGTCTTCGACCGGGACTCGATCCCGGATCCGACCTGCACCCTCGACGATGTGGTCACCATGCAGCGCTATGCGCGCACGATCTACATCGACCCCGCGATCACCCGGTACCTCGTCGAACTCGTCCACGCCACCCGCAACACGGGCAAGTACCTCGGCCGCTTCGCCCCGTTCATCGAGTACGGCGCCAGCCCGCGTGCCTCGATCGCGTTCACCACTGCCGGGCGTGCGCTGGCGATGATCCGCGGCCGCAACTACGTCATCCCCGAGGACATCAAGGACCTCGCCCACCGGGTTCTGGCCCACCGGATCCAGCTCAACTTCGAAGCCGCCGCCGAGAACATCACGAGCGCCCAGGTCGTCGATGCCCTCCTCATGGCCGTGCCCACCCCCTGATCGGCGACGACGATGACTGTCCTGCTCAATCGCATCAAGGCGCGGATGACCATCCACGCCCATCGCCGCACCCGGCGGCTGCTCGACGGCGACTACTCCTCGGTCTTCCACGGCCACAGCCTCGACTTCGACGATCTTCGCGACTACATTCCCGGAGACGAGATCCGCGATATCGACTGGAAGGCCACCGCCCGGCACACCGATCCCCTGGTCAAACGCTATGTCGCTCACCGCAGGCACATCCTCGGCCTGGTCGTCGACACCTCCCGCGACTTCGACGCCGTGACCTCGGCGGGGGCGGACAAACGGCACCTGGCGATCCTCATGGCCGGGATGGTCGGATACCTCGCGGTGCGCCACGGTGACGATGTCATGCTCATCCACGGCAACGCCGAACGCACGACCGCCTCCCCCAGGAAGGGCAGCGAAGCCCACCTCGAACACCTGCTGCAGCAGATCCTCGCCGAAACGGGCACCGCGGCTGCCGGTTCGATCCGCTCACAGCTGCAGTGGATCAGCAGCCACATCAGCCATCGGATGCTGCTCGTCGTCATCTCCGACCAGGCTCCCCTGGGGCCGGAGGAGGAAGCGGCGATCCGTCGGCTGCGGGCCCAGCACGAGGTCCTGTGGATCACGATCACCGATGCGGACCTCGCGGGGCTGCCGGCCGCCTCGGCGCCGTTCGACATCGCCCGTCCCGCCCACGGACTGCCGACATCGGTCATGGCGAAACCCGAGGTGAGGCAGGAATTCGCCCTCGCCGAGGCGGCCCGCCGGCAGCATCGCATCGATATGCTCGCGAAACTGGGCATCGCCCATGCCGAGGTCGACCACCCGAAGGCGGCTCTGGGCCGCCTCCACACCCTACTGCTGAGGCATCGCCGTGGGCCCCGCTGAACTCGTCGCACCTCTGCAGATCTCGCCGGCGTGGTACGTCGCGGTCTGCTTCGTGCTGCTCATCGCTCTGTCCAACCTCTTCGCCCCGCTCATCCGACTCGCCGCCGGAGCGACCGAGGCGGCGGGCCCGCGCATCCCGATCCCCGTGCGCAGCACTTACCTCTCGCGCATCGCGACCGTGGAGACGTCCCTGGGTTCGGAGTCCGCGGACGTCCGCGACTCGGCTCGGCAGCTGGCGAAGATCGTCCGCGACTTCGCCCGCGATGCCTGGGGAGTCAAGGCCGAACATCTCACCTACCGTGATGCCGCGGTCGCCGGGCTCGATGACCTCGCCGCATGCCTGAGGGGACTCTACGAAGCGGAGTTCGCCGAGACCGAACCGACCGATCTGCAGGCTCAGATCGTCGATGCCAGAGAGTTGGTGGCCAAATGGTCCTGATGTTCTGGTGGCTCGCCCTCATCCTGCTCGTCCTCGCTGCCGCGGGGGTCTTCCTCTTCCGCCGCCCGAAGGCCACGGCGTCCTCCCTGGCCGTGGCCCACAGCGGCCGGATGACCAGTCTGCCCGGCTTCCGCCGGGCCATGCGCCGGCGCCTGATCACCTCGGTCGCATTCCTCGGCGTCATCGTCCTCACCGGGATCTCAACGCTGGCAGGCATCGCCCGACCGGCCTGGATCGAAACGGTCAACCCGGAGAAGAAGCTGCGCGATGTCATGCTCTGCCTCGACGTCTCCGGCTCCATGCTCGGCTACGATGCCGATCTGCTCGAGGCCTACCAGGAGCTCGTCGACCGCTTCGACGGCGAGCGCATCGGCATGACCGTATTCAACGCCACGGCCGTCTCGGCGTTTCCGCTCACCGACGACTACGACATGGTGCAGAACTTCCTCTCCGAGGCCGAAGAGGGCTTCCGCACATGGGGCGCCGAAGGCACCGACTACTCCTGGTCGACGTCGCCGCCGAACATCGGCGGCTCCTCCCTCATCGGGGACGGACTCGTCTCCTGTGTCGACAACTTCGACCGCCAGGACGAGACGCGCTCCCGCTCGATCGTCTTCGCCACGGACAATATGCTCGCCGGCGAGCCCCTGTTCGATCTCAATGAGGCCGCCGATATCGCCGTCGACGCCGACGTGCGGGTCTACAGTCTGTCCCCGCCGTCGATTCTGACGACCACTCAGACGAAGGAGCTGCGGTCGGTGTCCGACCGCACCGGCGGCAAGCAGTTCGACATGGGATCGGCCTCGACCATCGACCGCATCGTCGACGAGATCCAGAGCCAGGAGGCCGAGAACACTCCCGGCCGTTCGCATACGATCGTCCATGACATGCCGGCGGTCCCACTCGGGCTCGCCGTCTTCGGTCTCGCGGGAGTGTTCGTGCTGGCGTGGAGAACGAAATCATGATCTTCGACCCCGTCTTCACTTGGTTCGGCTGGGGCTTCGTCGTCCTCGCCCTGCTCACCGTGTGCATCATCCCGGCCGTCCGCGGCGCCGGGCCCCGGTGGAAGTGGTTCGCGCGCATGGGAGTCGTCGCGGTCCTCGCTCTGGCCCTGGCCCGCCCCGGCATCCCGATCAAGTCCTCGACCGAGGAGTACGAGGCCCAAGCGGATGTGTACTTCGTCGTCGACACGACGACTTCGATGGCCGCCGAGGACTTCGACGGCGACGATACGCGCCTGTCGGGAGTCAAAGACGACATGCTCGCACTCGCCGAGGAGTTCCCGGGCACCCGCCTGAGCATCATCACCTTCGCCTCGACCGCGGCGACGGTGATGCCGCTGACGACCGACCATGCGGCCTTCGCCTCGGCCGTCGACGTCCTCGCACCGGAGAACTCCCTGAATTCCAAGGGTTCGTCCATCACCGATGCCGGTGACGAACTCGAGAAGCGCATGAGCGCCAACGACGAGGACCGTCCCGAGAACAAGAACGTCGTGTTCTACTTCGGCGACGGGGAGCAGACCGTATCGCAGGACCCCGACTCCTGGGCCTCCTTCGCCTCGGGCATCGACAGCGGCGCGGTCTTCGGCTACGGCACCGCCGAGGGCGGGAAGATGCGGCAGACGCAGCCGTTCGGTTCCGAAGCCGGCATCGGTGACACCGGTGACGGGAACCAACCCGGTCTGGGAGACTCCGACGACGATTCGGCAGACGGCGGCTCGGACGACAACGGGTCAGAGGGCGAATACGTCCAAGACCAGGACGGCAACCCGGGCATCTCGAAGATCGATGAGACCAACCTCAAGCAGATCGCGTCCGACCTCGGCGTCGACTACCACCACCGGGACGGCAGCGGCGAGATCTCCAGCGTGTACACCGCCCCGGAGTTCGATCAGGCCCTGGTGAAGAAGGACGGTCGGACCACCGTCGACGAATACTTCTGGGTCCCCCTCATCCTCGTCTTCGCCTGGATCGCCGTCGAGCTGGTCTTCGGCGTCCGCGAATACCTGCGACTGAAGGCGATCACCCCTCGCCGAGGCGCGACGGCCGGATCCGGTCCCGGGCAGAGAGGAGGCCCGCGATGAACCGCCTCAAGGGGCTGTGGTCACGGCTGCGTCGGATCACGAAGATCAACCTCATCATCGGCACCATCGCCGCATTGGTCTTCAGCTACATTGCCGTGACCGCCTACTTCGGCACCGCTTCGCAGGTCCGCTACACCTCCAACGACTTCCCCGGAGCGAAGAGAGCCGCAAGCGTCTTCCTCCACCTCAGCCCCGTTCAGCGCCACATCGGCTACTTCAATCGCGGCACCGCCGAGGCGGCCGTCGGCGATTACGATGCCGCCCAGGCCGACCTCGAAGCCGCGCTCGAGATCGCACCGGCCTCGGCCGAATGCGCGGTGCGGATCAACCTGTCCTTCGTCTACGAGAAGCAGGCCGATGAGGTCGCGGGACAGGACCCCGAACAGTCGCAGGAGCTCTACGACCGGTCGTTGAAGACGCTCGAAGACGCCCCGAAGGAATGCCAACCGGACGAGAGCGAAGAGAAGCAGAAGAGCGAGACCGCCAAGGAACGCGTCGAGGACAAGAAGGAGGGCGAGAAGGCCAAGGAGGAGGGAACCGACGACGAGGACTCTCAGAACGAGGATTCGCAGGATGAGTCCTCCGACGATGAGGAGACCTCCGACGGTGACGAGCAGCAGGGTTCGGAGGACGAGGAGTCCGAAGACTCCGGGAACAAGTCCGAACGCGAGAAGAAGCGCGAGGAGCTCGAGGAGCGCGGAGAGGAGTCCGAACGGCACCAGCATGAGCAGGGCCCCCGCGGCAACGGCGGTCGGTCGACGCCGGAGAAGCCCTGGTGACTCGGCTGTGACATCATGAGCCCATGACCGTTGCCGACTCCGCATCCTCCGCCACCCCGACGCCCCGCCTGCGGGCCGCTCTGGACACCTTCCCGCCCTATGTGCCGGGCAAACCGCCTCGGCAGGTCGAGGGTCTGAGACCGTACAAGCTCTCCTCGAACGAGAACTTCCTCCCTCCCCTGCCCGAGGTGCTCGAGACCATGGCCGAACAGGCGAAGGATCCCGCCCACTACCCCGACGACGCGGCACAGGCACTGCGGCAGGGACTGGCCGAACGCCTCGACGTCGACCGCGACGAACTCGTCGTCACCACCGGTGCCAGCGAACTGCTCGTGGCGCTGACCGAGATCACCTCGGACCAGAACACCGAGGCCATCTACCCGTGGCCGTCGTTCGAGATGTATCCGCAGACCACGGGTCTGGTCGGAGCCGAGCGCATCGAGGTGGCGCTGACGGCTGACGGTCGCCACGATCTCGAGGCGATGGCGGCGGCGGTCACCGACCGCACCAGCCTCATCATCCTCTGCTCACCGAACAACCCCACCGGCCCGGTGCTGCGGGATGAGGAAGTGCGGGACTTCCTCGATCGGGTGCCGTCCCATGTGCTCGTGGCCTTCGACGAGGCCTACTGGGAGTTCGCCACGGCTGCCGGCCGCGCACGCGGTGTGGACCTGGTCAGGGACTATCCGAATCTCGTGCTGGTGCGCACCTTCTCCAAGGCCCACGGGCTGGCCGGGCTGCGAGTCGGCTACGCCGTGGCTCACCCGCAGGTCATCGACGGCCTGCTCAAGGCCGTCATCCCCTTCGGCGTGACCGATATGAGCCAAGCCGCGGCACTCGAATCCCTCCGCCGCTGGGACCGGGTCCTCGGTAGGGCACGGCAGATCGCGACGGCCCGCGACGACTTCGCCGAGGCTCTGCGTGACCAGGGATGGGAGGTGCCCGAGGCGCAGGCGAACTTCGTGTGGCTGCCGCTGGGCAGTCTGTCGTCGGCGTTCGAAGACGCCTGCGTCGAACGCGCCGTGGCCGTGCGCAACCTCGGCGAGGGCGTGCGCATCAGCATCGGAGAGCCCGAGGCCCTCAGCCGAGTCCTCGAGATCGCGCAGGCGTTCCGGGCCGAACACTTCGGATGAGGTCGGTGCGGCCGAGACCGTTCGGCTGGAGTTCGGCGAGTTCGAGGGCCATGGCCACGGCCTGAACCTCCTCGGCTCGGGAGAGGTCGCGACCGAGCAGCTTCTCGATCTTGGCCATCCGGGCCCGCACGGTGTGCCGGTGGATGCCGAGTTCGGCGGCGATCCGCTCCCGGGCTCCCCCAGTGCTGATGAACGCCTGCAGAGTCGCCAGCAGCTCCTGCCCGCCCCTGGCTCGGATCAGCTCACCGAGGAGGCGGTCGACGAAGCGTTCGGCCACCGCGGCGTCGACCGATGACAGCAGCGATCTGACCTCGGAGGTCGCCGATTCGTGCTGGGACCGCCACAGGGTCCAGGTGCGATGGATCTGGCCCGGCGGCACCGCCTTCTCCATCAGCAGCTCCAGACCGGTCACCTCGGCCACCTGTCCGATCAGCGCCTCCTGCACCGGGTCGTCGACACCGACGACGCCGAGGATCGAGCCCGCCCGCGTGAGCAGACCGCGCCCGGTGACATCGGCGAGCAGGCGCTCTGGCGCGTCCCCGCGCGCTCCGCCGAAGATGCGCATGCCGGTCTTCGCCACCGGTGCCAGCCCTGTCGCCCGCACCCATTCGGCCTGCGCTTCGCCGACCGTGAGAGCAGTCGTGAACAGAGGTGCCTCCCCATCCCCGGTCGGCAGCTCGGCGAGGTTCATCCCCAGAAGCGCCGCCGCCGTCGACAGCAGCAGCGAGCGTGTCTGCGGCCGGCCGCCGGTCGCGGCGGGCACGAGCAGCCACCCGCGGATCTCCTCATCGCCCAAAGGCACCGCCTCGATGAAGGAGTCCCCGGCACGCACCAGACGCGGCGCCAGCGACGGTTTGCACGATTCGGCGATGAGTTCGAGCCGCACCCCGTCCTCGGCGTCGTCACCGACCAGGGCCCTGCCCGTGGGCGAGACGAACTTCACCTCCGTCCCCAGCGTCTCGGCGAGATCGGCGACCAGAGCGGCCGGGCCCTGATGGGCCAGAGCATTGGCGAACCGTCGCGCGGCGCTGCTGGCTCGTGTCAGTTCGCGGTTCGTCTCTGCCTCACGCATGCGGGTGAAGGCATCGACGACCGCGACGAACGGGACGGGTTCGGGCACTCCGAACAGGCCCAGCCCCACCGCTTCGGCGTGCCTGATCAGGGCCGGCGGAACCCGCTCCCAGGTCAGATCGGAGCCGAGACCGATGCCCAGTGCGTGCACTCCTACGCTCTTGAGCCGCGCGACGTAGTCTCCGACGGCCTCGGCGCCGAGGTCCTGACCGACGCCGATGGTCAGCAGGACCTCGCCGCCGGCCAGCCATTCGTCGACCTCCGGCAGCTCGGAGGAATGGACGATCGTCACCTCCTGATCCCTGGCCGTCGGCGGATCCACGATGACGTCGAGGGCGAGTTCGCTGCGCGCCCAGAGCTGTCCCAGAGTGACCATGGAACCGATTCTATCCGCAATGGACACTCTGATGATCAATTCCTCCATGACGGATATCGGTGTAGTCTGCACCACGTCCTAGGCTGATGGCACATCATCCGTCGACACCGATTCGACGGGCCCGCAACACCCGATGAAGGAGAGTGCCAGTGACGTCGCAGCCGCTCGGCCCGGCCGACTACAGCAAGACCCCCCGCTACGCAGGTCCCCCGACCTTCGGACTGCTGCCGCGCATCGACGAAGTCGAGGCACAGCGCCCCGGGGAGGGAATCGACGTCAAGGTCATCGGCATCCCCTTCGACGCCGGCGTCAGCTACCGCCCTGGCGCCCGGTTCGGCCCCGCCCACATCCGGCAGTCGTCGAAGCTGCTGCGGCCCTACAACCAGGCCACGAACGTCCACCCCTTCACCTGGCAGCAGGTCGCCGACTGCGGTGACCTCGGCGTCAATCCCTTCGACATCGAAGAGGCGATCGCCACGGTCGAGGCCAATGCCGACCAGATGCGCGCCGACGGAGCCCGCCTGCTCACCCTCGGCGGCGACCACACCCTGGCCCTGCCGAATCTGCGGTCACTGCACAAGACGCACGGGAAGATCGCCGTCCTCCACTTCGATGCCCACCTCGACACCTGGGACACCTACTTCGGTGCCCCGTACACGCACGGCACCCCGTTCCGCCGCGCCAGCGAAGAGGGTCTGCTCGATCTCGAGTCCTGCATGCACATCGGCATCCGCGGACCCCTCTACGGGAAGGAGGACCTCGAGGACGACGAGGTCCTCGGCTTCCAGATCATCCGCAGCGACGAGTACCAGTTCGCGTCCGTGGCCGATGTCGTCGCCCGGATGCGCTCCCGCCTCGGCGACGCCCCCGTCTATCTGTCCGTCGACATCGATGTCCTCGATCCCGCGGCCGCCCCCGGCACCGGCACCCCGGAGGCAGGCGGAATGACCAGCCGCGAGCTGCTCAACTCGATCCGCGGACTGCAGGGACTCAACGTCGTCGGCGCCGAGATCGTCGAGGTCGCCCCGGCCTACGATCATGCCGAGATCACGGGTCTGGCCGCGGCCCATGTCGGCTACGAGATCCTGTCGCTGTGGGCCGCCGAGAAGAACGGTTCGGCCGAGCCCACCGGCCCGGCCGGCGACGCCCTCGGTGTGCGGCGATGAATCGGGCTGAGGACTTCCGCAACGGCGGTCGTGCCGTCGTGGCCACTCTGGCCGCCCATGGCGTCGACACGATCTTCGGCATCCCCGGCACCCACAACCTCGAGTTCTACCGGCACCTGTCGGAGTTCGGGATCCGGGCCGTGACTCCCCGGCACGAGCAGGCGGCCGGCTACGGCGCCGATGGGTACTTCCTCGTCTCCGGCAGGCCCGGAGTCGTCATCACGACCTCGGGGCCGGGACTGACGAATGTCATCACGGCGGCGGCGACCGCCTATGCGGAGTCCCGGCCGATGCTCATCCTCTCCCCCGGAGTGCCGACCGGATTCGAACGCGCCGATGTCGGGATGCTGCACGAGACGAAGGACTCCTCCGGCGCACTCAACCGCCTCCTCGTGTCCTCCCAGCGCACCCGCACGGCCGAAGGCGCGGCACAGGCGGTCGCCGAGGCCTTCGCCATGTTCTCCTCGGCCCGGCCCGGACCCGTCCACATCGAGGTCCCGCTCGATGTGCTCGAGGGCGCGTGGAACGGCAGCGTGCCGACCCCGTTCGCCGGTCGCCGTCCCGGCCTCGATGACCATGTCGTCTCCCGGGCCGCCGAGGCGATCGCCGCGGCCACCCGCCCCCTCGTCATCGCCGGCGGCGGTGCCCGCCGAGCCCGTGCGGAAGTCGAGCGGTTCGTCGAGCTCATCGATTCTCCGCTGGCGACGACGGCCAACGGCAAAGGCATTCTGCCTGAGGACCATCCGCTCTCACTCGGGTCCAATGTCCGCTTCCCCAGTGTGCAGGCCGAGTCCGCTGCCGCCGATGTGCTCATCGTGCTCGGTTCCGAACTCGCCGACTCCGATCTGTGGGGCGGACTCATCGGTGCGCAGTCGGCCGTCGGGGTGCGTGACGAGGCCGCGGGCCAACGCGTCATCCGCTGCGATATCGATCCTGACCAGCTGAACAAGAACCTGCCCGGGGACATCCTCGCCTGCGCCGATGCCTCCGAGTTCCTCACCGCGGTCATGGCCGCACTCGAAACCGACCGGGCCTCGTCTGCGCACGTGACCTTCGCCTCCGATGATCCGGCCAGGATCACCTCGGCGCGGGCGAACGGAGGCGAGCGCACCGCACGGATCCGTCAGGGCTGGGGCACCGACTTCGACTTCGACTCGATCGGCGCCAGGGTCACTCGATTGGTCGAGCAGGGGGCTGGCCCGAACGTCGTCATCGCCGGCGACTCCTCACAGGTGACCTACGACGGGACTGTGCACGCCCTGTCCGCGTCCACACCCGACCAGCTGCTCTACATGCCCGGCTTCGCCACCTTGGGCTACGGCATCCCCGCCGCACTCGGGGCGAAGGTCGCCGACGTCGACCGTCCCGTCGCATGCGTCCTCGGCGACGGGGCCGCCATGTTCTCCGTCCAGGAGCTCATGACGGCCACTGAGCTGGGCCTGGGCATCCCCTTCGTCATCGTCGACAACGGCGGCTACGCGGAGATCGAGGGCCAGATGGTCGAGCGGGACATCGAACCCTTCGCCGTCCGCCTGGCCCGCCCCGACTTCGCGCGGCTCGGCGAGTCTATGGGCGGGGCCGGGGTGAGGATCGCCGAGGCGGACATCGACGAGGCCCTGCCCGGGGCCGTCGCCGCCGCACTCGAACGCCGAGTGCCCACTGCCATTCACATCACCGCAGGCTCCTGAGGCCTGACTGACAGAGAGGGTCGCTGTGGACTCCTTAGTAGTGATCATCTATCTCGCCGCGATGGTGGGATTCGGAATCTGGGGCCGGTTCAAGGCTAATGACCAGGAGGACTTCCTCGTTGCCGGACGCCGCCTCGGCGGACTGCTCTACACGGGCACGATGTCGGCCGTCGTCCTCGGCGGGGCATCGACGATCGGAGGCGTCGGCCTCGGCTACACCTCCGGGCTGTCGGGCATGTGGCTGGTGTTCGCGATCGGGCTCGGCATCATCGCCCTGTCCCTGTTCTTCGCTCCCCGAATCCAGCGACTCGAGATCTACACGGTCTCGCAGATGCTCGAACTCCGCTATGGGAAGGGCTCGCGGTTCGTGTCCGGGGCGATCATGACCGCCTACGGCCTGATGATCTCGACGACGTCGACGGTGGCCTATGCGACCGTGTTCCACGCCCTGTTCGACCTCAGCAAGTTCTGGTCGGTGCTCATCGGCGGCGGCATCGTCATCCTCTATTCGATGCTCGGCGGCATGTGGTCGATCACGTTGACGGACTTCGTCCAGTTCTTCATCCAGACGATCGGCATCTTCCTCATCATGCTGCCCGTCGTGCTCTCGAAGTCCGGCGGCCTGGGCGAGCTGTTCTCCGGACTGCCGGCCGAACACACCAGTCCGGTGGGCATCGGCTGGCAGGCGATCCTCGGCTACATCCTCATCTACACCCTCGGTCTGCTCATCGGTCAGGACATCTGGCAGCGCGTGTTCACCGCTCGCAGCCCCGGCGTGGCGCGTTGGGGCGGGTTCTCGGCCGGCGTGTACTGCCTGGCCTACGCCGTCGCCGGAGCGCTCATCGGCATGGCGGCGACGAAGATCGTGCCCGGCATCGAGGTTCAGGACGATGTGTTCGTCGCCGTCGTCGACGCCGCGATGTCACCGCTTCTGGGCGGATTCGTCCTCGCCGCGGCCCTGGCGGCCATGATGTCCACGGCCTCGGGATCGCTCATGGCGGCCTCGACCGTGTGCCGACAGGACATCGTCGAACCGATCCTGGCCCGCAAGGACATCCTGCCCGAGACCACGACCGAGCACCCGGGCCCGGACGGCAGCTCGGAAGGCGGGGCGAAGTCGACGCTGGTGCGGTCCCTGGTCCGCGAGACCGGTGATGAGGTCCGCGATTCGCGCATCTACCTCATCGTCCTCGGCGTCGTCACGCTGGTTCTCGCCATGATCATGCCCAGCGTCGTCGAGGCCCTGACCGTGGCCTACAACCTGCTGGTGGCGGGCCTGTTCATCCCCATCCTCGGCGGTCTGATCTTCCGTCGCGGCACGATCGTCGGCGTCATGGCCGGGATGATCCTCGGCGCGGTGACCACGATCGTGATCATGATCGTCATCGACATCTATGCGAACGAGGCGATTTACCTCGGCCTCATCGCCTCGCTGCTGGGCTACGTCATCGGTTCCCTGGTCTCGAAGCCGACGGATCCGGCGATCATGGCCGCATGGAAGGAGCGGTTGAGCCGCTGACACCGGGGCCGCGGACTTTGCCGCAGGTGCGCGGGTCGTCTATATTCGAAGAGTCAGGCCGGCATCGACGACAGATCCGGTTGATGCCGTTTCGCCGGTGCCCGAAAAAGGGGTGCGAAGCCGCGGTCGCCCGCGAGTGAGACATATATGGATCGTTTCTTCCATATCTCATTCGCGAAAGGACTCGCATGGCTCACACCTCGGCACATGTCGCCCACACGCTGACCGCACACATCACCGAGGTCTTCGGACTCATGGGCAACGGGAACGCATACTTCCTCGACGCCCTCCTCACCTCCACCTCGGCGAACTACACACCGGTGCGCCACGAAGCCGGTGCCGTCGTCGCCGCTGATGCCCACTTCCGCACCTCGGGCCGGATCGCAGCCGCGACGACGACCTACGGTGCCGGGTTCACCAACACCCTCACCGCCCTCGCCGAGGCGGCCCAGGCCAACGTCCCGCTCGTCCTCGTCGTCGGGGACGAACCGACCTCGGGACCGCGGCCGTGGGACGTCGACCAGATCGCGATGGCCTCGGCCGTGGGCGTGCGCACCTACACCGTCGGCCGCGTCGATGCCGCGGCGGCGACCGTGACCGCCATCGAGCATGCTCTGACCTATCGTGTGCCGGTGGTGCTGGCGATCCCCTACGATGTCGCCACCGTCGACATCGGCACCATCCCCGAGGTCCCCGGCCCGGCAGAGGCCGCTCCCCTGGCTCCGGACTCCGAATTCGCCCAGGTCTCGCTCGACCGTCTGGCAGAGGAGCTCTCCGCGGCGAAGCGTCCGCTCCTCCTCGCCGGCCGCGGCGCCTGGCTGGCCGGAGCCACGACCGAACTCGGCGAACTCGCTGCCGCCACAGGTGCCCTGACCGCGACGACGGCTCTGGGCCGCAACCTCTTCCCGGAGTCCGAATTCGACCTCGGAGTCGCCGGCGGGTTCGGCGCTCCGGCTGCGATGGAGAGGATTCGGCAGGCCGATGTCGCCGTCGTCTTCGGTGCCTCTCTCAATCAGTTCACCATGCGTTTCGGCGAGCTCTTCCACCCTTCGACCTCCGTCTGGCAGGTCGACACCGACGACCGCGCCACGAACTCCCGAGTCGGCGGCTTCATCCGCTCGGACGCCAGACTCGCCGCCGGGCAGCTCGTGTCACGTCTCCGCACATGTGCACCGGAGCCGGACTCCCGCGGTTCCGGCCCCTGGCGCGAGACCGTCGACACCGCGGCCGACCGGGCCTATGAGGCCGGAACCGAATTCGCCTCCGACGGTCGACTCGATCCGCGTGCGGCGGCAGCACGCCTCGGCGAACTGCTGCCGTCCGATCGCGTCGTCGTCTCCGACGGCGGACATTTCATCGCCTGGGCGAACATGTTCTGGGAGCCCAGCGCCCCGGACCGGATGGCGATGGTCGGCACGGCCTTCCAATCGATCGGGCTCGGCTGGCACAGCGTGGCCGGGGCGGCCCGCGCGAACCAGGACTCGACGATCGTGCTCACCACCGGCGACGGCGGCGGGGCCATGGCCCTGTCGGATCTCGACACCGCGATCCGCTCGGCTGCCGGGCGGGGCATCGCCGTGGTCTTCAACGATGCCGCCTATGGTGCCGAGGTCAACCTCTACGGGCTCAAAGGACTGGACAAGACCCCTATGCTCATCGACGAGATCGATTTCGCGGCACTGGGCACGGCCGCCGGCGGCCAGGGCGTCGTCGTCAGGACCCTGGCCGATCTCGACGTCGTCGAGGACTGGAAGGCCACCCCCGTCGAGGACCGGAGGTTCCTGGTCCTCGACCTGCGGATCTCCCCCGACGTCATCGCGCCCTATCAAGAGGAAGTCATCCGTGTGAACTCGTGAGGCTGCGGGCCCGACCGCCGCCCCCAGCCACACGTTCATCCCCGGCAGCCGATTCGACGTCGACTGCCGGGGATCGGATACGGATCAGGCGTACCGGGCTGCAGCCTCGAGCAGCGCGTCAGTGTGCTGGTAGATCTCCGGCAGACCATTGAGATGGTGGAGAGTGGCGTTCTTGTTTTCGTCCAACAGCCCTATTCTCAGGTTGTCCGGGTTGTCGAAATGGAACCGACAGATCGGCTTTCTATTGTTATCGTCCATCAGGATCCCGCAGTAGGACTTCGTGTCCCTCATCGTGATTCGGGTCGGGTCGTATTCTCGGCTCAAGATTGCGCGAACGATCAGATGCCCTTGAATCTCGTCGACAGTGGTCACAACATCGCTGTCTCTTGATGCCGATGGCTCAGCAAGCGTCTCATCCTCTTCATTCGAAGACGGAGATGCTTCGAAGCGCTGAGAGCCGCCCAAGGCTGTCTGGAGTCGATAGTTGACCTGGTCGGAGATAAATTGGGCGTAGCCTTTCGCTACCAAGGGAGTGAGCTGTTCGCGGACCTTCGCCGTCAAGCGCCCACTGTAGATCCTCGGGAGAAACACACTCGCCATATCGTAGGAGAGCTCTCGCGACTCAGCGACGAACTCCCTTTTCGCCGCCGACACATATTTGAGTTCTTCAGCGGCTGACAGAACGGATTCAAGATCGAAGTTCGATTTGCGGAGCTTTTCAAGCTCAGGGAAGAGACTGCTGTCAAGATCTTCCAATTGCAGTTCCAAGAACGGCTGCGAATCCATTTTGTTCGGAGCGTCCAGATCTGTGTAGAACCGGTAGTCGTTGCCGTTTGTCAGTATCGCGATGCGTGCAGTTGTCACGGTGAAGTAGCGGAACAGCTGTGCGGCGTTTTCAAGACTGAGCGGCTCGCCGACCTTCTTGCACTCGATCAAGATTGCAATC
>DWZN01000205.1 GCA_019117545.1 Candidatus Brevibacterium intestinavium
TCAGTTTGTTGCATTATCGTTATATTCATGCCTCAACCGACTCGACACCGCAGGAGCCGCCGGTCCGTGCTCGTTGGTGCCCTGCTCGGGCTCGGAGCAGCTGTGATGGCACTGGTCGTGGCGGCTGTCATCATCGTCAATGCACCGTTCTCATTCGGTTCCACGAAGATCAGGCAGATGCAGATGGCTTCGGTCAACCAGCTCAGTCAGCAGCAGATCGACAACGCCCGCCTCATCATCGGCGTCGGCCGCGGCGGCGACTTCGAGGACCGGGCGATCCGCATCGCCCTCATGACCGCACTGCAGGAGTCCTCGCTGCGCAACCTCGACTCCGGTGACCGCGATTCGGTCGGCCTGTTCCAGCAGCGGCCGTCTCAGGGCTGGGGCGAACCGGAGAAGCTGGCCGATCCCATCTACGCTGCGAAGGCGTTCTACGGCATCAATCCCGAGGTCGAGAATCCCGGACTCGACCAGATCGAGGGCTGGACCACGATGTCACCGACCGAAGCGGCACAGTCGGTGCAGCGCTCGGCCCTGCCCGACGCCTACGAGCAGTGGGAGACGCTCGCCGACGACCTCCTCGGTTCGCAGACCGACGTCGAAGCCCTCGACTGAACCACTGCGACCTCGATCCCGGCCTCACTCGGGTCCGGCCTCACTCGGGTCCGGCGTCGGTGGGTCCCGGCCGATTGTCCGGTAATCTGCACTCATGGCGTCCACTCCCGATTCCGAACAAGTCGACGACGAGGTCGAGCAGCTCCTGCTCAATCCCGAGGACAACCTCGAGGCCATCACCGAGACCGCCGACCTCTTCAAGGCATTGGCCACGCCCTCACGACTGAAGATGCTGCTCGTCCTCACCCATGGTGAGGCGACGGTGACGCACATCGTCGATTCGACCGGTCTGTCCCAACCGCTGGTGTCCCAGCACCTGAAGTTCCTCCGCGGCCTCCACCTCGTCGGGGTCAATCGGATCGGCCGCGAAGCGTACTACTCACTCAAGGACGACCACGTCGCCCACATCATCCTCGATGCCATCGCCCACACGATCGAGGCCCACGAGCACTGACCTCGCCGAGGCGGCCGGCCGGGGCGAACCACAGTGTTTCAGCCCGCCCGGTCCCGGTTCGGTGCCTCCGGCTCAGCGCCGGCGGCTCCGGATCAGAGCCTCCGGACCTCCGCCGACGACCCACACGATCACGGCGACCAGCACTGCCCCCACCCATTGGGCCGGCTGCAGCCGTTCACCGGCGATGAGCGATCCGAGCACCACGGCCGACAGCGGCTGCAGCAGCATCAGGGCCGCGGTCGTGGGGACGGGCACGAGCGGGCTCGAGATGCTCAGCAGCACCCAGGACAGCGCCTGGCCGCAGACGGCCAGAGCGATCATCCACGCCCAGCCGTCCCAGCCGAGGTCGAAGTCGAGACCGCCGAGGCCCAGACCGGCCACCGCCGTCATCACCCCGGCCGCGACGGTGCCGATCTCGACGGGGGCGACGACGAACTGCGGAGCCAGGCGGCGGCAATGGTGGATGCCGAAGATGTAGACGCCGTAGAGGACACCGGAGAGGACACCGAAGATCGCTCCCCGAGTCGGGTTCGCCGCCGTCTCATCGGCGCCGAACACTCCCCCGGTCAGCAGCATGCCGATGATCATGACCGGCACGCAGCCGATGAACAGCCACCCGGGACGGCTGCCGCCGAAGATCCACACGAGGGCGGGGAACACGATGACCTGGACGCTGATGAGCACGGTGGAGACTCCGAGCCCGGCGTCGAGCACACTCTGGGCCCAGAGCACATAGTCCAACCCCAGGGCCGCTCCCGAGATTGCGGCGATGATGAGGGCCTTGGGCGGCACCGCCCCGTGCCGGCGGATCTCGCGCACGGCCAAGGGCGCCAGGACGGCCACGGCGATCCAGCACCGGAGGAATGCGGCGGTGGGGGCGGTCGCCCCGGCGAGGATGACGAACAGTCCGGCCGATCCGAGCAGGACTGCGGCCACGATGACGCCGAGGACCGGCAGGGCCTGCGGAGCGGGGCTCGACCGGCCCCCGTTCGCCTCGGCGGGGCTCATTCCAACCAGTCGAGGATGCGGTCGATGGCCTCGGCGGTGCGATCGGCCCCGACGGCCAGCGACAGGCGCACCGCTCGGGAGCCGTCGACGGAATCGAAATCATCGCCCGGGGCCAGCGCGACGCCCGTGGCGTCGAGCACCTGCTCACACCACTGGCCGGAGGTCTCGAGGCCGGCGCGGTCCAGGATCTCGTCGATCTTCGTATACATGTAGAAGGCGCCGTCGGGCGGAGCCATCTCGCCGAAGCCCAGATCGCGGCTGGCCGAGAGCACGTGCTCGCGAGCACCGGCGAAGGAGGCCACGGCCGCTTCGCATTCGGCATAGGACTCCTCGGTGAACCCCGCCACTGCCGCGTACTGGGCCGGGACCGGGGCGCACAGAGACAGGTTGCCCGTGACGTTCTGCGCCGGCGCCACCAGCGGCTCGGGCAGGATCGCCCAGCCGAGGCGCCAGCCCGTCATGCCCCAGTACTTGGAGAACGACGAGATGACGATCGCATCGTCGTCGTGGGCCAGGGCGCATTCTCCGCGGGTGCCGATGTAGCTGATGCCGTGGTAGATCTCGTCGGAGATCACCTGCACCCCGTGCTCACGACACCAGTCCACGAGCTCCCCGAGCGCCTCGGCGCCGATCATCGTTCCCGTCGGGTTCGCCGGTGAAGCGAGCATGAGGCCCTTCAGCGAGGCCTGGGCGTGAGCTTCCTCGAGCAGTTCGACGGTGGGCTGGAAGCCCTCGTCCGGGCCGCAGTCGAGTTCGACGACCTCGCAGCCGAGTGCGGCGAGGATGTTCTTGTACGCTCCGTAGCCGGGCCGGGCCAGGGCCACTCGGTCGCCGACGTCGAAGCAGGTGAGGAACGTCGTCTGGAAGGCGCCCGAGGATCCTGTGGTCACTGCGATGCGCTCGGGCGGGACCGTCAGGCCGTACCAGTTCCGATAGTGTCCGGCGATCGCCTCCCGCAGTTCGGGGATGCCGAAGATCGGTGAGTACCCGAGGCCGGTTCCGTCCCGGGTGACTTCGGCGGCCCGGCGCAGCACGGGCGTGGGAGCTCCTTGGGTCGGTTCGCCCAGGCACATGGCGATGGTGTTGCGACCGGCTCGCTGCATCCGTCCGACCTCGGCGACGATGCCCATCGCGGCAAAGGGCCTGACGAGGCCGGATCGGGCGGAGGCGACAGGGGTGTGGGCAGTCATCGTCTCACTTCTTCTCGTGCGGCACGCGGCCGAGCAGGTGGAACTCCGGATTCGGGATCATCCCGGAGATGTGGGCCATGCGGTTGGACAGGCCGAAGAACCCCGTGATCGCGGCGATGTCCCAGGCGTCTTCGTCGTCGAATCCGTGTTCGGCCAGCTCGGCGTGGTCGCTCTCGTCGACGGCCCACGGCTCCTCGCAGACCTTGACGGCGAAGTCGAGCATCGCTCTCTGACGGGCGCTGATGTCGGCCTGGCGGTAGTTCGTGGCCACCACATCGGCGATATAGGGGTCCTTCTGGAAGATCCGCAGCATCGCCCCGTGCGCGACCACGCAGTAGAGGCATCTGTTGATCGCCGAGGTGGCCACGACGATCATCTCTCGGTCGGCCTTGGTCAGGTTCCCGGACTCCTTCTCCATGAGCGCGTCATAGTAGGCGAAGAAGGCGCGGAACTCGGCCGGTCGGCGGGCCAGGGCGAGGAAGACGTTGGGGACGAAGCCGGACTTGTCGGCCACTTCGAGGATCTGGGCGCGGATGTCATCGTCGACGTCGGCGAGATCAGCGGGTGGGTAGCGCATAGCCCTCATCGTAGTAGTCACCCGTCCGCAGGGGTGCAGTGGGTCACGGAAGGGTCGAAGAGCGCCGGCGGCGAGCAGAGGTGGACGCATCGCTGCAGCAGATGTGGGCGCAGGGCCTCCGCCGACGCGGGCGCGCGAGCCGGGCGGGTGGGCGCGGGTCAGGGCTGGGCGAGCGCGGCGTTGGTGGCTATGGTGAGACGAACAGCGCACGATCGGCGAAGGAGCGAAGCGATGAACGCTGAGAACACAGGCTCGACCAGTGAGGTCCAGCTCGACAACGGCATCTTCCGGGTCACGCGGTGGACGATCGAACCCGACGGCGTCATCCCCATGCACCGCCATGACTATGAGTATGTCGTCGTCCCGATGGTCACCGATTCGATGCACGTGCGCAATGCCGACGGCAGCTCGACGGTCGCCGACCTCAAGGCCGGTGTCAGCTACACACGAGCGGCCGGAGCCGAGCACGAGATCTCGAACCCCGACGGCACCGACGATGTCGTCTTCGTCGAAATCGAGCGCCTCTGACCTGCTGGTCCGCCGCCTGAGGGACAGAGGCGCCCCAGTCCCGAGATGTCTCCTGCGGGTGGATCCACTTCGAAATCCAGCACGAGATCGTGGTGGATCCACCCGCAGGAAGCAGTCGAGCAAGCCGAGACCCAATCGAGCGGGCCGAGACCCAGGCGGGCGTCCCGCCTAGGACGGAACCTGCCAGGTGTGGACGGGTGCGCCCGAGATCTGGTTGGCCAGATAGGCGTCCATCATCGCTTTGAGGCCCTCGCTGCGTTCCGACGAATCCGGGCGGCTGCCCGGCGCGAGACTCTCGAGCGTCCGCAGCTGCCAGGTCGCCCCATTGATGCGGCTGGCCGCCCGGCCCTCGATGATCGACATGTACTCGTCGATGACGTCCTTGTCGATGTTCAGCCGGGCCAGCCCGCGCCTGGCCTGCGGTGCGAGCACATCGGTGACGAGGTCGGCCACGCCGATCCGTCCGATCTTCGGCCAGGTCACTCGCGCCTCGATTCCGTCCTTGGCGCAGGCGTTGAAGTTCTCCTCCGCCTCGGCGAAGGACATCCGCGACCACACGGGGCGGTTCTCTCCGACGAGGAATTCGGCCAGGCCGTAGTAGAAGGCGGCGTCGGCGACCATGTCGACCGGGGTCGGCCCGGCCGGCAGCAGGCGATTCTCCACACGGATGTGTGCGCCGCTGTCACCGGAGTTGTAGATCGGACGGTTCCACCGCCACACCGTGCCGTTGTGCAGGTTGAGTTCGAACAGCTTCGGCGCGTCGGCGGCACGGAACTCGACGAAGTCCTTGATCTCGGGCAGCAGCGGCGGGAAGTAGCGGACGTTCTCCTCGAACAGATCGAACACGCTGGTGATCCAGCGCTCGCCGAACCACACACGCGGGCGCACACCCTGGTTGACCAGCTCCGGAGTGCGGGTGTCGATGGACTGCGAGAACACCGGGATCCTGGATTCGTGCCACAGCCTGCGGCCGACGAACAGCGGCGAATTCGCTGCCATCGCCACCTGTGCGCCGGCGATCGCCTGCGAGGCGTTCCACGCATCGGCGAACCTGTTCGGCGCCACCTGCAGGTGCAGCTGCATCGACGTGCACGAGGACTCGGGGGCGATATCTGCGAACTCCGCCGCATACCGTTCGTCGCGACCGAGCTCGATCTGCACGTACTCTCCCCGCGCGTCGACGATCGAGTTGCTCAGCGCCTCGTAGCGGTTCTCCTCGGTCATCCACTTCTCGTCGGTGAGGAACCGCGTGGTCAGCGTCGGCAGGGTCCCGATCGACACCGCCTTGAGCCCGTCCGCCTCGGCGGCCCGCTGGACCCTCTCCAAGCGATGGGCGACGCCGGCCTCGAGCGTCTTCAGCCCGCGCCCGGCGACCTGCAGCACCGGATGGTTGAGCTCGAGGTTGAATCCGCCGATCTCCGACTGGTATTCCTCGTCGAGGCGGGCGAGCACATCCTTGTTGCGCAGGCTCGGCTGGTTCTCACCGTCGACGAGGTTGAGCTCGAGTTCGAGCCCGATGGTGCCTGCGGATTTGAATTCCGCATGGCGGAGGTAGGTATCGAACAGCTCGAGGTTCTCCGCGAGCTTCTCCCGATACAGTGTGCGCTCCTCCGGCGTGTACCGCTTCGAGTTGACTTCCTCACCCATAGGACAAGCAAACCACAGACGGCGGGGTTTGCGCGCGGTTCTCTCCGGTCTCTTCTTCGGCTGCAATCGCGGTCGCACCATCCGGACGGCCCGGCCCCGATGGGCCAATCCTCCGTAGACTCGGGCCATGACCTCACCGACATCGACCGACCTGCAGCCCTCCCACCTCGTACGACAGGCCTCCGAGCGTCTGCCCGACATCCTCGCCGATATCGAGCGCGTGATCTCGACCGAGACCCCGTCGAGCGACAGAGAAGCCGTCGCCGCCGGCGCACGGGACTTCGCCGCACTGCTGCGCGAGCGCCTCGGGGCCGAAGCCGAGCTGCTCGAGATCGAGGGCACCACCCATCTGCGCCTGCGCTTCGGGACCGGCCCGGCCCGCGTCGTCCTCCTCAACCACCAGGACACGGTGTGGCCGCACGGAACGCTCGAGCGCATCCCCTTCTCCACCGACGACGGCATCCTGCGCGGGCCGGGCAGCTTCGACATGCTCACCGGGGCGATCATGAGTGTGCACGCGACCGCGATCCTGCGCGACCACCTCGGCGAGGCTGGCCTCGAGGGCCTGTCGATCCTCGTCACCGGCGATGAGGAGATCGGCTCCCTGTCCTCCTCCGAGCTCATCCGCGCCGAGGCGGCCGAGGCGAGCGCCGTGTTCGTCATGGAGGCGAGCGCCGGCGGTGCGCTCAAGCTCGAGCGCAAGGGCACGAGCAACTACGTCCTCGTCTTCTCGGGCAGGGCCTCCCATGCCGGGCTCGAGCCGGAGAAGGGGATCAACGCGGGCATGGCCCTGGCCCTGACTCTGCCGCAGGTGGCGGCCCTCGCCGATGCATCAGCCGGCACGACGGTGGTGCCGACCGTGATCAGTGCGGGCACGACCTCGAACACCGTGCCCGCCGAGGCCCGCGTCGACATCGACGTGCGGGCGCGCACTGCCGCCGAACTCGACCGTGTCGACGAACAGATCCGTGCCTTGGCGGAGAATCCTCAGGTGGAGGGCTCGACGACCACGGTGCTCGGTGGGATCAACCGTCCCCCGTTCGAACCGGAGCAGTCGGCGGCACTGTTCGCTCGGGCCACCTCGTTGGCGGCTGAGATGGGACTGCCCGCCCCGGAGGGCGTGTCCGTCGGCGGGGCCTCGGACGGCAACTTCACCGCCGGTGACGGCATTCCCACCCTCGACGGCCTCGGCGCCGTCGGTGACGGTGCCCACGCCGAACACGAGCATGCCGTCATCGCCGAGATCGCCCCGCGGACGGCGCTGCTGGCCGCGCTCATCGCCGACCAGCTGCAGGGCTGACACCGCCGGCAGTCGTCACTGCACGGGGTACCCGGCCTCGCGCATCTGGGTCGGGGACCTCGTCGTGAACAGCCAATCGCGCAGATGCGCATCGGGTCTGATCGTCTTGCGCGCGAACAGCCGGTCCTCCCCGACGAGATAGTAGTGATAGCCGCACCCGCCGAGGTGGCCCATGAGTTCGGCCGGTTTCGCCCGGTCCTCGAGGACCTCGCAGAGGATGTCCGGGCGCAGCGTGTCGAGGAATTCCCGCCCGTGGGCCAAGACGTCGTTCTCGCCGCCTTCGACGTCGATCTTGACGGTCACTCGCGGACGGGACTCCCCGGCGTCCTCGGCCGGGTCGGGGGTGTCCTCCAGCACCTCGGGCAGGAAGGCATCGAGCGAGGTGAAGCGCACCTCGGCGTCGGAGTCGAAGTC
>DWZN01000206.1 GCA_019117545.1 Candidatus Brevibacterium intestinavium
TCCAGCGCCTCAGCGGCTGGGCGGCGGCGCTGTCCTTCGGAGCCTGGATGTTCTACACCCAGGGCTATGGGTATGTCGCCCACGATCACATGGCGCTGGTCATCGCCGCCTTCGTCCTGCCGACGGTCGGAGCGGCCCGGTTCAGGGACGTCGAGGCCACCTCGGCGCGGGCGGGGTGGGCTCTGCGCGTCGTCCAGATCTCGGTCGTGCTCACGTACTTCTACTCGGTGCTGATGAAGTGGATCGCCTCGGGCAACATCGCCCACTGGGGCAACGGCGCCGTGATCATCTGGGCGCTCATGCGCCGCGGTGCCGAATGGTCGAAACCGTTCCTCGAGATGCCGGGACTGCTCATCGCCGCCCAATGGGCGACGCTGGTCTTCGAATTCCTCTCGCCGATCGCGCTGTTCCTCAAGGGCAAGTGGCTCTACGGGGTCGTGGCCTTCTTCTGCCTCTTCCACCTCATGACCTACCTGGCGCTGGGCATCCACTTCCTGCCGACGGTCATCTGCTGGGCGGCGTTCCTGCCTCTGGAGAGGCTGGTCCCCGGTCGCTTCGCAGCGCCTGAAGCACGCGGGTGACCGCCATGCGCGGCGGCGTCCGGCCGCATCACCGCCACGACCCAGCGGGTGGTCGCGACTCCGGTCGGCGGTGACGTGCTCGACCGAACTGAGGATCGTGTCGAAGGGGGCCGGGCTGCTGTCGACCGGCCTCCCCGCGGACGGTCCGGCCGACGTCCCCGCGGGGACGTCGGCCGATGCGACTGTCACTCACCCTCGACGGGCAGCCACAGCTCCGTCGTCGCAGTGCTGAAATCCTCGGCCCGGTCGATGATCGACACGATCGACGGGCCGGGGCGCAGCCGCCAGGGGTTCGCAGGGAACCATTCGGCCGCGGTCGCGGCCCATGTCTCCTGCAGGGCCGCGGGGTACGGGCCAGACGTCGTGAAGACCGCCCAAGAGCCCGCATCGACCGCGATGACGTCGAGGTCGTCCGGCACCTCGGCGGTGGCCGAGACCGCGACGCCGTGCAGGTACGTGAGTTCGCTCCCTTCCCGATAGTCCGGGTCGACATCGGCGGTGACCTGCAGGAGCCCGGCAGGATCGGTGGCCGACAGCGACTTGAGACGTGTGTGCTCGCTCGCCGGCAGAGAGTCCACGAGTTCGCGGATATGCGGGTTCTCTCCCTCGTAGATGAGAGGCACGCGTGTGGCGTGACCGATGAGTGAGAAGGCCGGTCGGTTGGTGATGCGAGTGTCCATTGATGAACTCCCTTCGATCGTCAGGCGCAGCCTGAGCTTCGGTTGACTGCGAAGGGGACCGCCGTTTCGCCGCACCTGGGACGGACCTGCCCCGTGGACCGAGCGGAAGGCTCGGCCGAAGGCCTCGGTCGAACCGTAGCCGTACCGCACGGCCACGCTCAGCAGATCCTCACCGCCGATGACATCGCCGGCGGCGACGCTCATGCGACGTCGGCGGACGTAATCGGACAGGGGCATCCCCGCCAGTGATGAGAACATCCGCCGCAGATGGTACTCGGTGGTGCCGAGCTCTCGTGCCAGTTCACCGACATCGACGGAAGAGCCCGCCATCGGGTGGGCGGGGTTAGCCTGCCCGGACAGGCGCGATTCGATGATGTCGATGAGCGTGTTGAGTTCGGCGATCACGGTGTCTCCCTTCGCTCAACCATGTTTCCGTCCCGGACGCGCCCACCGCCCGACAATCTGTGTCCGATTCGATCAGTGACGCGGCGGGCGGAGTCGCAGGAGCGGGCGCGGGCCCCGGAGCCGGACTCAGTCGCCCGGAGCCAAGCTCGGCGCCTGGTCGATCCCGAACCGGGTCTTGAGCGCGCGCCGGGCGGCGAACCAGCCGTTCATCCCGTGGACGCCGGGGGCCGGTGGGGTCGCCGACGAGCACAGGAACGCTCCGGGCACGCCGAGGCTGTAGTTGTCCCAGCTCAGACGCGGCCGAGCCATCATGCGGTAGAAGGAGACGACGCCGGTGGCGATGTCCCCGCCGATGTAGTTCTGATTGTGCGCGGCCATCTGCGAGGCCGGAATGGAGTTCGAGGCCACGACGGTGTCGCGGAATCCGGGGGCGAAGCGTTCGATCTGCCCGGTGATGTACTCGGTCGGGTCGAGCGGGCAGTCGAAGGGCACATGCGCATACGCCCACAGCGGTCGCAGCCCGCCCACCTCACGTGAGGGGTCGAAGACGGTCGGGTCGGAGACGAGGCACACGGGGTCGGCGGGCATGCGTCCGTCCATCACCTGCGCCTCGGCGGCGGCCATCTGGGCGCGTGTTCCGCCGACGTGGATCGTGCCGGCGCGCCGGACTTCGGGATCGGCCCAGGGCACCGGACCGTCGAGGACGAAATCGACCTTGGCCGCGGCATTGCCGTGTTTGAACCGTCGCAGCGAGCGGTCGACCTGGGACGGCAGGAGCCCGGAGAAGATCTGCGCGGCGTTCAGTGCCGAGGTGTCGAGCAGATAGGCTCCGGCGGCGGGGAGGTCGGAGACGTGATCGATGCGCGCATTCGCGGTCACGGATCCGCCGTGGGCCTCGAGGTCGGCGACGAGTTCGTCGATGATGGCCTGGGAGCCGCCGACGGGGGACGGCCAGCCCACGGCATGGGCGAGCGTGGACAGCATCGTGGCCGTGGCCGAGGTCCCCATGGCCGGCAGTCCGCCGATCGCGTGTGCGGCGACGCCGGTGAACAGGGCCTGGGTCGATTCGTGGGACAGGGGAATGTTCCACGCGGGGCCGGCCTGGCTGAGCAGACGCAGACCGAACTTCACGACGTTCGCGATTCCGGGCATGTCGCGCAGCGTCTCGGGCACGGAGCGTTTGTCGCCCAGGGACAGCCACACGGAATCGTCGATCCGGTCGAGCAGAGGGGCGAAGAATCGCCGCCATTCCGGCCCGGCCTCGCCGAGGTGGTCGACCGTGGTCTCGAGATCGCGGAATGCCAGCGCGGCCGGCTTCCCGTCGAGGGGCTGGGCGTAGGAGATCTCGGGGGTGGTCAGCTCCATTCCGCGAGCACGCAGATCGAAGTCGACGAAGAAGGGGCTGGCGATGGCCAGTGGGTGGACGGCCGAGCAGACGTCGTGGGTGATGCCCGGCGCCACTCCCAGGTCGAGGGTGCGAGCACCCCCGCCGATGGTGGGCTGAGCCTCGAAGACCTGCACCGAGAGTCCGGCGCGGGCCAGGGTCACTGCGGCAGCCAAGCCGTTGGGTCCGGAACCGACGACGACTGCATCAACCTCAGCGCTCATGTGGTCAGTCTAGGGGAGTGCGCTCCCTTCGCCGGTGCTCACCGGGAAGCGGATCCGGCGAGGGGCGAGGTCTGTGGGGCCGCCTCGGCGAGCTGACCGGCCACGTACGCAGCGATCCGGTCGACGGCCGGTGATCGTCCGGCCAGCTGTTCGGCGGCTTCGACGGCGGGGTTGTAGTTCGTGTTCGTGTTGATGTCGTAGACGACCCGGCGGCCGTCGGCGGTCTCGATGAACTCGACACCGGCGATGGCGATCCCCAGATCGTTCAACAGCTCCTCGAGGTGGCCGACGAGCGGGGTCGAGGCGGTGATCTCCTCGCGCCGGGCGAACGGGGCGGCTGCGGCACCGGATCCGGCCCCGGTGCGTGGGATCTCGCAGGCATCGGCAGGGCACAGTTCGAAGGAGCCGTCGGAGATGTCGACGCGGACCGCATAGTGGAAGCGGCCGCCGATGAACTCGGCGCGGGTGATGAATGGCTGGGCCGGCTGCACGTACTCCTGGATGAGGCTGATGCCGTCGATCGGTTCGTTCGCACCGCCGGGGCCGAAGTCATCGGCTGCGGACTCGAGCTCGGCATGGGAGTCGAAGCGACGCACACCGAGGCCCTTGCCGCCCTGATTGTGCTTGGTGATGAACGGCGGCGTGAAGTCCCGAGCCGCCTCGACCAGCGCTCGGCTGCCGAACGCCGCCGCAGTCCGCGGCGCGTCGAAGCCGTGCCCGGTCAGCGCACCGTGCTGACGGATCTTGCTGACCTCGAGTTCGAAGACCCCGCGACCGTTGATGACGCGACGCCCGGCCGCGGCGAGCCAGTCGAGGACCGCTCGGCCGTAGTCGGTCACATGCGGGTCCGTGCGCGTGTGCGCCGAGGCCGACAGGCGCGACCAGAAGAGCCCGGCAGGGGGCGCGGACGTGAGGTCGATCCTCGTCTCGGGCAGCAGCCATTCGACATGACGCACGCCGAGGCGGTCGAGGGCGTCCGTGAATGGGGTGATCCAGTCGGGATTGTCATGGATGATGTAGACCGCCGGTTCATCGACGGTGGGCAGGACGTGAGAACTCATTGCGAACCTTCGCTGGTGGGGTACCGGTGCGGCTGCGCTCGACGGCATCGGTGGATCTGCTCAACAATCCTACGCCACCTCCGCCGGATCCTTCGCTCTGTGCGCCTCACGGCGTAGACTCGAGTGCATGGCTATCGCAAAGCAGCCCGTTGTCGTGCTCGATGCTCCCGACGCCGCCGAACTCGGGCAGTTCTACGGAAAGCTCCTCGACTGGAAGGTCGCCGTCGACGAAGACGGCACATGGGCCGAGGTCACCTCCGATTCCTGGCCCCCGATCTGCATCCAACAGGTCGAGGACTACCATGCGCCCAGTTGGCCGAGTCAGGATCATCCGCAGCAGATGCACCTCGACGTGATCGTCGAGGACCTCGAGGCCGCCGAGGCGGCCGTGATCGAGATCGGTGCGGGCAAGGCCGCCGAACAGCCCGGAGAGACGTTCCGGGTCTTCCTCGACCCGGCCGGCCACCCGTTCTGCCTCTGCCGAGCCTGAGCCCGGGCCGAGCCCGAAGCCGGGCGAACCCGCCTGAACCTGTGGCTCAGGCGGGTTCGACCTGACTGTTGAGCTCCTCGGCGTGTTCCTCCGCCTCTTCCTCCGAGGCCGCTGACGGGGTCGATCCCCACAGCGGTCGCCGGTTGCTCTCCGGCACGAAGTGGATCGCGATGAGTCCGATGACCCCGGCGGCGATGAGGTAGATCGCCGGCCACATGAGGAATTCGGTGGCGTTGATCAGCGATGTCATCACCACCGAGGTGGTGCCGCCGAACAGTGAGATCGAGACGTTGAAGGCGATCGCCAGAGCACCGGCGCGCACCATCGTCGGGAACAGGGACGGCAGGGTCGAAGGCATCGTCGCGCTGAAGCAGATGAGGCTGAGCCCCATGATCAGCAGGCCCAGGAACACCACGATGTCGTTGTGGCCGCGGATGAGCCACAGGGACGGGAACGACAGCACGATGAGAGAGATCGACCCGGCCCGCACGACGGCCTTCCGCCCGACCTTGTCCGAGAGCCTGCCGATGAGCGGAATGAGCGCCAGGCAGCAGGCCATGACGAGGATCTGCAGGATCTGAGAGGTCAGCTCCGAGACCCCGCCGCTGCCCTGGATGTCCGCGACCATCGGGAAGTAGAGCGGAATGAACGAGGTGAGCATGTAGTTCGTGACGTTCCATGCCAGTACGAGCCCGCAGCAGGCCAGCAGGTTCGGCCACAGGCGGAAGATGTTCTTGAACTCGCCCTTCGCGCGGTGGTCCGCCTCGTCCTGTTCGGCGAGCTTCTCCATCTCCTTGTAGGCGGGGGTGTCGGCGAGCTTCGTGCGCAGATAGACGCCGACGAAGCCCAGCGGCAGGGCGATGAAGAAGGGGATCCTCCACCCCCAGGCGGCGAGGAACTCCGGAGTCGAGGCGGTCTGGACGATCGTCGCGAACAGGGCGCCGAGCACATAGCCGGAGAAGGTTCCGACCTCGAGCAGGCTGCCGAGGAAGCCGCGCCGACGATCCGGGGCGTATTCGGCGATGAAGGTCATCGCATTGCTGTACTCGCCGCCGGTGGAGAAGCCCTGCAGCAGGCGACAGCCCAGCAGCAGGAACGGCGCCCACAGGCCCACGGTCGCATAGTCGGGCAGTACGCCGTTGAGGAAGGTGCCCGAGGCCATGAGGATCATCGTCATCGCGAGCACTCTGTTGCGCCCGATCTTATCGGCCAGCGGACCGAAGAACAGGCCTCCGAGCGGCCTGACAAGGAATGCCACAGCGAAGAGACCCGCGACGATGACATGGCCGATCGGACCCGAATCCTTCGGCAGGAAGATCCCCTCGATGACGACCGCGAGATAGCCGTAGACGCCGAAGTCGTACCATTCTGTGATGTTGCCGATGGCCGCGGCCCCGATCGCTCGCTTCGTGACATCGGGCCTGGTCACTGTGATCTCGTCCGGGCGCCACCGCCGACGGACATTGTCCGGTCCGAACACGTCTTCACCTTCCGTTGGCGGGCATGAGAGACGCGAGACCGCCGTGATCTGGAATCACACGCAGAAGATCTGTGCACGTCCCTCTCTGTTATGCGAAAGTTCGGTGCTCCTCGGCGGAAGGACCGTCGGACAGCACGGACTCAGGTTAGTCCTCTCAGCTCTCATGGCAAGTCCAACGCCCGTCCCGGCCGATGCAGATGCGCCGATCGTCCCCGCCGGACCAGTCACACGACCGGCCCCTCGTCCCGCTCCTGTGGGAATGGTGAGAGCCGACTGTCCCCGAGGTCACACTGGACGGTGAAACACCTGGTCAGGGCCCTTGCCGATGACAGTGTCCATCAGCGTTCTCCCAGGCTGGGGCCAGGTGGGTCAGGCTGCCCGAAACTTGGCGGACGATACTGAGTCAAAGCACTGGTTTTGGGAGGATCATTGACGTCGAAACACGGAGAGTCGGACAAGCAGAAGAACGCAGCTGAGCACGAGGACAGAGCGAATCCACAGCGGCATTCGCAGACCCTTCCGCTGATCACCGAGGAACTCGCCGCCTCTCGCGACGCGACGGAGACAGAACGCAGCTCGGCACCGGGCCAGCCTGCGACCACGCCGGTGATGCCACCGAATCCGATTCGCCGTGAGACGCCTGGGCAGGACACCCCGGTCCTCCGGCAGGACACTCCCGCGGGAGTGCGAGAGGCATCGAGCACCGCCTCGACGGCCGCACACCCGACCGACACCCGCCTCGCTCCCGCAGCGGCGAACGGCCCGTCCCCCGAGGACGAGAAGAAGTCAGAGGGACGGATCTCGGCGACCCAACTGCTCGCCGGCGCCGGAGCCGCCGCGACCTCGTCGGTCGTCGGCGGTCAGCTCGGGGTCGCCGGAACCGTCGTCGGTGCGAGCATCGCCAGCATCATCACCGGCCTGGCCGTGACGATCTACGGACGCAGCCTGGACAAGGGCAAGGAGAAGATCAAGGAAGTCGGCTCCAAGCTGGCACCCGCAGTGAAGGCCCAGATGGCCAAGGGCGGCCAGGGGGCCAAGGCCGGCACCGCACAAGGTGTGCGCAGCGAGTCAGTCTTCGCCTCCGCACCGGCGACCGATGACACTGCAGCGACGGAGGCCGCGACGGCCCCGGCCGCTGTCGATGAGGCCGGCGCCGCGGCAGAGACCTCACAGACGTGGTGGCAGAAGCTGCGGCGCAAGCGTGTGCTCTACCCCGTCACGATCGGTGTGGCAGCCTTCGGGATCGGACTCGGCGCCGTGGTCGTGGCCGAGTCCGTCACCGGGGCAGACATCTCCCCGGGCACGTCTCAGATCTCACGCGCGGTTTCCGGGAACACCGGATCCGGTGAGGAGACGGACGGCGGCAGCGAGGGATCCTCGGGCTCGGGCTCCTCCGGCTCCGGTTCCCAGTCGGGCACCGACTCGAACCCGGGCACCGCGAATACGGGGTCGAGCACGAGCGAGGGCGGGGCCACCTCGGCGGGTGAGGGCGAGTCCGCAGGCACCACGACCGGAGCACAGACCGATCAGGGCTCAGACGCCTCGTCGAGCGATGCGAGCTCATCGACTTCTTCGGACGGAACGGACAGCTCCGGCGCGTCGAGCACCTCGAACGGCTCCGGAAGTCAGGGCGGCTCCGACGCATCAGGCAGCGGTTCGAGTTCCGGCGGAGGCGCCGGCGGCGGGTCGAGCTCGGGAGGCGATTCGAGCGCCGGCGGCAGCGGCGGTTCGGGAGCTTCCTCGGCGCAGGGGTGAGCCGATCAACACGCTGCTCGGGAATCAAGACAGTGTGGCCTTGGTTGTAATGATTCAAGAATAGGGTTAGTTTGAAGCCAATACCGACAGCGTTCTGCCGAGGTCGGGAATGCAAATCAATCGGGCAAGTGGCGCCGCAGTCCTACGCGGAAGCGCGGCTGCGGCGGCACAGGGCCCGAAGCCAAGTGGTTAGGAGATGTGATGACGCAACATACAGATCATGAGTACCCCGGGCACGACAGCACCAAGCCCTCGACGACCGAGTCCGGTGCGCCCAGGGAATCCGATGCCCACTCGCTGAGCGTGGGAGCCGACGGCCCGCTGATGCTCCACGATGTGGCCCTGGTCGAGAAGCTCGCCCGGTTCGACCGCGAACGTGTGCCCGAGCGCAGCCCGCATGCCAAGGGATCGGGTGCCTTCGGTCAGCTCGAGGTCACCGAGGACGTCTCGGCCTACACGAAGGCCGACTTCCTGCAGCCGGGCAAGAAGACCCCGATGCTCGCTCGCTTCTCCACTGTCGCCGGTGAACTCGGTTCACCCGACTCGTGGCGCGATGTGCGCGGATTCGCGCTGAAGTTCTACACCGAAGAGGGCAACTTCGACATGGTGGGCAACAACACTCCGGTGTTCTTCGTCCGCGATCCGATGAAGTTCCCCGATTTCATCCACTCGCAGAAGCGCACCCCTGATTCGGGTCTGCGCAGCAACAACATGCAGTGGGACTTCTGGTCGCTCTCGCCCGAATCCGCCCACCAGGTCGCCTACCTCATGGGACCGCGCGGACTGCCCAAGTCCTGGCGGAACATGAACGGCTACTCCTCGCACACCTACATGTGGATCAACGCCGAGGGCGAGAAGTTCTGGGTTCAGTACCACTTCCACACCGATCAGGGTGTGGAGAACATGTCGAACGAGGAAGCCGCCCAGCTCGCCGGCGAGGACGGCGACGTCCACCGTCGCGACCTGTTCGAGGCCATCGAGCGCGGGGACTACCCGTCCTGGACCTTCTACGTCCAGATCATGCCCTACGAAGAAGCGAAGACCTATCGGTTCAACCCCTTCGACCTGACGAAGACCTGGTCGAAGAAGGACTACCCGCTGATCAAGGTCGGCAAGTTCACGCTCAACGAGAACCCCTCGAACCACTTCGCACAGATCGAGCAGGCAGCATTCAGCCCGTCGAACATGGTGCCCGGCACCGGGATCTCGCCGGACAAGATGCTGCTCGGACGCGTGTTCTCCTACCCGGATGCCCAGCGCAACCGGATCGGCACGAACTTCAACCAGCTGCCGGTCAACGCCCCTGTCACGAAGACGAATTCGTATGACAAGGAAGGCCAGATGCAGTACCACCACTCGGGCAATGCTCCGGTCTACGCCCCGAACTCGTACGGACGCTCCTACGAGGAGACGCAGGGCGCGATCGACAACAGCTGGGAGGCCGACGGTGAGCTCGTCCGCAGCGCCTACAGCCTGCACGCCGAGGACGACGACTTCGGTCAGGCGCACACGCTGGTCCGCGAGGTCTACACCGAGGAGGAGCGCCAGGGTCTCATCGAGACCGTCGTCGGCGGACTCTCCGATGGTGTCGAGGAGCCGGTGCTGTCCAATGCGATCCAGTACTGGAAGAACATCGACGAAGAGGTGGGTCAGGCCATCGAGGCCAGGGTGAAGGGCTGATCGACCTCTTCCGGTCCTGAGCCCGGCGAACCCGCCGATATCCAGACTGCGGCCCGGATGCCTCGCAAGAGGTGTCCGGGCCGCAGTCTGCGTTGTCGGCAAGACCTGTGAGTCCTCTGCGAAGACGCGCGAGGATCCGTCCGGCGGCCGGCTCACGACCGAAGATGCATGATCGCTTCGACAGTCCTAAGATGAGCGAGTGCCACATTCAGAACTGAAGAGCGAACCGACGTCCATCACGAAGACACGCAGTTTCTTCGGCCATCCATGGGGCCTGGCGAATCTCGCCGGGGTCGAGATGTGGGAGCGGTTCAGCTTCTACGGGATGCAGGGCCTGCTGGCCTACTACATCTACTACTCCGCCACGGACGGCGGCCTGGGCATGTCCGAAGCGGTGGCAACGTCCATCGTCGGTGCCTACGGCGGATTGGTCTATCTCTCCTCGGTCCTCGGAGGCTGGGTCGCCGACCGCATCCTCGGTTCGGAGAAGACGGTGATCACCTCGGCGGCGGTGGTCATGATCGGCCATCTGGCCCTGTCGCTGCTGCCGGGAGGCCTCGGCCTCGGCATCGGGCTGGTCTGCATCGCTGTGGGCTCCGGGTCGCTCAAGGTCACCACCTCAGCCACTCTCGGCGACCTCTACGATCTCAAGGACAACCGGCGGGACGCCGCATTCTCCATCTACTACATGGGCGTCAACATCGGCGGTCTCATCGGCCCCCTGCTGACCTCAGCGGTCTGGGGATGGAAGGGATTCCATTGGGGCTTCGGACTGGCAGCCGTGCTCATGGCCATCGGGCTCGTGCAGTACATGCTCATGCGCCGCCACACCGTCACCGAAGAGAGCAGCAAGCCGACGAATCCGCTGTCGCGGCGTGAAGCGACCCGCTGGTCCCTCATCGGCGCCCTGGGCGTCCTCATCATCATCGGGGCGACCATGCTGGGCATCCTCACTGCCGAGAACCTCTCGGACGTCGTCGTCATCGTCACGCTCATCGCGGCGGTGGTCCTGTTCATCGTGATCGGGACCTCGAAGCGGATCACCGCCACCGAACGCAGCCGGGTCATCTCCTTCATCCCGCTGTTCATCGGCTCCGCCGTGTTCTGGTCACTGTTCCAGCAGCAGTTCACCGTGCTCGCGATCTACGCGGACCAGCGTCTGGACCGCACGATCCTCGGACTCGAACTCCCTCCGAGCGTCGTCCAGTCGATCAACCCGGCCTTCATCATCATCTTCGCAGCGGTGTTCGCTGCGATGTGGACCAAGCTCGGTGACCGGCAACCGGTGACTCCGGTGAAGTTCGCGATCGGCACTGTCGTCATGGGCATCGCCTTCTTCATCTTCATTCCGCTCGCCGGCGGGGGCGCCAACTCCGTGCCGTTCATCGTCATGGTCCTCGTGTACTTCCTGTTCACCATGGCCGAGCTCTGCCTCTCGCCCGTGGGCCAATCGCTGGCGACCAAACTGGCGCCGCAGGCGTTCCACTCGCAGATGGTGGCCCTGTTCTTCCTCTCGGTGGCATTGGGCACCGC
>DWZN01000207.1 GCA_019117545.1 Candidatus Brevibacterium intestinavium
CATCGGCGAGCACGAAATCGAGACCGAACTCCTCGCAGCGGCGACGCAGCGGCCCGATCGTCGTCCGCGCCGAGGTGGGATGCGGTTTGAAGATCACCGTGCTCAGGCCGGCGTCCTTGACCTCATCGATCATCTGCAGGTGCAGCTCGAGCTCCTCCTCGGCGGTGATGAGGTCGAGCTGAGCGAGGTACTGACCGAGCACGAGCGCACTGTCGTCGATCGGCGAATCGAGGCCGGCGGTCGCCAGGTCATCGGCCACCTCGGCGGTCATAGCGTCGATGACATCCGCCAGGTCCGCGGTCGGCAGCACCACCCGGTCGGGGTTGTGCTCGGCCAGCTGACGTGGGGTGATGCCCGGCAGCAGATCCGTGTAGAAGATCGCCCGCAGCCGCTGCCACTGCGGCAGGGTGAGCGGATTGCGGACCGGGCCGTAGCTCATCAGCCCGTCCGAATGGACGCTGATCGCCGCGGTCGAGAAGATCTGCGTCAGCGCCCCGGCAGGGTGGCCGGGCAGGGACTCGACGATGAGTTCGAGCGGTTCGTGATCGTCGATGCCCCACTCCCGCCGCAGGGCGCGTTCCATGATGGGGGCGCGCTCGCCGGAGATGCCGAAGGCCTTCGGATGGTTCGGCCAGATCGCGGCATTCCAATCGACGACGAGATCGAAATCGGCCAGCAGCCCGCGTGAGCCGGGCATGGCATCGGCGGCCGGTGTCAGCTCCGGGGCGAAGGAATTGTTCGCCACCACGAGGATGCGACGCTGCCGATCGTCGCCGAGGCGGCCGGCCTCGCCGAGGTTCCCATCCCCGCCGAGGCGGCCGGACCGGATGAGGGCGGCGACGTTCGCCAACTGGTACTGGGTGGAGATCTCGATGATCTGGGTCATCAGCGGGCCCTCCTGACGATCGGGTCGATCACGGGCAGTCGGCGGTCGCCGAAGTTGGTCAGGGCGAGGTCGATGACGTCGTTGCCGACCGATCTCAGCGTGTTCACGGCCCCGAGGGTGAGCATCTCGCGCACCGCCCGCGTCATCGACGAGCCCCGATTGACGATCTGGAAGTAGAGGATGGACAGGAAGTTGCGCACCGCCTTCTGCTCGAACCGGCGGAGGTCCGGGCCGGCCTCGAGCATCGCGAAGATGGATCGGAAGGCCGGGATGAAGTCGAGCTGACGCTCGTCGAAGACGGCCGTCAACGAGGTGGAGCTGCCCTTGCGATAGCACAGACCCGCGGTGTCGACGACGGCGAAGGAATCCGCCTCGAGGTGATGCCGCCAGGTCCAGGGCCGGTCCTCGCAGGTGCGCAGCTCCGGGTCGAAGTCGAGCAGCCCGCGCTCGGCCATCGACCGGGAGTAGATGCCGGTCCAGCATTCGGGGAAGTCGACCATCGTCGAGGCGTCGTGGGGAAGGATGAAGTCGCGCGGATCGAGCGCCGTGTTGTGCTGCGCGCAGGGGGCTCGGCGCAGCTTGCGGTTGAAGCCGTTGACGATGAGGTAGTTCGTCTTCACGAAGTCCACGCCCAGCCCGGTGATGGCATCGGTCAGTGAGCGCAGATGGCCCGGGGCGTACCAGTCGTCGGCGTCGAGGTAGGTGATCGTCTGCCCCGTCGAGGCCTCGAGCGCGGTGTTGCGGGCGGCCGAGACTCCGCGGGAGACCGGGTTGTCGATCTCGATGAGAGTGAGGCGGTCGGAGAACTCGCCGACCACCCCGGCCGTGTCATCGGTCGATCCGTCGTTGACGACGATGACCTCGAGATCGCCGGCGTCGAAGTTCTGGTTGACCAGGCTCGTGAGGCTCCCGCCGATGGTGGCTTCGGCGTTCTTCGCGGCGATGACGACGCTGACGACTGGTGCGGGCATTGGGTCCTTTCTCAGGCCGGATGCGGCAGATGTCCGCCGCGTCCGCGGATTCCGGGAGCTGGCCCGGCTCGGGTGCTGTGCGCGTCCGAACGATCGTAGAGGCGGCAGGAGAACGGAAAGTGGCGAGCAGGTGTACGCGAGTGTCCACAGCTGTTCACTCGGTGTTCTCCCGCCCGCCTTAGTCTTGGCCGATGGGGGCTCTGAGACTCTTCCACTTCGACATCCCGACCTGGGGCAATTTCGGTGACAAAGTGCTGTTCCCCGTCGTCAGGGACGCCTTCCGCGTCCTCGGCGGTGCGGACTCGGCCCACCTCGGCAGTGCGGACTCGGCCCACCTCGACGGTGCGGACTCGGCACTCCTCGGCGGTGCGGACTCGGCACGGGCGGAGCCGAAGTTCACGTTCACCTCGGCGGCGGCGCTGCGACGCGAAGTCGACGAGGCGGCCGTCGAACGGATCAACGCCACCGCCGATGCCGTGGTCATCGGTGGGGGAGGGCTGTTCCTCCAGGACACGAACCCGAACCGGCTGTCGGGCTGGCAGTGGAAGATCTCACCCGAGGCGCTCGCCGCCCTCGAGGTCCCGCTCATCGTCTATGCGCTCGGGGACAACCGGTTCCCCGGGCAGCCGGACTTCGACGAGCTCATGCGCACTCATGTCGGCCAGGTGCTCGACCAGTCCGTGTTCTTCGGTCTGCGCAACACCGGCAGCATGGCGACCATGGGCCAGCTGCTGGGCGAGCGGGACCGCATCGCCTTCCAGCCGTGTCCGACGACGATTCTCGACCACCTCTATGCGCCCCTGGCCGGCAGACGCCCGGATCCGACCGAGCGGACCGTGGCCATCCAGATGCTCGTCCATCCTCGGCAGATCGCGGCCGGATACGACGCCGAGGTGATCCACGCGGCCACGGCGACGGCCGCGCGGATCCTCGTGGACCGCGGATGGCGGGTGCTGAGCACACCGTTCCACCCCGACGACGCCGAGGTGTCCAGGCGTCTGATCGCCGAGGTGCCCGGCGTCGAGGAGGTGCGCCTGTACGGGCATGACGTCGGATTCTTCACCGGCATCGAGGCCTTGTCATCCGTGCCGTATGTGCTCGGCGGGCGCGGGCACGCGCAGATGATCCCCTTCGGGCTCGGCGCGATCCCGATCTCTGTGGACCTGCACGCCAAGCTCGGTTACTTCGCCGCCGACATCGGCCATCCTGAACTCGTGATCCCGGTCGAGCCGGAGGGGATGGAGGCCGATTCCGTCGGTGGAGGCAACGTCGAGCGCGCCGAGGCGCTTGCCGAGCGCATGGTCGCAGCCGTTGCAGACGCCTATTCCTGCGGCGGGGATCTCCAGGCCGATCTGACCGACACTCGCGTCCGCTTCGCCGAGGCCACCGCCGAGAACCTCGCTGCCATCAGCCGCTCGCTGCGCCCACGGTCCGGGGCGGGGACGCATCCGGCAGGCGACGGCGGGGTGCGTACCGCGCTCGCTGACGACGGTTGCGTGCCTCCTCCTGCGACCGAGGACGACCGAGACGACAGCTCCTCGGTCGGTGACGTCCGAGGCGACACGTCCTCGACCGGTGCCGAGCTTCGGGCCTGGGAGGACATCCGGGCCGAGGAGTTCCACGTCGCGGCGCTCTGCGAATCCGAGGAGGTCGCCGCCGAGCAGGCCCGGGCTCTGACCCGCACCCGCCGCGAACTCGCGCAGGTCCGGCGCGAACTCGCACAGGCCCGGTGCGAACACCGGGAAGCAGTGTCCGAGCGAGCGTCGCTGCAGGAGGTGTCCGAGGAGCGGCTGAGACTGGTCGAAGGCGAACGCGATGAGGCCCGAACCGCCGCCGACCGCGCACGCGACGAGCTCAGACACCTCGAACAGGAGAACACGACGCTGACAGGCGAGCTCGCACGAAGCGCGGAGGTCCTCGCCGCCGAACGCAACAGGACCGCCGGTGAGGAGGCGAGAGTGCTCGCCGGCAAGCTCCGGCACGGCCTGCAGTGGCGGGCCCGGCGACTGGCTCGAAGACTCCGGCACCTCGG
>DWZN01000208.1 GCA_019117545.1 Candidatus Brevibacterium intestinavium
GGGTGCGTCCGACACCGGTGAAGTTCGGGTCGATCGGGGCCGGGTGCTGGTCGCGCTTGTGGATGTAGCGACCGGCGGAGTTCGCCTGCCAGATCTCGACGAGCTGATTGCGGACCGGCCGACCCTCACCGTCGAGGACCCGCCCGGTGACGCGGATGCGCTCGCCGATGGGTTCGCCGTCGGCCTGGACGGTCAGGTCCGATTCGAGGGTGCCGATGTCACGGTGCCCGAAGGCCGGGGAGAAGAGCTCGATGGTCTCGGGATCGGCGTGGCGAGGGTCCTTCGTCGGGTGCCGCAGGATCGAGGACCGGTAGGGCCGGTAGTCCAGCCGCGGCTGGGTCTCCGGCGCCTTCCCGCCTTCCACGTCCTTCCTGTACGCGGATTCGATGTCTGCGATCTCCTGCGACAGCGTCGCCTGGGACTCGGCGGCGTCATCGGGGCCCGTGGCGGTGTCCGAGGTCTGCTGTGGACTCATCGTCGAACCTTTCTCCATCGGTTGGAATCACTGTGGGCAGCGGGAGGGGGATCAGCCGTTGGGCCATCCGGTGTAGCACTCGGCCAGGTAGCGCCGACCGTGCTCGGAATCGAGGATGGAATGGAGCTCGCCGAGGCTGCGCTTCGTCTCGAACGCATCCTGACCGGGGTCGGCGTGGAGCATCCGGGTCATCTGGTAGGAGAAGTTCTGGGCCTTCCACACGCGTTTGGTCGCGGTCTGCGAATACCCGGCCAGAGCCTCGGCGTCGGAGTCCTTGAGCGCGCTGATCAGGGCCGGGGCGAGAACGGAGACATCGGCGAAGGCGAGGTTGAGGCCCTTGGCCCCGGTGGGCGGGACCGTGTGGGCGCTGTCGCCGGCGAGGAACAGCGAACCGTGCTGCATCGGCTCGGTCACGGCCGAACGGAACGGCAGCACCGTCTTGTCGGTGATCGTCCCGGTCCTGAGCTCGAAGCCGTCGGGCCCGGCGACCCGGGATTGCAGTTCGGTCCAGATCCGATCATCGGACCAGTCGGCCGCATCGGTGCCCGGGGAGGTCTGGAAGTACATGCGCTGGACGGTGTCGCTGCGCTGGGAGATGAGCGCGAAGCCGCGTTCGGAGCGGGAGTAGACGAGCACCTCGTGGCTGGGCGGGGCCTCGCAGAGGATGCCGAACCAGGCGAAGGGGTACTCGTGGAAGTACCGCTGCCGGGTGGTGTCGGGGATCATCGCCCGGCAGGGTCCGCGGGAGCCGTCGGAGCCGACGACGTATCGGGCCTCGATGCGAAGCTCCTCGCCGTCGACGGTGGTGGCGGCCACCCAGGGCCGTTCGCTTTCGATATCGCCGAGGCGGGTGTCGGACACCGAGTAGTGGATCGGCCGTCCGGTGCGCTCGCGGGCGGCGGCGAGGTCGACGAAGATCTCGTTCTGAGGGTAGAGCCAGACGGATTCGCCGACGAGTTCGGGGAAGTCGAAGAGGTGGGAGGTCCCGTCGACGCGGATGGTGATCCCGTCATGACGGTGGCCCGCGGTGTGGACGCGGGATTCGACCCCTGCGGCCTCGAGCATGCGCACCGATCCCGCTTCGAGGATCCCCGCACGGTGGGTGTGGGCGATGTCGTCGCGGCTGCGGTTGTCGATGACGACCGAGTCGATGCCCGCATTGTGCAGCAGGTGAGCGAGCATGAGTCCCGCGGGACCGGCACCGACGATCGCGACGTCTGTCTGAAGTTCTGGCACTCGGGCCTCCTTGCCTGTTTCGTCCTCCTCAGTGTGCGCCCGGTCACGTGAGCGAGGCGATCCCGTTCTCAATGAATGGGAGGCAGGCCGGCATGGCAGAGGCGCCGACGGAATCCGTCGGCGCCTTCCCTGTGCCCAATCGGGCCGACTCAGTCGGCCGTCTCAGCTCATGGAGCCGGGTTGATCACCCGTCCCCAGGTGGACTTGTTGCCCCAGATGTTCTGGCGCAGGCCCTCGAGCTGGAGGATCTGCGAGTGGTCGACGAACAGGTTGCATTCGTTTCCGTAGTTCTTGATGTACCACTCGAAGACGGGCCCGTCGGCGGCTTCGAACATGACGTTCTCCAGGCCCAGACCGTTGATGATCGAGGCGGCGGCCGCCGTGTTCCACTCCTCGACGTTCTCCGTGATGCCCTCGGACTCGACCATGATGATCGAGGCTCCGGCATTCAGCGCCCGCTGGCCGCGATCGACGAGGTCGCCGATGTCCTTCGCGGACTCGGCCGCCAGTTCGGCCTCTCCGGAGTCTCCGCCCGAGCCGATCTGGATGCCGAGTTCGGGCTTGGCCTTGAGGCCGGCCTTGACGACCTTCTCGACGAGGCGCTCGAGACCGGAGGTCGGCAGCATGATGAAGCCGGTCGAGATCTCGATGACGTCGAACCCGACCTCCTTGGCCTCCTTGAGGTACTGATCGACCGCGTCATCGCCGTAGCGCAGGACCGTTTCGATCCATCCGCCGGAGGATACGTACGCGCCGTTGTCATGGGCGATGTCGCTGAAGGCCTTCACCTGTTCGGCCGGGACGAGCGAGAACGAGCCGCCCGCCCATTTGATGCCGTCGACCCACTGCCCGGCGACGTCGAAGACGTCCTGCAGGTGTCGGGTGCCGAAGGTCGAGTAGTAGGGGGCGCGGATCTCGGTCATCCCGACGGTGCGGGGCTTGGCCGGCCGGTGGGCGCGGGGAACGAAGTTCATGGACACATCGAAATCGATGGCGTTCGACATGGTATTTCCTTTCTTCGATGTCGGCTGACTGCCGACGGGGTGCCGGCTGACCGCCGGCGGGTGCCGGGTTCTCCGGCTGGGTGACGCAGCCTCAGCTGCGAGTCTGGGGGACGCGGGCGAGGGCCTCGGTGAGTTCGCGGACCCGATGGTGCTCGAGGTCGTGGACGAGTTCGGCGATCTCATCGCGCAGCTCCGCCTCGGCGAAGGGGGAGGTCAGCGCGTCGAACTTCCGCCTGGCACCGGCCCAATCGAGGGGATTGGTGACGAATCCCTCGTAGTCGTCGGTGCTCGCGTGGAACCGTGTGCCGTCGTCGAGGGTGACGACGAGATCGGCGCACATGTGGTCGGGGAAGCGGTCGCTGAACTCGTCCGACGGTGTGATCGCCACCTTGTGCATGAGGCCCTGTACGTCCTCCGCGGTGATCCGATCGGGATCGTACTGCTCGGGATTGAGCTGTCCGTCGAGGAGGACGACGGCGACCATCCACGGCAGCGAGTGGTCGGCCTCCTCCTTGGTCCGGATGGTGCGCTTATCGCCTTCCTCGCCGCCGCCGATGATCGAGTAGGCGACGTCGAAGGTCCTCAGTTCCACGCTGGCGACGGCATCGGCGCGGAAGCCGTCCTGGGCCCTGATCTCCTGGGCGGCGTCGAGGGCGGACTGGGAGTGGATCTCCGCATTGTGCTTCTTGATGATCGTGTCGGTGACCTTCTCGAGGTCCTCGGCCGACCAGTCGAGCTCGAAGTCACCGGCCAGAGCCTTGAAGCCCTTGTTGCCTTCGAAGACCTCGGCCGGGCCGGTGATGCCGTGGGCGGCCAGCAGTGCCGCGAAGACGCCTTCCTTCGACACGTGCGGATAGGCCAGTCCCTTCCAGTGGCTGAGGTCACCGGTGCGGGTGACGCGCAGGGCGACGTTCGCGGTCCCGGCCATGGCGGCGGCGTTCGCGATCTGCTCGGGACCCAGTCCCAGGGCCTTGGCCGAGGCGGCCCCGGCGGCGAAGGCTCCCTGCGTCGTGTGGTCGAAGCCGAGGTCCCTCACGGGGGCGACATCGGACAGGCGCGCGTGGATCTGGTAGGCCACGGCGAAGGCCGTGAGGAAGTCCGCCCCCGAGCCATCGGCCCGCTCGGCCGCGGCGAGGACCGCGCCCATGTTGTCCGAGGGGTGGTTGGTCTCGCCCTTGGCCAGGTAGGCATCCATGAAGTCGAGATACCGGCTCAGGGCCGAGTTGAAGAAGGCCGCGTGATCGGGGCTGGCCTGGCCGCCGCCGATGAGTGTGGCTCCGCCTCCGGCATCGAGGTCCTCGATCAGTGCCCGGATCTCCTTGAGCGGCTGCGCGTCGAGGGCTCCGATGGCGACGCCGATCGTATCGAGGACGCGGATCTTGAGCTGCTCGAGCGCGGTGTCGCTGAGCATGTCCAGCGAGGCCTGATCGACGAACTGTGCGAGTGACTGCACTTCTGTCAGTGCGGGATTCCTATTCATCCTGACCCCTCCTCATTAGGTAAGGTATACCTAAATTATGTCCCCGAACTATCTTGACGTCAAGATACTTTTGAGGAGATGTGCATCACATCGCGTCGCGGGGTCGTCGCGATGACGCGTATGACCGGATGTGACGGGCCGGCGTTGACTCGATCGTGATTGTTGAGCAAAATGGGCTGCTGTTGCTCGTCTTGCACTCCCATCATCCAAAGGAAACAGCTCAATGATCATCACTGGCCTCGTCGTCGGAATGGTTCTCGGATTCGTGTTCCAGCGCGGCCGATTCTGCGTCACCGGAGCGTTCCGCGATCTCACGCTGACGGGGAACACGCGCTGGTTCTCCGCCCTCATCGTCCTCATCGCCGTCCATTCGATCGGTCTGTTCCTGCTCAACAACGCCGGAGTCATCACTCTCGAAGCGGAGCCGTTCCCGTGGCTGGCCGCGATCGTCGGCGGGCTGATCTTCGGCGCCGCGATGGTCCTGGCCGGCGGCTGCGCCACCGGCACGTACTACCGGGCCGGTGAGGGACTCGTGGGCAGCTGGCTCGCACTGATCTTCTACGCCCTGTCCTCGGCGTTCATGAAGCTGGGCCCGGCCGCCGGCTTCACCGAGGGCATCCGCTCGATCACTCTCGACAACGGCAGCCTGCAGGCGAGCACGGGGCTGAGCCCGTGGGTCTTCGTCGTCCTCATCTCGGCCATCGCCGTCTGGCTGACAGTCCATCACGCGCGCAAGCTCAAGACCCCGATGGCCGCGCTGCCGCCCAGGAAGCGGGGACTGGCCCATCTGCTCACGGAGAAGCGGTGGAACCCCTTCGCCACGGCCGTGGTCATCGGCATCATCGCCACGATCGCCTGGCCCCTGTCGGCGGCCACGGGACGCAACTCCGGGCTGGGCATCACCACTCCCTCGGCGAACCTCACCGGATACCTCGCCACCGGCGACACCGAGCTCATCGACTGGGGCGTCATGCTCGTGCTCGGCATCCTCATCGGCTCGTTCATCGCGGCCAAGGCCTCCGGAGAGTTCCGGATCCGCGTGCCCGATCAGGCCACGATCATCAAATCGATCTTCGGCGGCATCGGCATGGGTGTCGGCGCGGCCATCGCCGGCGGCTGCACCGTCGGCAACGCCATGGTCTCGACCGCCCAGTTCGAATACCAGGGCTGGGTCTCGATGGTCTTCATGATCGCCGGCGCCGGAATCGCCGCCAAGGCCACCATCAAACCCACGACGTCGCGGGCGGCAGTGCCCGCGGCAGAAAGCAGGACAGTATGAAGCAGGTACTCGAAACCGACGGCCAGGTCTGCCCCTTCCCCCTCGTCGAAGCCAAGGAGGCCATGACCGGCCTGGCCGACGGTGATGAACTCGTCATCAACTTCGACTGCACTCAGGCCACCGAGGCGATCCCGCAGTGGGCGGCTGAGAACGGCTACCCGGTCACCCACTTCGATCGGGTCACCGACGCGAGCTGGACGATCACGGTCCAGAAGGCCTGACTCACAGCCGCACGATCGTCTCCGCGCCATTCGCGACGGTCAGCCGCATGATCGTGTTCTGCTCGATCAGACTCCAGCCTCGATGTTCGAGCCCCGAGGAGGACACGATCGTCGCCCCGTCGGCGAAGCGCCGCCAGCTCATCCGGTAGTAGTGATCATGATGGTCCGGCGGCAGCGGCCCCTGCAGATAGGGCACCTCGGTGCCGGCCGTGGCGTGGACGACGATCATCTCCTCGGGCGTGAGCACCAGGAGGTTGATTCCCGGGTGGTCGAAGTCCGCCCGCAGCATCCTCACCGTGCCGGTGACCGCGTCGAGCAGAGGCTCGCCATGGCGGGCCCGGCGCAGAACGAGCGCGAAGACGATCGCCGAATCAGTCGTGCCGCCGATCTGATCGGCCTCCGCGGCACTGACGAACTCGCGCAGCCGCTGGACCGGACGCACCGAGCCGTTGTGCGCCAGCGCGATGCCCTCGGCGAGGAACGGGTGCGTGTTCTCCTCACGATCGTTCAGCCCGGTCGTGGCCATCCGCAGATGGCAGATCCGCGCTTCCGTTCTCTGGGCATCCAAGGCTCGTGTCAGCCGCGGATCGTCGGCCCCCTCGCCGGGCGTGCGGAACCGGGTGACCTCCTCGGCGCCGGGATCGATCCACGCCGTGCCCCAGCCGTCATCGTGGACGCTGCCCATCGCCTGCCACTGGCGGCAGTCATCGACACCGATGAGATCCGCGGCCGTGGTCGGGGTGGGAGAGATGAAACCGAGCAGTCTGCACATTTCACGAGCCTCCTTCGCGCTGCCTCCAGGCTACGCCCGGTGTGCAACGCCGCGGAGTCTGTCTAGACTCGAGACATGAAGATCACGGTTCTCGAAGGCGATATCACCGAGGTTTCCGTCGACGCCATCGTCAATGCCGCGAATTCGTCTCTGCTCGGAGGCGGCGGGGTCGACGGAGCCATCCACCGCGCGGCCGGTCCCGCACTGCTCGAGGCCTGTCGCGAAGTCAGGCAGACGACCCATGTGCGGGGTCTGCCGCCGGGCCAGGCCGTGGCCACGACCGCCGGTGACCTCGAGGCCACGTGGGTCATCCACACGGTCGGTCCGAACCGGCACGCCGGTGAGGCCGATCCGGAGCTCCTCGAATCCTGCTTCGAATCGAGCCTCAACCTCGCCGAGGAGGTCGGGGCCACCTCGATCGCGTTCCCCGCCATCGGTGGGGGAGTCTACGGCTGGTCGGCCAGGGACGTCGCCGAGGCGGCCCACAGCGTCATCGTCGAAGGACGTGAGCGCGGACGCTGGGAATCGATCGCAGAACTCCAGTTCGTCCTCTTCAGCGAGCAGATGACCAGCGTGTTCTGCCAGGTCTTCGACCACGATCAGTGGTGAGCGCCAACAGGGTCATCCCGGGCCTCGCGGTCGACGATATCGTCGCGCACCCGCAGTGACGGACTCAGGCGGCCGAGCGACGGAGGCTCTTGACGAGCTTGGCCGTCACGGCCGCGATGGCACAGCCTGCGGCGATGAGCAGCGGCACCCCGGAGATGATCGACTCGACGACGAGTTCGGGACCGGTCTGCAGGATCGGGCCGACGACCTTGACGAAGAGGAATCCGAGGATGCCGATGAGGAGGAAGAGGGCAGCGGACCTGCCCAGACGGATCGACAGGCTCTTCGGACGGTCATTGACTTTCGGCGTGTTCATCTTCGATCACCTTCGGCATCGTCAACGGTCCAAGCCGTTTGGACTCTGCTTCGAGGCTACTCCTCGAAGCAGAGCATGCTCTCAGAGATCGAAGGACGTTCGATGGGAATCGGCTCCGCACACAGAGCCTCAGCGTCGAGGCTGCCCACCGGGACGCACCAGACCGGTTTCGTAGGCGAGGACGACGAGGGCTGAGCGATCGCGAGCGTCGAGGCGGGTGAGCAGTCGGCTGACATAGGTGCGTGCCGTGGCCGGGCTGAGGAACAGCTCGGCGGCGATCTCGGCATTGGTCAGGCCCCGACCGATGCAGGTGAGCACCTCGACCTCCCTTTCGCTCAGCCCCTCGAGGGCACCGGCGTCGAGGTCGGCAGTGCGGCCATCGGCCACGGCGCGCATCACCGCGGCGGTGATCGACGGTGCGAGCAGGGCGTCGCCGGCGGCGACCGTGCGGATCGCTGTGCGCAGATCGACGGGGGAGACGTCCTTGAGCAGGTAGCCGGCGGCCCCGGCTCGGATCGCCGAATAGACGTTCTCGTCCTCGTCGAAGGTGGTCAGTACGAGGACTCTCACCCCGTCGAGAGCGGGATCGGCCACGATCGCCCGTGTCGCCTCGATGCCGTCCATGACGGGCATGCGGATGTCCATGAGCACGACATCGGGGCGCAGCTGGCGCACATGGGACAGACCGGCTCGGCCATCGGCCGCCTCGGCGATGACGGTGATGTCCTCATCGCGCTCGGCCAGGGGGCGCAGACCGGCTCGGACCAGTTCCTGGTCGTCGACGATGATGATGCGAATCGGTGCGTTCGGGCTCATGGGCTCTCCTCGTCATCAGCCGGCGGGCCCGCGGGCAGCCGGGCGCGGACGGTGAATCCGCCCTCGCCGGGACCGGCCGCGAAGTCTCCGCCCAGAAGGTGCACGCGCTCGCGCATGCCACGGATCCCCGTCCCCTCCACCGGGTCGTGGGCGGGCCCGGTGCCGTCATCGGCGATGTCGAGGACGAGCTCGGTTCCGTCGAGGCCGATGGCGATGGCCACCTGCGTCGCCGTCGAGTGGCGGAGGACGTTGGTCATCGACTCCTGCACGATTCGGAACGCCACGGCATCGACATCACGCGGCAGTCGGGCCGGATCGACGTCGACCTCCGCGCTCACCTCGAGACCCGCCGCTCGGGCGGACTCGGCCACCTGTTCGAGCGAGGCCAGACCCAGCGTCGCAGCGGGAGCCCGATCGAGCGGTTCGTCGCGGAGGACCTTGACCGTGCCCCGCAGCTCTCGCAGCGCCTCCGAGGTGGCGCTGCGGACCCGTTCGAGGGCGGCCGCCGCCTCCTCCGGGTCGCGTGCCTCGGCGGCCACCGAGGTGTGCAGGGCCGCCACGGACAGGGTGTGACCGATCGTGTCGTGGAGATCGCGGGCGATCCGCATCCGCTGGGCCTGCATGCGCGAGGCCGCGGCCCGGGCCTGTTCCGCGGCGGTGAGCGCGGCGATGTGAGCGGCCTGGGCACGTGTGTGCCGGACCAGTCGGACCACGGATCCGAGCGCGATCGCCGCGGCGGCCAGGGCCAGTTCGGTGACGAATCCGTAGCCGGTGAGGTGGGCGCGGGGGTCGAGGTCGTCGAAGCGGAAGAAGGAGGACACGGCCACGAGGACCGCGGCGCCGATGACGGCCCAGGAGGTGCGCCGCAGCTCGGCGGTCGAGTAGAGGGCGCCGACGGCCGGCAGCACCATGCCGATCGGCGGCAGATCGAGCGCGTAATAGGCGAAGATGCCGAGGACGGTGACCGTGAGCACGATGATGGGCAAGTGCCGGCGCAGAAGCATCAGCGCTCCGAATCCGGCGGCCCAGACGAGGCCGGGAAACGGTGAGGTCTGTGCCGAATCGGCGGCGATGACCAAGGCGATGACCAGCGTCATCGCCACCGCCAGGGAGGCGTCGATCAGTCGGGAGTCGAGGTGCTCACGCGTGCGCGCAGCCCCGTCCGTCGCTCCTGCATCGTCGATGGCCATGGGTCCAGAATACGGAGCTTCGAGCACCGGCGCAGTCGTTCGGTGTCGATCGGGCAGTCGCCTGCGGGCGACTGTGACCGCGTCGCGGGGCGAAGGCAGGTGACGATTCGGGGTCGATGTGCCGCAGCCGGCGGAGCAGGAGGGTTGAGGGTATGAATGACGAACCCCGAACACGAGATCCTCTGTCCTGGCCGCTCATCGTCGGCCTGTCCTCTCTGGCCCTGCTGTGGCCGCTGACCGGGCTGTGGCCGGTCCTCGGGGAGGGGCCGCTCCGGGCGTTCGTCCTCATCGGAATCACCGGTGCGGTGTGGATCGGGACCGTCGGCTTCGCCCGCGTCGCCCGGCCCGTGCTCACCCTGACCATCTGCGGTGCGGCACACGGGTTCATCAACCTCGCCCTCGGCGGGCTGCTTGCGGGCACCGGGGCGATCGGCGCCGGTCCCGCCATGCTCATGGCGTTCATTCCCAGCCTGGCGATGGGTGCGGGAGTCGGTGGCCTGGCCGGTCTGGCTGCCGCGGGCATCCAGGCGCTGCTCGGTCGGCGGGAGGAACGATGAGACTGCGCAGACCCGCGGCGGTCGCGGCCGTCTCGCTGTTCGTCGCGGCCGGTCTGGCCGCATGCGGGGTCTCGACCACCTCGGTGACGGAACCCGAGTTCACGAACGAACTGGCCGTCCCGCCGCTTGCCGACTCGCACGTCGAGGACGGAGTCCGCACCTTCGACCTCAGCGCGCAGGAGGGCAGGAGCGAGTTCGCCGGCCAGGACGGGTCCACCCGCACCTGGGGGTTCGACGGCGACTTCCTCGGACCGACGCTGCGGGCCGATCGCGGTGAGGAGATCGCAGTCGACGTGGACAACGCGCTGCCGGAGGCCACGAGTGTGCACTGGCACGGAATGCATCTGCCGGCGGAGATGGACGGCGGACCGCACCAGATGATCGAGCCCGGGCAGACGTGGACACCGCACTGGCAGATCGACCAGGCCGCCGCGACCCTGTGGTACCACCCGCACCCGCACGGACAGACCGAGGACCATGTGTACAGAGGGCTGGCCGGAATGTTCATCGTCGAAGACGATGCGAGCAGGAAGGCCGAACTGCCGCATGAGTACGGCGTCGACGATCTGCCGCTCATCGTCCAGGACAAGTCCTTCGACGGAGACGGTGAGCTCGAACTCACCCACGACGGTGCCGAGCCCGGGATGCTCGGTGACACCGTCATGGTCAACGGCACCATCGGAGGGGTGCAGAAGGTCACGACCGAAAAGGTCCGCCTGCGCCTGCTCAACGGATCGACGGCTCGCACCTATGCCTTCGAGTTCCCCGACCGGCCGATGACGCTCATCGCCGGCGACGGAGGCTTCCTCGACGAACCCGCC
>DWZN01000209.1 GCA_019117545.1 Candidatus Brevibacterium intestinavium
CTGAACGACGGGGGAGGCAACCACGGCCCGGCCCCCAGTCAGCGTCGGCCGAGCCCGCAGGAAGTCGCCGCCGTCGTCGGCACTCGTGAGGTCGACAAGCCGCAGGTCGACCACGAGAAGTTCTGGGAACCCAGCGGGCCCACGCAGGGCCCCTGGTCCTCCGACGACGAGGAGGGAGAACAGTCGGCCCCACCCAGCGATAGCGGCCACCTCGGCGAGGCGGAGCCGGCCGACCAGGACTCGGCAGAGCAGACCGGCCCGGACTCGGTCGAGCAGGCCGACCAGGACTCGGCAGAGCAGATCGGTCCGAACCCGGTCGAGCAGGCTGGCGCTGAGCGTGCCGATGGGACCGATCCAGACCTCAACGACCGAGCCGACACGAGTCCGACGGCAGACCGAGCCGATGGAGTCGGTGCCGAAGACCAGCCCCCTGAGATCATCGTGCCCGACCTGTCCGATGACGACTTCTTCGGACCGTCGGCCGGCCACGAGCCCGGCCCGGCTGAGGCTCCCGGGCGCCCCGAGGGCGTCTCACCCGGTGAAGGCGGCCCCCGCCGCAGTGATGGCGCCTTCGATGGGGGCGGCGTTTTCGACGAGCCTGCGCCGATGGAGTACGTCGAGCCACGGTGGGAGGAACCGACCTGGCACGACGGCCCCGCCTCCGGTCGGCCTGACGACGGACCCTTTGCCGCCGGTGACTCCTCCGCGGTCGATGCCACGAGCGCCGGCAGCGGTGCCGTCGACGTCGGTGCCGTCGTCGTCCCCCCGCCCGACGACGATCTCGACAGCTCCGAGCCCGGGCAGGACCCCTTCGGGACAGAGGCCCAGACTTCACCGGGCCGGTCGACGCCTCCCGTCCAGTCCGCACCACCGGTGCCGAGCCACGGGAGGGAGACGAAGCCATTCAAGTCCCGCTTCGCCGCGCTCGCCGAGAAACACGGAGTCCACACCACTCCGGTCAGCGAGTCCGGATTCGCATCCGGCCCGGCGGCGGAGACCGCGAACGGTTCGGGGCCGAACGCCACAGCACCCGAGGCGAACGCCCAACCGCAGAACTCAGGATCGGACGAGGACGAGTATGATCCGGAGACGGACCTCGACGTCTCCGAGGCCCCCCAGGTCGGGGTCGACGTGATCGCCCGGGTCCTCGGCGGTGAGATCATTGATGAAAGAGAAGTATGAGCGCTGTCTATGAAGGAGCCCTCCAGGACCTTGTCGAAGAGTTCGGCAAGCTTCCCGGCATCGGGCCGAAGTCGGCGCAGCGACTCGCCTTCCACATCCTGCAGACCGATGAACAGGACGTCAGCGCCCTCGCGCAGGCGCTCACTGACGTCAAGCAGCGGGTGCGGTTCTGCGACATCTGCGGCAATGTGTCCGAAGAGGCCGAATGCACCGTCTGTCAGGACCCGCGCCGCGACCGATCGATGATCTGCGTGGTCGAGGAGCCCAAGGACGTCGTGGCCATCGAGCGCACCCGCGAATACCGCGGTCTCTACCATGTCCTCGGCGGCGCGATCGACCCGATGGCCGGGGTCGGCCCGGACAATCTGCGCATCAAGGAGCTCATGACCCGCCTGCAGAACGGCGAGGTCAAGGAGGCCGTGATCGCAACGGACCCCAACCTCGAAGGCGAAGCCACCGCCACCTACCTCGTGCGTCTGCTCGGATCGCTCGGTGTGACCGTGACCAGGCTGGCCTCGGGCCTGCCCGTCGGAGGCGACCTCGAATACGCCGACGAAGTCACCCTCGGCCGGGCATTCTCCGGTCGCCGCGAGATCGACTGAGACCGCCTCGGGCACACCGAGCTTCCCCGCTCGAACCATTGACTCCATATCGATTATCGTGAAACATATCGTTTATCGATATATCGATCAACGGTAAGCGATGATCGTCGCCGAGCGTCAGCGGCCGGGTGCCGAGGCGCACCGGAGGAGTGGAGAAGCCATGTCACAGAAGAGAAGAGGACCTGCAGGTCCCGACCGAGAGGACGAATCCGGGCGCGAGGATGCCGTCAGGGCTGAGCCCGGCGCGGGGGAGGCCTCGCCGGTCGAGACGGTCAGGCCGAAGGCCTTCGGCACCGGGTACGAACTGTGGGTCGGGCTGGCTGTCGGCTTCTACGTCGTCTATTCGGCCGCCGACCTGATCTCCGGCCTCGTCGATTCCAGACTCAGACTGCCCTTGGACTTCGAGTCCGAGGCTGTGTCGACGCTCGACCTGCCTCAGAGCTCGGCGACGCTCATGGGCCTCACCCAGATCTCAGTGCCGGTGGCCGATCTCGGCGCCGCCGGCATCACGCTGGTCTGGATCGCGAAGATCGTGCTCATTCTCACCGTCCTCGGGGCGGGGATCGCAATCGTGCCGGTCATCAGGGACATAGCCGCGGGGACGCCGTTCTCGGCTCGAGCGATCAGGGCGCTGGGGGTCCTCGAGTGGATCGTGGCCATCGGAGCCGTCCTCTACTTCGCGACGATGACCATCGGAACCAATGAAGTCGCGTTCGACCTCGGCATCGTCAAGGCAGTGGGGCCGGGCATCACGACGATGCAGGCATTCGTCGTTCTCGGAATCATCGGCGGAGCCGAGCTGCTGCGCCGCTGCTTCCGCTC
>DWZN01000030.1 GCA_019117545.1 Candidatus Brevibacterium intestinavium
CTTGCTCGATTGTGTTCCCTAAAGAATGGTCTCGTGCGAAATCTGTCAGTCCTAAGGGCTCATATTCTTACGCCCCTTTCGACCTGAAACTTAGTCGGGGAGGCTCGCACCACGATGAACAGGACAATCGCGGCGACGATCGCCATGGCTCCCCAGACACCGACAACCACCCACGCAGCCCCGGCCAGAGCTAGTCCCGGAACGAAAGTCACTGCACTGACCTCGACAGGTACGACTGGTATGTATGCGAGGGCAAAATCCTCCATGGTCCCGGATTTAAGTCTTGGATCGACCACACGGAGCAACGCAATTCCGGTATTAACCGCACCAGTTGCCCAGCCCCAGGTGAATATCTGCTTCTCGAACCACCCGTTCTCAAGAGTCCTCGGAGCGACAAATACCCCGAGTACTACGCAAATGGCGAGGGCAATGGCGAACAGAAGCAGCATCACCCCAAGGTGGTCGGACACAACTTGGATCTTGATCGACGCTATTCCGCAGACGATCAGGACGTCGGTCGCTGATCCTGAAATTGAGTTCAAGCTACCGCGGTCGATGTACCTGGTTGCTCTGAACGCTTTGAACAGGCCGCGGACGAGCAGTCCGACAACGAAAGCGATACTGAAGATCGGGAACGAGATGGCTGGAAAGAAGAACTCGAGGACTAAGCTCACGCCGTACGCTCCGCCTGATATTGCGAGTATGACGCCAGCCTGAAAACCGAGGGATTCGATGCTCGAACCGGAAAACCTGTGTTCACCTATCGGCTCTTTACGAGACTCCGATTCAAGAAGGCCAGTTCGCATCTCTTTGGGTACGCTCTTCATGCCGGAAAACTCTTTGACGTGCCCGCGTAGAGCGCCGACCTTTGCTTGGGCGATCCCACCAATAACCCCAGCCAACAGGCCTACAGTGGCAGACATAAACGCTAGTGACTGAAACTCAGCTTGCCCAGCGTCGGTGAACACCTGGCCGACAGCCGCAGCAGTTCCGAACCCACCGGCCCAGCCCGCAAAGATCAACGTCCCAAAAGCTACGTCGACGCCAAGTAGCGGTTTGAGAACGAGCAGAACCGCGAGCATCCCGATCGTGACTTGTCCCGCGTACATCAGTACTGAGTAAGCTGAGAAGCCGACGACGGGTCCTTTGATCTTGAAGACGTTGAAGTCATCACTCATCGCAAGGCACGCGAACACGACGACAATCAGGACTGAAGCATAAGTGCCCAGCTGGTCTGAAAACGGAAGCCATCCGAGCACTGATGGCCCAAAAATGAGTCCGAGGAATCCTGCGATGAACGATGCCGGAATCATCAACGATTGCAATGGCCGGATTAGTGCTCTCAGAACTACTCCAATTGCCAAGAGAAGCCCGATCATTCCCGCATCTATCAAGAGGGTCCAGGGCGTATAGTCGTTCATTCGGTCTCCTACTGCGTCGTCTCTGTCGCATTGAATTGTGAAAACGCCCGCGCAGATACTGCCCGGATCGTGTCTTGCAAGCAAGATGGGTCTTTTAGTGCAGTGACTATCCGCAATGGGTAGCTTATGCTTGGATCTCTAATGGGTCGGAAAACAATATCTATCCATGGTGCCCAAGTGACTATCTCGGGTACGATCGCCAGCCCCAGTCCGGCTCTGACCAACCCGATGGCAGCCTGCTCGGACCCAACATAAGCGACCGGTCGAGCGGACACGTCGGCAATGCGGAAGCTCCCGACGATAGAGTCGAAAGCGGCCGATGCCCTGTGCCTGTCAAAGAGAACAATCGGGAGGTTGGCGATCTCTTCAACGGAAAGATCTTCGTGCTCGGTAAGCGGGTGCGATTCAGGCAGTGCAACGAACAGTCGCTCTCGAAGCAGAATTTCACTGTCGACTGATTGCTGCGGCGTTTCACGAATGAGCCCAACATCCAACCGACCGTTGACGATCTCTTCTACGATCTTGGCTGAGGGGAGGTCAGTCGCATTGACGTCAAACGGGAGGCCCTCTTTCAAGATGGCAGGCAAGAGTGCAGTGAAAGCCGAAGTGATAGCGCCTAGTCGGATGACACGAGAGTCCTTATTGCCCACCTCGCGATGCGCCAAAGCCGGAATCCGTTCGATCCGTTGTAGGATGCTTGACACCTCATCATAGATAGCATCGGACGCCGCAGTTGGGACCACTTCACGGGTCGACCTCTCAAACAGCAGAACCTCCAGTCGCTTTTCCAAAGCGATAATCGCCTGGCTCAGCGGGGGTTGCGACATGTGTAGACGGCGTGCCGCTCTTGAGAAATTCCGCGCGTCGTATACCTCTACGAAGTACCGCATTTCCGCAATTGAAAGGCTGGGAATAGACGATCGTGAGTGGCTTATAGCAGTCGTCGCTGACTCGGTCAATGTTTGCGTCCTTTGTCGTCCTTGCTGTCGAGCTTAGGGAGCGAAGGCCACCAAGTTCAATAGGGTAAATATATAAGTATTGATTAATGCTATAGGTTTAAGCTATAACTGCGTCCTTCCCACTGGCAATTGGGCTCTTCACATTTGGGAGTGTCATTGGGTCCTGAATCCTCGCGTCTCGAGTAAGCTCCGGGCGATGTAGTGGTCGAGATTTCGGAATCCCGGAGCTGATCCGCGCAGATATTCGAGCTTGCCATAGATCGCTTATGCCGATGTTTGGATAATGCCGGCTTCTGGATGTTCTTCCCCGGCACGCCGCCACCAGCAACACAAAGATCGGCATAATTCATGGGTGACTCTCATAGAGAGGCGGCATCCAAGACCTCATCGAAGCCGAGGCCACCGCCACGATCGGCGCGGGACGCTATGAGCGCACCGCCGACCGGTCCACACGCCGGAACGGGTCTCGGAAGAAGACCCTGGCAACACTGTCGGGCGAAGTCGACCTGACGATCCCGAAGCAGCGGAAGGGCTCGTTTTTCCCGTTCTCTGCTCAATCCCCGCCGACGGGTCGACAAAGCCCTCTACGCGGTCATCTGCCAGGTCTGGATCGAAGGAATCTCCACGAGGAAAGTCGCCGACCTCGTCCGTGCACTGGACAATGAGTCCAGGGGCTCGCGGCCGACGGTCTCACGCATCTGTGCGGAAATCGACGATGGCGTTGCCGAATTCCTTGCCCGCCGACTCGACCACACCTGGTTGCCATACCTGCTCGTCGATACCACCTACGTCGTTGTCCGCCACAGCGGTCGTGTCGTGTCGCGGGCCGTGGCTGTCGTCACCGGTGTTTCAGCCCAGGTAGGCGCCCCAGCAGCTCGGAGACCTCAGCGTTTGTCAGAGTGGAGTCACGCGCCTCCTTCTCCGCGAGCGCTCGATTCTCAGCGACCCGGATGCGCGCAGCTTCATGAGCCTGCGGAGTCAGATCCTCTCCTGTGAGATCAGTGGTTTCGAGCAGGAAAGAACGCTCGCGCGTGGACAGGGGGGGGCCTTGTTGCCCCTCGCCGAGGCAACCCCATCCTCCCCGGACGCTCACCCCTTGGACATGACAAACACCGTCACCGAGCTCCCGGCAAGGTCGATCCGCAGCTTTCCGTCCGCGGCCCCGCCGCTCGGGGCAGCCGACGAACTCGCAGCCGACGAGTTCGAACCAGCCGACGCGCCCGTGGGCTCATCCCCGCTGAACGGAACATCAGCCGGCAGCGGGTTCGCAGGCACCACCTGGGTCGCGCTCTTGACATCGTTCGACGTCCCGAACACCTGCGAGGCAGAATCGACAGCAAAACCGTCAGGCATCGACAGCGTCACCGGATTCCCACCCACCGAGGCCGCGTCGTTGGCGTTGATCACCGTCGTCACCAGGGTGCGGCCGTCGTTCTTGACCACGGTGTAGGCGCTCATGTTCCCGCCGCCGGTGACCGTGGATTCTGTGAAATGCCCGCCGAGGCTGGGCACGAGCAGCCGCAGACCGAGCATGTTCGGCCGCACCTCGAACGCGTCCGACCGCTGCCCGTGGTCGGCCGGATCGCAGATGAGCGACATCGGGGCTCCCCCGTTGCAGGCTCCGAGCATCGAGTGCATGGCCATACGTTCGACACCGAGGGTCGCCGCGTACATCGTGTAGTCGGCCGCCCACAGGGCCGAGGCGTTCGTCAGCGAGGTGTCGTTCGTGCCCGGGCAGCTCGTCGGCCCGGTCTCCTCTAACCACAGCGGCAGTCCCGCGGCGTCGGCCTTGTCCTTGCCGATGCCGAGGTTCTTCTTCGCCGCCTCCTTCGCCGAGGGGTCGATGAGGTTCGCCGCCTGCGGGCCGCGACCGGGCACCTGAGTCGAGTCGCATTCAAAAAGCTGGTACCAGTGCTGGGAGATCGCGGTCTTATTCTTCACGTTCGAATCGGCGAAGGCGTCCATCCATGCCCCGTCATAGACGTCGGGGCCGATGATCGGGGCCTCGGGTCGCCTCTCTTGAATGGCCTTCGCGTACGCCTCGAGCTGGCCCACATACTTCTCCTTGTTCCAGCCCTTGCCGCGCACGGCGCCGCCGGGTACATCGTCGACGGTGTACCCGTTCGGTTCGTTGCCGATCGCCAGTCCGGAAAGGGAGTCACCGAGGATGTCGACCGCGTGCGCAGCCATGTCCGCTCCGCGCTCCGGGTCATAGGTCCCCAGGGGAATGCCGATGGTGACCGAGGATCCGGCGGCGTCGACGAGCTTCTTCAGCCTCTTTAGATCGTCGGGAGTAACGGTGACCTTTTCGCCGTGCTTCGGCTTCTCTCCCTCCGAGGTCCAGAACGTCCTCCGATCGAGGGCGTTGCCGCCGAACCGCAATGCCGGCGACCCCAGAGACGTCAACTGCTCGTCGAGGTTGGAATCGTCCGGATCGAGCCGGGGATCTGCGAGGTCGGTGGCTTCGAAGGACACTCCGATGTTGTCTGCAGTGAAACCGGGGCCGTGCTGCTCCGCACCAACCGTGATCGTGGCCTCTTCTCCGGAGACCGCACCGGCAAACGACTGGACGAATTCGGTCGGGGTCGGACTCGGTTCCGCGGTCTGGTCGGCAGAAGGCGAGGAACCGTCCGAATCGGACCAAGAGCACCCTGTCAAGAGGAGGGCGAGCGCCACGACGCCGCCCTGAATGCTCCTCTTGATATCCACTGCTATAACTCTGCCCCGTTCTCTTCGAATCAACAACTTCCACAGTCGCAGTCCGGCGACCAATCGCGCCACCGCGAAATCGCCTCCCGCCGAGGCGGCCGGCCCGCAGGCATGGCATCGTAGGGGTGGAGATCCGCCGCCTGAAGAGAGGAATCACTGTGCCCGACAGCAGCAGTCACTCTCTCATTCCCCTCCGCGGCGGGCTCGGCCTGTCGGTGGCAATGGGGATGGGCCGGTTCTTCTACACTCCCGCACTGCCGCTGATGGTCGCGGCCCTGAGTTGGGGAGCCGGACCGGGTTCGTGGATCGCGACGCTGAACTACATCGGCTACTTCATCGGCAGCCTCGTCGTCGCCCGCGGCTGGGTCGAACCCAACCGGGCCGTCTACCGACTCAGCCTCATCGTCTCCACCCTGGGACTGGCCGCGGTGGCACTGACGCCGAACCTCATCTGGCAGGGCAGCATCCGCACCGTCGCCGGGATCGCCTCGGGGCTGATCTTCGTGTGCGTGACCCAACGAATACCGGCCAACGCCCGCGGCCGCCACGACGGAGGAATCGTCTTCGGCGGAGTCGGATTCGGCATCCTCGTCTCCGGAGCGATCGTGCTGACCGCCGGCGGCTTCGCCGACTGGCGTCAGCTGTGGCTCATCTGTGCGGCCGTCTCCGCCGTGTTCACCGTCATCGCCTGGACCTGGCCCATCCCCGTCCGGATTCCCGCCGAGGCGACCACCGCCGATCCAGCTGACAGCCCCGACACGACCGCCGACACCGCCGAGGACACCGCCTTCGATGCCGACCGCCGACGGTCCATGCTCGTGCTCTCAGCCGGGTACTTCTTCCAGGGCGGCGGCTACATCATCATCGGCACCTACCTCGTGGTGCTGGCCGGCCCCGTCTTCGGCGATGCCGCGGCCGCCTCGACCTGGCTTGTCGCTGGTCTGGCCACCGCGCCCTCTCCCCTGCTGTGGTCCTTCGTCGCCGGACGCATCGGCACCGTCCGTGCCCTGACCGTCTGCTACAGCCTCCAGGTCTTCGGTGCCCTGCTGGCCATCTTCGGTTCCACCCCGATCGTGCTGTTCATCGCCGCCGCCCTGTTCGGCTCCACGTTCATCGGAGTGACCATGATGACGATCGGAATCGGCACGCAGATGGGCGTCGCGAACGCCTCAGCGCGGCTGACGACCTGGTACAGCATCGGTCAGATCGCTGGGCCCGCCTTGGTTGCGGTCGCCCTGAGCGAGAACATCGTCGCCGCCTTCATCGCCTCGGCGATCGCATTGGCCATCGCCATGGTCCTGACCCTGGTCGGAACGCTGACCGGCGGCGTCGAGCGCTGAACCCCACCGAGGCAATCCTCAGATCACCGGGCGCCGCTGCGCGAAGCCGGTCGCTCGGGCGAACACCTCGGCGATGCGCAGCAGCAGGGCATCGTTGCCGTCGGCGGTCACGAGCTGCAGGCCGACGGGCAGGCCCTCCGGGGTGAATCCAGCCGGCACGGACAGACACGGCAGCCCTGTGGCCGAGATCGTCGTCGCCGCCCGCATCCAGTCGAGGTAGTTCGGGGTGGCCACGCCGGCGACCTCGGTGGGGAACTCGAGCTCGGCGTCGAAGGGCGCGACCTGCACGGCCGGAGTGACGAGCACGTCGTGAGTGGCGAAGAAGTCCCGCAGCGAGGCCGCGAGCCGGGCTCTGGCGGTGTTCGCTGATTTCAGGTCGGCAAAGCTCAGCGCGGTGCCCTTGTCGACGTTCCACACCATCGCGTCCTTGATCTCGTCCCGGTGGGCGTCGACGAGATCCTCATAGACAGTGGCGAAGTCGAACGCCCGCGTGGTCTGGAAGACCTCCTCGGCGTCGCTGAGGTCCGGCACCGCGTCCTCGACCTCGGCACCGAGGTCGGCGAACGTCCGCGGATGCCCGGCGATGACGTCGAGCACCCGAGCCTCGACCGGCAGACCGAGCCCCAGGTCGGTGCTCCAGCCGACCCGCACCCCGGCCAGGTCTTCGAGCGCCGAGGCGGCCGGATCAGCAAAGCTGTCATCGACCGGCAGGGAACCGGGCACGGCCGGATGAGGGCCGGCGACCGCGCGCATGAGCAGGCGGATATCGGCAACGGTGCGGGCGAGGAACCCCTGACGCGACATCCACGTCCACGGGTTGAGCGCCGAGGCCACGGGAATCCGCCCGTGCGAGGGCCGGTACCCGATGAGGTTGCAGAACGATCCGGGTGTCCGCAGCGACCCGCCGGTGTCGGAGCCGTCGCCGACGGGTTGGATTCCCGCCGCGATCGCCGCGGCGGCGCCACCGCTGCTGCCT
>DWZN01000002.1 GCA_019117545.1 Candidatus Brevibacterium intestinavium
GCGGATCCGACAGCGATCTCACCATAGGAGAGGAACTTCCCGAACTGAGACGCAGTGAGGTTCTCGACCATGGGCACACCATTGGCGGCCATCTGCTGGAGGCCGCCGGCGGTCTCCTCGTCCATGCCGAGTTTGCCGATGCCCGAGTTGAGGATGAATGCGCCGGGAACTGCGCGCAGAAGTGCTGTGCTGAGCTTCATGACCTGCTCCTTCTCTTGCGGTTTCCTACCGGTCCCACATTAGCCGTCAAGCGCGTCTGTGAACACTATGAACACAACCGAGACACCGGTCACAGTTCCTGCCAATCTTGTCGGGTACATCACCCCCGCGGCCCAGCGCCGCGCGTGATCGGAACCCATCGAAGGGCCCCGGTCGCGGACAGAGCATCACATGGAGGAACGATGGCAACGTCGCCACACAATCAAGCAGAAGCACCCGCTCAGGATGCACCGGTGCGGAAGAAGGATCGCACGCATTGGCTCTACATCATGGTCATCGCCGCGGTCTTCGCCGGCGCCGCCATCGGGCTCATCGCCCCCGAGGCGGGCATCGCCCTCAAACCTCTGGGCACGGCCTTCGTCGCGCTCATCAAGATGATCATCGCACCGGTGATCTTCTGCACCATCGTCCTCGGCGTCGGGTCCGTGGCGAGGGCGGCCACCGTCGGCAAGGTCGGCGGTATGGCACTCATCTACTTCCTCGTCATGGCGACCTTCGCCCTGGTCATCGGGCTCGTCGTCGGCAACCTCATCCATCCGGGCACCGGGCTGCAGCTCTCGCCCTACCAGGAGTCCGGAGGCGGCGAATCCAACGCCACCGTCGACTTCCTCATGAGCCTCATCCCCGGCGACATCCCAGTCCTGCCGACCCTCGTGCTCGCCCTCCTCGTCGGGTTCGCACTGCAGTCGATGGGCAAGGCCGGCGAACCGGTCGTCAACGGCATCCGCCACATCCAGGCTGTGGTCTTCAAGCTCATGATGATGATCATGTGGGCCGCCCCGGTCGGCGCCTTCGGTGCCATCGCCGCCGTCGTCGGCGACACCGGCTGGGCCGCGATCCGCTCGATGGCGATCCTCATGGGCGCCTTCTACCTCACCTGCGCCCTGTTCATCGTCATCGTCCTCGGCGGAATCCTCAAGGTCGTCACCGGGCTGAACATCTTCCTGCTGCTGAAGTACCTGGCCCGTGAGTTCCTGCTCATCTTCTCCACCTCGTCGTCGGAATCGGCCCTGCCGCGTCTGATCGCGAAAATGGAGCATGCCGGAGTCTCGAAGCCGGTCGTCGGCATCACCGTACCCACCGGCTACTCGTTCAACCTCGACGGCACCGCCATCTACCTGACTATGGCTTCGCTGTTCGTGTCCTCGGCCATGGGCATGCCGATGTCGATCCCCGAGCAGATCTCACTGCTCGTGTTCATGATCATCGCCTCGAAGGGTGCGGCGGGAGTCACCGGTGCGGGCCTGGCCACCCTGGCTGCCGGTCTGCAGTCGCACCGCCCCGAACTGCTCGACGGCATGGGCGTCATCGTCGGCATCGACAAGTTCATGTCCGAGGCCCGCGCCCTGACGAACTTCACCGGCAACGCCGTGGCCACCCTGCTCATCGGCAAATGGACGAACGAGATCGACCTCGACGTCGCCCGCGCCACCCTGTCTGGTGACAACCCGTTCGATGAGCTCTCGCTCGAGCCTGACGTGCACGGTGCGTCGACCGAGTCGTCAGCCCCGGCTGCTCGCGACGAAGGCGAAAAGGAGAAGGTCGCCGTCAGCTGACCTTCGGACAGCCCCGAAACACCACCACGGGTGCCGTCGTCCTCATCGTGAGGATGCCGGCACCCGTGGTGTTTCGTCTCCCCTCGCCGAGGCGCCTGTGTCGTCGGGACAGCTGTGCAGTCGGGACGCCATCTCCAGGTCCACTTCGGCCACGAAACGCAGTCAATCGGCAGATTCTCGAGCCATTTCGATCACCGTGGCCGCAATGTCCTCCGGATGCGATTCCGGCAGCCAGTGGGAGGCTCCTTCAAGCGGGACGAAACGATAAGGACCCTCGACGTAGCGAGCGCTGAGCTCTGCGGTTGCGCGGGAAAAGGCAATATCCTCGCTGCCCCAGATGAAGCTCGTGGGCACCGTGATGGGAGTGCTCGGCGTCCGATCGCTGCCGTCCATCGCTTGGTAGTACTTGAGCACGGACAGAAAAGCCCCTGGCTCACTGAATCGAGCAACATAGGAGGCTGCGAGGTCGTCGGGGACGGCTCCGCCGTAGAGATCGACCAGTCTCTTCCCGTCATCGCGCAGCAACGTTCGGGCCACTCCTTCCGGGTGGTCTTGGATCGACCGCATATAGCCCATGCGTTCGTACTGGTCATCGTCCGTCTTCAGCTGTTTGCCCAGTGCTCTGGGATGTGGAGTCGACACGATGGTGCAGGTGTGCAGGCGCTGCGGGTGGTTCGCGGCAAAAGGCCAAGCGACCAGTCCGCCCCAATCATGACCGACGAGGTGGAATCGTTCGAGCCCCGCCGCGCGGGAGACTTCGTCAAGGTCGGCGACCAGGTGCGCAATTGCGTACTCCCCCACCGATTCCGGGCGCACTCCCGGCGAATATCCTCGTTGGTCATAGGCGAACACCCTCATCCCCTGTGCGAGGAGCAGGCCAGCAGTCCTCTCCCAGCAGGAAGCGTATTCCGGCCACCCATGCAGAAGGATCGCCTCGCCAAGGTCGGGGCCCGGGTGCGTCGGCGTCGCCCGGAAAGCGGCGAACTCCCCTTGGTCGGTGGACACCGTCAGCGCCTCGGCGTCGGCGGTTGCCGGCAGCTCCGCCAGGCGCTCGGCCACCGATGCGTTGTCGAACGGGGCACCGCTAAAGGGCTGGGAAGTCGTTGATGCCGTCACGGGTCAGCCTCCTCGTTGATTGAGATCCATTGATTCTCGGTTCCGG
>DWZN01000031.1 GCA_019117545.1 Candidatus Brevibacterium intestinavium
CACATCGTGGTGGATGGACTTGAGCAGGGTGGGCACCACCGCCATGGCGTCGCTGGGCATGGCGGCCAGGTCCCGGTACAGGCGGCGCAGGTCGGTGCAGAAATGCACCGTGTTGCCGCTGATGCTCCAGGATACCAGGCTGGTCAGGGCCGCGATGTGGAACAGAGGCAGCACGCTGAGGCAGGAGAACCGGTAGTCCTCCCCCAGCTCCAGCTGGCGGCGCACCGCCCCAAAGGGCTCGGTGAACAGCCGCATGGGCGCAAAGAGGTTGCGCTGGCTCAGCATCACCCCTTTGCTGCGGCCGGTGGTGTCGGAGGTGAACAGGATAAGGGCCAAAGCGTCCTGGTCGGGGCATTCGGACAGCTGGGCCAGTTCGGTGAGCAGATGGCCCCGATCCTCGAGGCCTTCGAAGAGCAGGTGGTGCTGCTGAAGCTGCTGACTTCGATGGCCGAGGACCAAGAGGAGATCAGCGTGCGGATCGGTCGTGAGAATACTCACGAATCATTCAGTTCGACATCCGTCGTCGCCGCCGAATATGGTCATGACGCAGGTTCCTCGGCCCGTCTGGCGGTGCTGGGACCGACGAGAATGGACTACCCGACGACGATCTCGGCCGTCAGGGCAGTGGCGAAGTACGTGTCCTCACTGCTCGACAGGGGATGAAGAGCTGCCGCATTTCCCCGCTCAGACGGCAGCTGACCACCACGAATATCAAGAACACACACCATCAGGGAGAGAGAAGTTTCTGTGGCCGATCACTATGAAACACTCGGAGTGTCCAAGGACGCTTCCGCGGCTGAGATCAAGTCGTCGTACCGGAAGCTGGCACGCAAGTACCACCCGGACGTCAATCCCGGTCACGAAGACGAGTTCAAAGCCATCTCACTGGCCTACGATGTGCTCTCCGACCCGGAGAAGCGCCGCAACTACGATATGGGCGGCGGCGAGAACGGGCAGGGCTTCCCGGCCGGCGGCGGATTCGGCGGATTCGGCGACATCTTCGAGACCTTCTTCGGTGGCGGAGGCGGTCAGGCCGGCGGCCCGATCCCACGCACCCAGCGCGGCAAGGACGCCCTCGTCGGCGTCAACATCGACCTGGAGACCGCGGCCTTCGGCGGCACCGTCGACCTCGACGTGACCACCGCGGTCGTGTGCGACACCTGCTCGGGTGCCGGCACGCAGGAAGGGACCTCGATCGAGACCTGCAGCCTGTGCCACGGCGCCGGCAGCGTCCAGCGCATGACCCGCACCCTGCTGGGCCAGATGGTCACGAACCAGACCTGCAACTCCTGTCACGGCTTCGGCACCGTCATCCCCAGCCCCTGCCTCAACTGCCAGGGCGACGGCCGTGTGCGCAAGCAGCGGACGATGAAGATCCGCATCCCCGCCGGTGTCTCCGACGGCACTCGGATCCAGCTGTCGAGCCAGGGCGAAGTCGGCCCCGGCGGCGGGCCGGCCGGAGACCTCTTCGTCGAGGTCATGGTCACCCGCCACGACGTCTTCCAGCGCGACGGCGACAACCTGCGTGCCTCCGTGTCCGTGCCGATGACCGCGGCCGCCCTGGGCGCGACGATCCCGTTCGAGACCTTCGACGGCACCCAGGACCTCAGCATCGCCCCGGGCACCCAGTCGGGCACGGTGGTCAAGCTGAGCGGACTCGGTGCCACGCGTCTGCGCTCGGAGACCCGCGGCGACCTGCTCATCACCGTCGAGGTGCTCACCCCCGACAAGCTCGACGACGAACAGCGCGAACTGTTCGAGAAGCTCGCCGAACTGCGCGGCGAGCAGGCCCCGAGAGCTCAGATCACCACCGAGAAGCACAGCATGTTCTCCCGCATGCGTGAGAGGTTCGCCGGTCGGTGAGCCTTCCCGTCTTCCACTGTGCCACCGCCGCTGAGGCGGTCAGCGGCCAGGTCCTCACCGTCGGTGAGGACGTGGCCGGGCACGCGGTGCGGGTGCGGCGGATCGGTCCCGGCGAGCAGATCGAGATCGTCGACGGTCAGGGCACGCGCGCCCGCGGCACCGTCACGGCCGCCTCGGCGACTCAGATGGGCCTCGACATCGCCGAGGTGACCACCGAGGAGGCGATGCGACCGCGTCTGGTCCTCGTACAGGCCCTGGCCAAGGGCGACCGTGATCTGCAGGCCATCGAGGCGGCCACGGAGATCGGCGTCGACGAGGTCATCCCGTGGGCGGCCGAACGCTCCATCGCCGATTGGCCGGCGAAGAAGCGGGAGAAGATGGCGGCGAAATGGGAGCACCTGCTCCAGGCCGCATCCCTGCAGGCGAGGCGATCCCGGTTCCCCCGACTGCACGAGCTGGTCCGCGGGACGTCTCTGGCCCGCCAGCTGTCGGACACCGATGCGATCTTCGTTCTCCACGAGACCGCGCAGCTCCGGCTGTCCCAGGCGCTGAGGGACCTCGGCGGCGAGACCGCCGGGCACGATCCCACAGGCGACCGGCCAGCGTCTTCGGCCCAGCCCGAGCGCATCGTCATCGTCGTCGGCCCCGAAGGCGGCATCAGCGGCGGCGAACTCGAGGCCCTGGACGCCGTCGGTGCGAGAACGGTGCGATTGGGCCCGACCATCCTGCGCTCCTCCTCGGCAGGATCCGCGGGCCTGGTCATGACCCAGAATTCATTGGGCCGTTGGTGAGACAACGGACTAAGATGGGAACACACCCAGGCGCCACCGGTGACGGTGCGCCCCCGCATGCAAAGGAACATTCTGGACATCACCCACCCACCCACGGACCCTGTGAATACCACCGACTCGGACGCAGCCGACGCTGACACCGGTGCGGACGCCCCAGACACCGTCCGCCTCGTCATCCCCGACTCCATCGACCTCGTCGAATTCTTCGGCCCCGGGGAAGCGAACCTGCGCGCCCTCGAACGCAGCTTCGACGACCTCGACATCCACGTGCGGGCCAATCAGGTCCAGGCCGCTGGCGGTCCCAAGCGGGTCGAGGAATTCGTCAATGTCATCGGCGAACTCAAGAAGCTCCATGCCGCCGGTCATCGGATCAACGAGGAGACGATCGAGCGGGTCACGACGTTCTCCTCGGAGGGAGCGGCCGCCTCGGCGGTGCTGGGCACGAACATCCTGTCCACCCGCGGGAAATCGATCCGACCGAAGACGATGGGCCAGCACGACTATGTCAAGGCCATCCGCAACCACACGATCACCTTCGGCATCGGCCCCGCAGGCACCGGCAAGACGTACCTGGCCATGGCGATGGCCGTCAACGCCCTCCAGCACAAGGAGGTCTCGCGGATCGTCCTGACCCGGCCGGCCGTGGAAGCCGGAGAGTCGCTGGGTTACCTGCCGGGCAGCCTCAACGAGAAGATCGACCCCTATGTGCGCCCGCTCTACGACGCCCTGCACGACATGATCGACCCCGAGTCGATCCCGCTGCTGATCGAGACCGGCACGATCGAGGTCGCCCCGCTGGCGTATATGCGCGGACGCACACTCAACGATGCGTTCATCATCCTCGACGAGGCGCAGAACACCACGGCCGAGCAGATGAAGATGTTCCTCACCCGGCTCGGTTTCGGTTCCCGCATGGTCGTCACCGGTGACATCTCCCAGATCGACCTGCCGGGCAAGACCCGCAGCGGGCTCAAGGTCGTCCGTGACATCCTGACCGGAATCGACGATCTGCAGTTCTGCGAACTCGGCAGCAAGGACGTCGTCCGGCATTCGTTGGTGACGAAGATCGTCGACGCCTACGACCTGTGGGGGAGTTCCGAATGAACACCGAGATCCTCAACGAGACCGACGCCGAGGTGGACCTCGACGAGGTCGTGGCCCTGACCGAATACCTCGGTCGGGCCCTCCACATGCACCCGGGGGCGGAACTGGCCGTGACCATGGTCGACTCCGCGGCCATGTCCGAACTCCACGTCACCTGGATGGACCTCGACGGCCCGACCGATGTCATGTCCTTCCCCATGGACCAGCTCCACCGCGGCGACCCCGACCACCCGACGGAAGGCCAGATGGGCGATATCATCATCTGCCCCGAGGTGGCTCGCGCCCAAGCCGAGGCGGCCGGCCATTCGGCGATGGACGAGATCCTGCTGCTGACGGTGCACGGTTTCCTCCACCTGCTCGGATACGACCACGGTGAGCCGGACGAGCGGGAGGAGATGTTCGCCCTCCAGCGGCATCTGCTGCTGACCTTCTTTGCCGCCCGCTACAACGGCCGCACCGACATCCCCACCCCCACCGAGGTCTGAGCGTGTTCGCCTATTTCCTCGGTGCGGCCCTGTGTCTGGTCGTCGCCGCCATCCTGTCTGCTGTGGACGCGGCGCTGCTCAATGTCTCCCACCACGCCGTCGAGGACGCCAAGGACGAAGGCAAGCGCGCGGCCGTGCGGGTTGAGAGGATCCTTGAGGACCTGCCGACGAACATCAACGTCATCATCTTCGTCCGCAACTTCCTCGAGGCGCTGGCCACGGTCTTCATCGCCCTGGCCTACAACTCCTACTACTCCGTGGGACCGCTCATGGTCTTCCTCACGGTCATCACCGCCTCGGTGGCGGTCTTCATCATCGCCGGCGTCTCGCCGCGCACGATCGGCAAGCGCCGGTCCCTGGCCGTGAGCCTCAACCTCAGCTGGATCGTGCGCATCGTCCTCGTCGTTCTCAAGCCGCTGACCCGGATCCTCGTCGTGCTCGGCAACCTGCTGACCCCGGACAAGGTGTTCAAGGACGGTCCGTTCGTGACCTCCGAACAGCTGCGCGACCTCGTGGAGCGGGCCAGCGAATCGGACGTCATCGAAGACGGCGAACGCGAGATGATCCAGTCGGTGTTCAACCTCTCGGACACCTCGGCGAACGAGGTCATGGTCCCGCGCACCGACCTCATCACCGTCGACGCCGATGTGACGCTGCAGAAGACGCTCAACCTGTTCTTCCGCTCCGGCTTCTCCCGCATCCCCGTGTGCGGCAACGACCTCGACGACGTCCGCGGCGTCGCCTATCTCAAGGACGTGGCCAGACGCCTCCACCTCCATCCCGAGGACGCCGATCGGCCGATCGGCAACCTGGCCCGCAGCGTGCTGTTCGTGCCCGAGACGAAGCCCGCCGATGACCTGCTGCGCCAGATGCAGCTCGATTCGACCCATCTGGCGATCCTCATCGACGAATACGGCGGCACCGCCGGGCTCGTGACGATCGAGGACATCGTCGAGGAGATCGTCGGCGAGATCGAAGACGAATACGACAACGGCGGCGATGAGCTCGTCGCCGCCGACGACGGCTCATTCATCATCAGCACCCGCATGTCGATCTCGGACTTCGCCGAGTACTTCGACGTCAAGATCGACGAGGACGACGTCAACAGCGTCGGCGGACTGCTCTCGAAGCTCATCGACCGAGTGCCCATCGACGGTTCGCACGCGAGCATCGAGGGCTTGGAGATCGAGGCCCTGGAAGGACGGGGCCGGCGCCACCGCATCACCCATGTCCGGGTCACGCGCACGGACACGGACACCGCCGTCGAGGCGACGCAGACGGCTGAGGCCGCTGGCTCGGGAACACAGGACCGTTCGGAGACGAAGGAAGAGGACTGAGATGGAATTTCGCACGGACTACCCCGAGGACTACCGCGCGGGTTTCGCCTGCTTCGTGGGACGACCGAACACCGGCAAGTCGACGCTGACGAATGCGCTGGTGGGGGAGAAGGTCGCGATCACCTCGGCGAAGCCGCAGACGACGCGGCACACGATCCGGGGGATCGTCCACCGTGACGACCACCAGCTCATCCTCATCGACACACCGGGACTGCACAAGCCTCGCACCCTGCTGGGATCGCGGCTGAACGACCTCGTGGCCACGACGCTCAACGAAGTCGACGTCATCGGCTTCTGCCTGCCCGCCGATGAGCCGATCGGTCCGGGCGACCGATACATCGCCTCCCAGCTCGAACTCCTCGACGGCCGGACGCCGATCGTGGCGCTGGTGACGAAGGTCGACCTCGTGCCCAAGGACAAAGTCGCCGAGGCGCTGCTGGCCGTCGGCGAGCTCGCCGATTTCGCCGATGTCGTTCCCGTCTCAGCTGCCGAGGGCTTCCAGGTCGACACCGTCGACTCCGTGCTCGCGGCCCACCTGCCCGTCTCGCCCCCGCTCTACCCCGATGGTGACCTCACCGATGAGCCGGAGGAGGCCATGATCGCCGAGCTCGTCCGCGAGGCGGCACTGGAGGGCGTTCGTGACGAGCTGCCGCACTCCCTGGCCGTGCAGGTCGAGGAGATGTATCCGCGGGAGGGCCGCAGCGAGGACAACCCGCTGTGGAACGTCCACGTCAACCTCTTCGTCGAACGTCCCAGCCAGAAGGCGATCATCATCGGCAGCGGCGGGAGCAGACTCAAGGCGATCGGCTCGGAGTCCCGCCGCGGCATCGAAGGCCTGCTCGGGACCAAGGTCTACCTCGACCTCCACGTCAAGGTCGCCAAGGACTGGCAGCGCGACCCGAAGCAGCTCGGGCGCCTCGGCTTCGATTTCAGCTGAGCGGGGATCCGTCCGGCGGCCGACCGCTGCCATCGTGACGAAGGCGACAGCTCCTCGACCGCCCAGACCCCGCTCTGTGACCGAGAGCACCCGCGCGGCCCAGGTTGAACCGGGTGCTCCTGCCTGCCTTAGACTAGGCCGAGTGAATGCCGAGCAGACTCTGGTCGCACTCAGCGACCGATCACCCCAAGTAGCACCCGAAGAGCTCATCGCCGGGCTCGTACCGCCGCCGCAGTTCGCCGACGTCTCCTTCGACAGCTATCGCACCGATCCGAACGAGCCGTCCCAGGAGGAGGCTCGCACGAAGCTGCGCCAGTTCACCCAGCGCTCGACCTCGACCGGGCTCCTCGGGCGTCTGTTCTCGAAGGGCAAGTCCGGTGCCAAGGGCGTCTACCTCGACGGCGGCTACGGCGTGGGCAAGACCCACCTGCTCGCCTCTGCTTGGCATGCCAATGACAAGCCGGCCACTTTCGGCACGTTCGTCGAGTACACGAATCTCGTCGGGGCGCTCGGCTTCGCCCGGGCCAGAGACGATCTGTCGCAGATGAAACTCGTCTGCGTCGATGAGTTCGAACTCGACGATCCCGGCGACACCGTGCTCATGTCCCGCCTCATGCGGGAGCTCACCGATGCCGGGGTGAAGATCATCGCCACCTCGAACACCCTGCCCGGCTCACTGGGGGAGGGGCGCTTCGCCGCTCAGGACTTCCTGCGGGAGATCCAGGCTCTGGCCGATCAGTTCGAGGTCTACCGCATCGATGGTCAGGACTACCGCCACCGTGCGCTCAGCTCCCCGGCACGGCCGCTGCCCGAAGGCGAACTGACCGCGGCCGCTGACGAGCTCGACGGGGTCGTGGCCCGGGACGACTTCTCCCAGCTGCTTGCCCACCTGTCCACCGTCCATCCCTCCCGCTATGGGCGGATGGTCGACGGCATCGATGCGGCCGTGTGGGAGAACGTGACGACGATCGAGAACGAGAGCGTGGCGCTGCGTTTCGTCGCGCTCGTCGACCGCCTCTATGACCGCAATGTCCACATCATCAACTCCGGTGCCCCGCTGGATGAGATCTTCACCGAGGAATCGCTGGCCGGCGGCTACAGGAAGAAGTACATGCGCTGCCTGTCCCGTCTCACCGCACTCTCGTCCTGAGGATCGACGAGACGCTGCAAAGGTCCTCCGACGGTCTCACCGCAGAGTGAGCAGTTCGAAGATCTCCAGATTCGGCACCCAGTCCGGCAGGCCGATGAGCTTGAACACACACCAGACGACGACTGCGACGAACAGCGCAGTCAGAGCCCCGATCGTCCACCGCACCCACAGGCGCTGAGCCATCACCCAGTGCGTCCACTTCTCGACATTCACGCGCACGAAGCGCAGCAGCCTCTGCGCCCATTTGAACTCGCTGGAGATGATGAACAGGCCGATGATGACGATGAGCCATCCCGGCCCGGGCAGGGGAACGAGCATGAGCCCGATGAGCACGACGAGCGTGCCGAGCCCGCCGACGATGCTGCGATAGATGCGAGCGGTGTGCGTGTTCGCCAGCACCGTTCGACGCCAGCGGAGGAATCCCAGCCGCAGCTTGCGCCACGGCCTGGGCCCCTGTCGATGATGGCGTGACAACCAGCCCTTGGGCCGGGTGCGAGGTGGATCGGCATTCACCCAACCACTATAGAACGCCGACCCTGAAAGCTCGATCTGCGGGTGTGAGCACGATCACCCGAGAACGATTTTGCGTATGCCGCCACCTGCGTATAGAGTTGTATCTCGTTGCGAGGGATACCGAGCAGACGAAATGCGGATGTGGCTCAGTTGGTAGAGCATCACCTTGCCAAGGTGAGGGTCGCGGGTTCGAGTCCCGTCATCCGCTCGGAGGCGTCATGGCACTGCCTTGGCGGTGGCGTGGCCGAGAGGCGAGGCAGCGGCCTGCAAAGCCGTATACACGGGTTCGAATCCCGTCGCCACCTCGGATGGCCGACAGCAATGTCGGCTGACCAGCGCGATTGGCGCAGCGGTAGCGCGCTTCCTTCACACGGAAGAGGTCACTGGTTCGATCCCAGTATCGCGCACAGGGACCACACGGTTCCGGTGCAACAACAGAATAGAGCGCGATTGGCGCAGCGGTAGCGCGCTTCCCTGACACGGAAGAGGTCACTGGTTCGATCCCAGTATCGCGCACAGAAGAAGCCCCGGGAACTCCACCCGGGGCTTCGTGCATTCCTCGGAGGCCCCGAGGTCCACCTGTGGCCGTCGTGTTGCAGGTCTGGCACGTGAGCATCATGCGGCACGAGGCTCTTTAGCTAGTAGGCTGGGCCTGTACACGACGGCAATCACTTCGGAGCACCTATGTCTACTCCTCAGAACCCCGACGGATCGAGCGACGGTTCACCCGGTCCGCATTCGAACGGTCAGAACCCGAACAACCAGCCGCCGAGCGCGCCCGACTACGGAAGCAACCCGAACGCGGGGCAGCAGCCTCCGCAGTACGGGTCCCAGCCCGGCGGACAGCAGTACGGTTCGCAGCAGCCGTTCGGCGCCTCCAGCGGTCAGGACCAGCCCTATGGTTCGCAGCCGTCGCAGCCCTACGGTTCGCAGCCGGGGCAGAACCAGAACCCCTACGGTCAGAACGCCCAGGGCCAGGATCCGTACGGACAGGGCCAGTACGGGCAGGGCCAGGACCCCTACGGCCAGGGTCAAGACCCCTACGGGCAGGGCCAGTACGATGCCAACCAGTACGGGCAGAACCCGTACGATCCGAACGCTCAAGGCTATGACCCGAACCAGTACGGTCAGCAGCCGGCCTATGCCGCTGACGGCTCCTCCGATCAGTTCATCCCGGCCAATCCGAACGCCGCCTACGGTCAGTTCCCCGCGGGCACGGGCGGCAACACCTCGAAGAACCTCTGGGGCATCCTCGCCCTCATCGGCGGCATCGCCGGTGTCCTGACGTCCGGGCTCCTGTTCGGCGGTCTGCTCGGCATCGCCGCTGTGGTCTTCGGCTTCATCGCGCTGTCGGCCATCAAGAAGGGCCTGGCTTCGAACAAGGGGATGAGCATCACCGGCCTCATCCTGGGCTTCGTCGCCGTTCTGTTCACCATCGTCGCGCTGATCATCTACATGTTCCTCGGTGTCGGATTCCTCTCGGCTGTCGAAAGTGCGGCGAGCTCACAGTCGCCCTCGTCCGATCCGGTCGACCCGAGCCAAGGGGCCGACGGTGGCCAGGCCGCCCCCGCACAGGGCAGCGAAGTCACAATCGGAGACGACGTCACCGCGACCGTGCAGGTCCGTCCCGGCACAGCGTCCGGACATGCCTCCGGCGCCGAATCGTCCGATGGTGACATCGCCGTCGTCACGATGACGGTCAAGAACGACTCGAGTTCCGATATCGAGATGACTCTGGCGAACATGGAAGCCACTGACAGCAGCGGTCAGGACTACGACGACGTCTTCGACGGATCGCAGTACAAGGGCTCGCTCGCCTTCACTGACCCGGTGCCCGCCGGGGGCGAGACGACCTACGAACTCGCCTTCGGGGTTCCTGCGGACGAAGTCGATGGCATGCACATCAAACTGACCCTTCCCGAGGACCTCGGAAACGGCAAGGACTTCGAGTTCTCCAAGCAGTGAGAAGCCCCATCCGGGTCTGCGAGTCTGCCCGAGACGGCGTCTTCGGCGCGTGTCCGGGCAGGCTCGCAGACCTCGGCCAACTCAGCATGGGTGGCAGTCGCGTGACTGCCACCCAACTGATTCGGAACCACCGAATCGGTACTAGAATCTTGAGGGCGAGAAGTCCTCACAGCAGACGAATGGAGAAGATCAGTGGCAGACAGCATTGACTGCGCGGGAGAGAGCATCCCTTGGAAAGAGGGGCTGACCGGTACGGAGATCTTCTCCTCGGACCGCACGGTCATTGCGATGTGGCTCAACGGCGAACCCGCTGACCTCAGCCGCGAACTCAACGCCGGCGACTCGATCGCACCGATCACCATCGACTCCGATGCCGGCCTGGACATCCTCCGCCACTCGACCGGACACGTGACCGCCCAGGCCGTCCAGGAGCTGTTCCCCGGAACCAAGCTCGGCATCGGGCCCTACATCACCGACGGCTACTACTTCGACTTCGACGTCGCCGAACCCTTCACCCCCGAAGACCTCAAGGCGATCCAGAAGAGGGCCGCCCAGATCGTCAAGTCCGGGCAGACCTTCAACCGCGTCGTCGTCACCGAGGACGAGGCCCGTCAGCGCATGGCGAACGAGCCGTTCAAGCTCGAACTCATCGACGACAAGGGCCATGCCTCCGACGGTGATTCCGCCGTCGAGGTCGGTGCCGGGGAACTCACCGTCTACGAGAACATCGACCGCAAGGGCGAGGTCGTGTGGCAGGACCTGTGCCGCGGACCCCACCTGCCGAACACCAAACTCATCGGCAACGGCTTCGCCATCACTCGGTCGTCGGCGGCCTACTGGCGCGGCGACCAGTCCAATGCGAGCCTGCAGCGCGTCTACGGCACCGCCTGGGCGAGCAAGGACGATCTCAAGGCCTACCAGGACCGCATCGCCGAGGCCGAACGCCGCGACCACCGCAAGATCGGTGCCGAACTCGACCTGTTCTCCTTCCCCGAGGAACTCGGTTCCGGTCTGCCCGTCTTCCACCCCAAGGGCGGTGTGATCAAGCGCGAGATGGAGGACTACGTCCGGGCCCGCCACATCGAGGAGGGCTTCGAGTACGTCGGCACCCCGCACATCTCCAAGGAATCGCTCTACTACACCTCCGGGCACCTGCCCTACTACGGGGAGAACATGTTCCCGGCGATGTCGGTCGACGAAGTCCGCGACGAATCCGGCCAGGTCGTCAAGGACGGCACCCCGTACCGCCTCAAGGCGATGAACTGCCCGATGCACAACCTCATCTACCGCTCCCGCGGCCGGTCCTACCGCGATCTGCCTCTGCGGCTGTTCGAGTTCGGCACCGTCTACCGCGATGAAGCCTCGGGCGTCATCCACGGACTGACCCGCGTCCGGGCGCTGACCCAGGACGACTCGCACTCCTATGTCGCCCAGGAGGACGCCGGAGCCGAGATCCGTCACCTGCTGAACTTCGTGCTCAGCCTGTTGCGCGACTTCGGGCTCGACGACTTCTACCTGGAGCTGTCCACCCGCGACGAGGAAGGGAAGAAGGCCGATAAATTCATCGGCTCCGACGAGCAGTGGACCGAGGCGACGAGGGTCCTCGAGGAGGTCGCGCAGGAGACCGGTCTCGAACTCGTGCCCGATCCGGGCGGCGCGGCGTTCTACGGACCGAAGATCTCCGTCCAGGCCCGTGACGCCATCGGCCGCACCTGGCAGATGTCGACCGTCCAGCTCGACTTCAACCAACCCGAACGCTTCGAACTCGAATACGTCGCCGCCGACGGAACGCGCCAGCAGCCGGTGATGATCCACTCGGCGAAGTTCGGTTCGATCGAACGCTTCCTCGGGGTGCTGACCGAGCACTACGCCGGTGCGTTCCCCGTCTGGCTCGCCCCCGTCCAGGTGACCTGCATTCCCGTGGCCGATGAGTTCAACGACTACCTCGCCGAGGTGGCCGCACAGCTGCGCGCGGCCGGTGTCCGCGTCGAGATCGATGACAGCGACGACCGCTTCGGCAAGAAGATCCGCAACGCGTCGAAATCGAAGGTCCCCTTCACCCTCATCGCAGGCGGTGAGGACCGGGACGCGGGCGCCGTGTCCTTCCGCTTCCGATCCGGGGAGCAGGACAACGGGGTGCCCGTCGCCGAGGCGGTCGCCCGCATCCTCGACGCGATCGAGACCAAGGCCCAGGTATGAGCGCAGGCGGCGAGGACCTGACCGCACAGAATCATCCGGCAGACGGCCGCCTCGGCGACGGGATCCCCTATCCCGAGGCGGCCGCCGGATTCCCCCGCGAACCCGATGGGTTCCAACGGCTGTGGACACCGCACCGGATGGTCTACATCGACGGTCAGGACAAACCGAAGGACTCCGGGGTCTCCGAGTGCCCGTTCTGCACCTCACCGACGAAGTCCGATGCCGAAGGACTCATCGTCGGCCGCGGTCAGACGGTGTTCGCGGTGCTCAACCTCTACCCGTACAATCCCGGACACCTGCTCATCTGCCCCTACCGTCATGTGGCCGACTACACGGATCTGACCGAGGACGAGACCGTTGAGCTCGCCCAATTCACGCAGAAGGCCATGCGGGTCATCCGCGCCGTGTCCGGCCCGCACGGATTCAACCTGGGCATGAACCAGGGGCCCGTCGCCGGGGCCGGCATCGCCGCCCACCTCCACCAGCATGTCGTGCCGCGGTGGGGCGGGGACGCGAACTTCCTGCCCGTGGTCGCCCAGACCAAGGCCCTGCCGCAAGTGCACGCCGATGTGCAGGCGCGGCTGTCGAAAGAATGGAACCGATGAACCCCGAAGATCTCGACACCCTCGCCGAGTACTCGACCCCGAAGCTGCGCGGCGACGAAGCCGTCATCTCGATCCGCAGACCCGACCTCGAGTCGAACAGCTACCTGTCCCAGCTCTTCGCGCTCGGGTCGGACCGCTCACGTCGTCTCACCCACGCCTGGCACGACTCGGACCCGCAGATCCACCCGAACTGGTCGGGATTCCTCCGGGCGGAGCGGAAGGCCGCCGCCCAGCTCTACATCGGCTCCACCCTGGAGACGGCGCACCAGATCACCGACAACCATCTCGGCGTGTCCGAATTCGCCATCGACGACGCCGGCGCCCGCGCCCTCTACGTCGCACGCGTGGCAGAACCCGGCCGCTACGGACTCGACGACGACGTCCCCGCGGCCGAGGAGGCCCCACGCAGGATCACGACCTCGGCCTACCTCAGCAACGGCCTCGGCTACACCGACGACCGTCCGGCCAGAGCCTTCCTCGTCGACCTCGCCGAACCCGGGCTCGGCAAGGTCGGACTCCGCGCAGCCTCTGAGGTGCCGCTGTCGACGCTGCTGAGCACCCCTGACTGCGATGTCCACGACCCGCAGTTCTCCCCGGCAGGCACCCGCGCGTCCGTGGTTGCGGCGCTCCACCCCGACCGGGGCCGGCCCGACCTGCGATCGACCGTCTGGCTGCTGGGCGGAGACACCGCCGAACCGCTGGACCTGCCGTCGATGGACGTCAGCCGGCACCTGTGGCTCGACGAGGACACGGTGGTGCTGGTCGGCAATGCGCTGACCCGCGACGAACTCGACTTCGTCGGGCAGATGCCCGGGCTGTTCGTCCACGACCTGCGAACCGGTTCGACGCGGCGCCTGACCGACCCGGAGACCGTGGCCGTGGCGGCGCTGCGCCCGCGGGCTGTCGAGGGAGGACTCATCGCCGTCGTCGACACCGACGGAGCCTCCCGCCTGGCGAGGATCGACCTGCAGGCCGAAGGCCTCGGCATCGACGAGATCGATTTCCTCAGCGATGCCACGACCGTCGTGAGCGGCTTCGACGCCGATGACGAGACACTCGTGTTCACCGGGTCGACCCCGAGTTCCCCGGCCGTGCTCGGCCGCCTCGACCTGAAGACCGACGACGCCCCGCTCATGCTCAGGCAGCATCCGGCGCCGGCGAATTCCGTCGTGCCCGAGGTGCTGAGGGTGCCCGGGGACGGCGGAACCATCACCGGGTGGCTGGCGAAACCGCGCGGACAGGGACCGTTCCCCGTCATCGTCAACATCCACGGCGGGCCCTTCTCCCAATACACCCACTCCTGGTTCGACGAGACCCAGGTGCTGACCTCGGCGGGCTTCGCAGTCGTGTACTCGAATCCGCGCGGGTCCGGCGGACGCACCCGCAGTTGGGGGACCGCGGTGCAGGCCGATATGGCGGGACCGGCCATGGCCGATGTGCTGGCTGTGCTCGACCACGCCCTCGAGAACGACCCCGCCCTCGACGCCGACCGCCTCGGCGTCCAGGGCGGCTCCTACGGCGGCTATCTCACGGCCATGACGATCGCCGCCGATGACCGATTCCGCGGCGCCATCGTCGAACGCGGATACCTCGACCCCGACAGCTTCGTGGGCACCTCGGACATCGGACGCTTCTTCACCGAGGAGTACACCAGCCGCAATCCGCAGGCGATCGCTCGCCAGTCACCGCTGGCCCACGCCGACCAGGTGGGGACACCGACGCTGGTGATGCATTCGGAGCTCGACTTCCGCTGCCCCTTGGAACAGGCGCAGCAGTACTACGCGGCCCTGCAGCGGGCAGGGGTGGACACCGAGATGCTCATCTTCCCGGGAGAGAACCACGAGCTGTCCCGGGCCGGTCAGCCGCGCCATCGTCGGCAGCGCTTCGAGGCCATCCTCGACTGGTGGGATCGTCATCTCACCTCTGCCGACGACGCCGGCTCGGCCGCAGCCGACTGAGCCCATGCACGCACTCAGCGCCGCCTCGGCGATCACCCCGTCACATCACTGCCGACCGCTCGATGCGCGCCTCGACTTGGCCGCGGCGGTGCGGAGCCGATATCGTTCTCTGGGCCGCTGTCGCGGTCTTGCCGAAAACCCCCAGCATCACTATTCTGCAAACACTTGCCTGCCCTCGTCGTCGACCACTGGAGAACCATGAAACCTCGTAAAGCCTCACGGGTCGTATTACTCAATGAGCGCGACGAGGTTCTCCTGATTCGAGCCCAGGATCTGCTCGCCCCCAGCCATCAGTGGTGGATGACGTGCGGGGGAGGATCCGAACTCGGCGAATCCGCTGCCCAGACAGCAGCCCGGGAACTGGCCGAGGAGACCGGAATCGAATGCGAGCCCCACGAACTCATCGGCCCCTTGGCCACGCGCGACGAAGTCTTCGAATTCACCGAGAAGTCCCTGCGTCAGCTCGAGACCTACTTCGCGTTCCGCACCAGTGAGGACATCGAACTCGAGGACGCGGTGTGGACGGACATCGAAAAGCGCAGCCTGCTGGAGTTCCGCTGGTGGACACGCGAGCAGCTGATGGCCACGACCGAGACGATCTATCCGAAGAACCTGCTCAGCCTCATCGATCTGGCCACTGCCGGTTCCGTGCCCGACGTGCCTCTCGTCATCGACTGAGGCCCGTCGGGCCCACCCCGATCCGGGCGGCTGACGCGAACGGTCGGAGCGGAGGTCCCGGGCGAGCGTATAGACTTGAGAGGCTGTAACTACAGGAAGGAACACCAGTGGCAGGTCATTCCAAATGGGCAACGACTAAACACAAGAAAGCTGCCATCGATGCCAAGCGCGGCAAACTCTTCGCCAAGCTGATCAAGAACATCGAGGTTGCCGCTCGCAACGGTGGACCTGACCCCGACGGCAACCCGACGCTCTTCGATGCGATCCAGAAGGCGAAGAAGAACTCCGTCCCGGCCGACAACATCAGTCGCGCGGTCAAGCGGGGCGGAGGCCTCGACGGCTCGGGTGTCAACTACGAGACGATCATGTACGAAGGCTACGCCGCCGGCGGTGTGGCCCTGCTCATCGAATGCCTCACCGACAACCGCAACCGCGCGGCCTCCGAAGTGCGCGTGGCCGTGACCCGCAACGGCGGGACGATGGCCGACCCGGGCTCGGTGACCTACAACTTCAACCGCAAGGGCGTCATCATCGTCAGCGCTGAGGAGGCCGACGAAGAGGCCATCCTGCTGGCGACCATGGACGCCGGTGCCGAAGAGGTCAAGGAATCGGGCGAGAAGTTCGAGATCATCTCCGAGGCCACCGACCTCGTGGACGTGCGCACGGCACTCGTCGACGCCGGAATCGACTACGACTCCGCCGACGCGTCGTTCGTTCCCGAACTCGAGGTCGACCTCGACGCCGAGACCGCGCGGAAGGTCTTCGGCCTCATCGATGCGCTCGAGGACTGCGACGATGTCCAGAACGTGTACTCGAACGCCGATGTCAGCGACGAGGTCCTCGCCGAACTCGACGCCTGATGCGCATCCTCGGCGTTGACCCCGGACTGACCCGCTGCGGGATCGGTGTCATCGACACCCTGCCCGCGCGGAAGGTGAAGATGACCGCCGTCGATGTGCTGCGGACACCGTCCGCGGACTCCATCGACCTCCGCCTCGGGGCCATCGCCGAGGCGTTCGACACCTGGTTGGACACCCATCGGCCGGACATGGTCGCGATCGAGCGGGTCTTCGCCCGCAACGACGTCTCGACGATCATGGGAACGGCACAGGTCTCCGGGCTGACGATGGGGCTGGCGGCCCGCCGCGGACTGCCCGTGGCCATGCACACTCCCTCGGAGGTCAAGGCCGCGATCACCGGTTCCGGCCGGGCCGACAAGAAGCAGGTCACGACCATGGTCACGCGGATCCTCGGCCTCGAGGCCCCACCGAAGCCCGCCGATGCCGCCGACGCCCTGGCCATCGCGATCTGCCATTCCTGGCGGGGCGCGCTGAGTGCCCAATCCACTCCCGGCCAGAACAAGGACCTCACTCAGCGCAAGTCCGGCGGCCGGCAGGGGTCCGGGCTGACGAAGGCCCAGCAGCAATGGGCCGAGGCCATGCGGCGGACGAAGTAGACGCGGGAGTCACCGACGAACGGTCGGCCGGGCCGTCAGACGGTCCAGCCCTCGGGCGCGCCGGAGACGGCGATGACGGGGGCACCTGCTAACCTGGATTCGTACACGTGTTCCCACTTGAAAGGCAGTTCGTGATCAGTTTCCTGACCGGTACGGTGCATCGGATCGCAGCTGACCACCTCGTCGTTCTCACCTACGGGGTCGGCCGGAAGGTCCACGTCACCCCCGAGACGCTGGCGAGCACCCGCCACGGCGCAGAGATCGAACTGGTCACCAGCCTCGTGGTGCGTGAGGATTCGCTGACCCTCTACGGCTTCGGCTCCGAGGACGAGAACCACACCTTCGAGGTGCTCCTGACGATCTCGGGCATCGGCCCCCGGTTGGCGATGGCGATCCTGTCCGTGATGGGCCCGGACGAACTCGCCTCGGCGATTTCGAACCAGGACGCGAACGCGCTGACCCGCGTGCCCGGAATCGGCAAGAAGGGCGCCTCACGGATCATCCTCGAACTCGAGAACAAGCTGCCCCAGCCCGCAGCCTCGGCACCCGGACCGGCCCTGTCCTTCGGCGGCGGCAACCAGCAGGTCGTCGACGCCCTCGTCGGACTCGGCTGGAAGGAACAGCAGGCCGAGGAGGTCGTGGCCGAGGTCGTCAAGGACGCCGGTGCCGATGCCGGGACCTCCGCACTGCTCAAGGCCGCTCTCAAGGTACTGGGTGCACGCAAATGACCGGTCCCTTCGAACCCAGCACCGGGGGCAGCCACGAGCCCGGCTCCTATGAGATGGACTTCGGTGACCAGGGGCTGACCGGCGCCGAACGCGACCGACTCGTGTCCGGTCAGGCCGAGATGGCCGAACGCGATGACGAGGCGGCGCTGCGGCCCAAGGGCCTGGCCGATTTCATCGGCCAACCGCAGGTGCGCGAACAGCTCTCGCTCGTCCTCGATGCGGCCAAGGCCAGGCAGAAGGCACCGGACCATGTCCTGCTGTCCGGGCCACCCGGACTCGGCAAGACGACCCTGGCGATGATCATCGCCCACGAGATGGGTTCGAGTCTGCGGGTGACCTCCGGGCCGGCCGTCCAGCACGCCGGAGACCTCGCCGCCATCCTGTCCTCCCTGGAAGAGGGCGAAGTGCTCTTCATCGACGAGATCCACCGCATGGCCCGCGCCGCCGAGGAGATGCTCTACGTGGCGATGGAGGACTTCCGCGTCGACGTCATCGTCGGCAAGGGCCCGGGCGCGACCGCGATACCACTCGACCTCCCGCAATTCACCCTGGTCGGGGCCACCACCCGATCCGGTCTGCTGCCGGCGCCGCTGCGGGACCGCTTCGGCTTCACCGCCCTGCTCGACTTCTACTCGAGCACGGACCTGCTCACCGTGCTCGAACGCTCGGCCCGGATGCTCGGCATCGACGCGAAGCCGGCCGGACTCAAGGAGATCTCGACCCGCTCCCGCGGCACCCCGCGCGTGGCGAACCGACTGCTGCGCCGGGTCCGTGACTGGGCCCAGGTCAGGGGCAGCGGCGTCATCGACTTCGAAGCCGCCGTCAACGCTCTGGAAGTCTACGAAGTCGATGCGCTCGGTCTCGATCGGCTCGACCGATCCGTGCTCTACGTGCTGTGCAAGCGCTTCGGCGGGGGACCGGTGGGTCTGGGCACGCTCGCGGTCTCGGTCGGGGAGGAAGCCGACACCGTCGAGACGGTCTCCGAACCCTATCTCGTGCGGGAGGGCCTGATCAGCCGCACTCCGCGCGGACGCGTGGCCACCTCGGCGGCTTGGAAGCATCTGGAAATGCAGATCCCAGCAAACTATGAGTTCTGAACCCCGCAATTGAGTTCGCCATGGGCACTGAGGACGAACTAAGCTGGTTCACTGGTTCATTCATATGAAAGGCTGATATCTGTGGATTTGTTGATCCCCCTTGCGCTTGCTGCGCTGCTGATCTTTTTCCTGTTCAATTCTCGGCGTAAGCAGAAAGCGCGTGCGGAGCAGATCAAATCGGGACTCGTGCCCGGCGCAACCGTGATGACGACCTTCGGCGTCTTCGGAACCGTCCTCTCGATCGATGAGGACAACAACCAGGTGACCATCGAGTCGGGCCCCGGGACCGTGCTGCGCGTCCACCGTCAGGCCATCGGCCAGGTCGAGAACGCCGAGGCCGCCGCCTCGGTCGACGCCCCCGTCGCCGACGCTCCCGCCACCGATGTCGACGAGGAGAAGCCGGCGATCACCGATGCCGAGCTCGATGCGATGAACGCGCGCAAGCGTGCCGAAGAGGACTCGGATTCCGAGACCGCCGATGTCGGCGACGAGGCCGACGGCGTCTCCGAGGCTGCAGGCGACGATGCCGATGCTGTCACCGAGGACGCAAGCGATGAGGCCGATGCCGCGACGACGACCGACGATGAGGCCGCGAAGACGGATGAGGCCGAGGACGCCGCCGATTCCGATGCGGATGCCGATTCCGCCGACTCGGATACCGACAAGAAGAACTGATCCGCCCTCGCACTCTGCTCCCGATCGAAAGCTGAAACGTGTCCGATATCGAAGAAAAGCCACGTCCTGGTCTGCGCTTCCTGTGGCTGACGATCGTCACCCTCGTGCTGGGCGGAATCATCGCCGCCGGCGTCATCTTCTCCGACGCCACGACGTCTCCGAAGCTCGCGCTCGACCTCGAGGGCGGAACGTCGATCATCCTGGAGCCGCAGGTGTCCGAGGACACGGACATCAGCAAGGAGCAGCTCGATCAGGCCGTGTCCATCATCCGGCAGCGCGTGGACTCCACCGGTGTCTCGGAAGCGGAGATCACTACCCAAGGTGATCGCAACATCGTGGTGAACCTGCCGGGCAACCCGGATGAGGAGACCCGCAACCTCGTGCGCTCTTCGGCTCAGCTGGTCTTCCGTCGGGTCGCATTGGTCGGAGACCCGCGCTCACAGGAGCAGATCCAGAAGGAGCAGGAGGAGAGCGGCGACAGCGGTGAGGAGTCCGACGACGGGCTCACCGACGAAGAGCGCAAGCGCATCGAGGACCTCACCGGCGACGATTCGGGCTCTGACGGTCAGGAACAGCAGGACCCCTCCGGAGGGGGAGAGGTCGCCCGCGCCGGCAGCGGTGCCGACGATGCCGGGTCGGACGATTCGACGAAGGAGTCATCCGATTCAGCGAGCGAATCCGCCGATGAGGGCACCGAGGGCGAAGGCTCGAGCGATGATACGAAGGTCACCGATGCGACTCCGCGTCCGCTGTTCGATCCCGAGAAGGACAGCAGCGAATGGCAGACCGACGCGATCATCAAGGAATACTCCGAGCTCGACTGCACGGATCCCAAGAACCGCACAGGCGGTCAGCAGCAGCCGTCGGATGAGCCCGTCGTCTCGTGTTCTCACGATGGCCAGGCCAAGTACATCCTCGGCCCCGTCGAACTCTCCGGTGACCACCTCGCCGATGCGAACTTCGGGTATGCCTCCGGTGCCAACGGCGTTCAGACCAACCAGCCGGCGGTGAACCTGGAGTTCGATTCGACCGGGCGTGAGATCTTCAAGCAGATCACCTCGGATATCACCGGCAAGCAGCAGCCGTACAACCAGTTCGCCATCGAACTCGACGGGCTCGTGCTGTCCGCACCGACCTCGAACGCCGTGATCTCCGACGGCAAGGCGGAGATCTCGGGCAACTTCACTCTCGATGAAGCGCAGACCCTGGCCGATCAGCTCAAGAACGGTTCCCTGCCGCTGAGCTTCCAGGTCCAGAGCGAGGACCAGATCTCACCGACGCTGGGTTCGAACTACCTCACGATCGGTCTGCTCACCGGGCTCGCCGGGCTCATCCTCGTCGTCGTGTACTCTCTCCTGCAGTATCGGGTGCTCGGCCTCGTCACGGTCTCGAGCCTCGTGGTCGTCGGTGTGCTCACCTATCTTCTTCTGCTGCTGTCGTCGTGGCGATACGGCTACCGACTGTCTCTGGCCGGTCTCGCCGGTATCATCATCGGCATCGGCATGGCCGCGGACTCGTTCATCGTCTACTTCGAACGTGTGCGAGACGAGTTGCGCAGCGGCAGGAACCTGCTCTCGGCCGTCGAAGTCGGCTGGGACCGGGCGAAGCGCACGATCTACGCCTCCAAGGGCGTGAACATGCTCGCCGCGATCATCCTCTACATCCTGGCCGTCGGCTCGGTGCGCGGCTTCGCGTTCACCTTCGGCCTCGCAGTGATCGTCGACGTGATCGTCGTCTTCCTCTTCACCCACCCGATGCTCGAAGTCCTCTCCCGCACGAAGTTCTTCGGCCAGGGCCATCCGATGTCCGGAATGGACCCCCGCCTGCTCGGGGTCAAACCCGCCGCGTACAGGGGAGCGCTGAACATCAGCGGCCCCGACAGCGCGAAGTCTCCCGAGGCCAAGCGGCGGGAGAAGGCGCGCCGTCGCAAGGCCGGACTGTCCTCCGAGGATTCCCAGGCCGAGTCGACGACCGCTGCGGAGTCGACCGCTTCGTCGGCGACGTCGAGCGGGAAGAAGAAGCGCAAGCAGGCCGGAGGCTCGATCGCCGAACGCAAGCGCAGCCACAGCGAGGACGCCTCGCATGCGGAGTCGGCGGACACACTGACCGAGGAGTCCGAGACGGGGGAGCCGACCGAGACCGATGCCGAGGACGCCTCGTCGGATGGAGCTTCGAAGGCCGGTTCGTCGAAGACCACGGCGGCCCGGTCCCGGCTCAACGGCGGATCCATCGCCGAACGGAAGGCGGCCCGACGCGCCGCCGAGGACGAGGCGGATGAAGACGGCAAGGAGGCAGACAAGTGAAACGGTTCTTTGCCTGGGGCAACCGGCTCCACAACGGTGAGACCTCGATCCCCTTCGTCGGCAAGGCGAAGCTGTGGCTGACGATCGCAGGAGCCCTCGTCATCCTGTCTCTGCTCGTCCCCCTCTTCGCCGGCTTCAACTTCGGCATCGCCTTCAAGGGCGGTTCGCAGTTCCAGATCGACCAGGTCACCGACACCTCGGCGCCCAAGGGTGAGGACATCGTCAACGATGCCGTCTCCGGGGCCGAGCCGCGTCTGACGCCGACCAGCGACACGGCCGTGCAGATCGAGACGAATCAGCTCTCCGATGATGAGATGCAGCAGGTCCGCGATGCGCTCGTCAGCGGCTACGACGTGCCCAAGGAGGACGTCACCTCGACGTTCGTCGGTCCCGAGTGGGGTCAGGACGTGACGGAGAAGATGGTTCGGGCGCTGGTCATCTTCGTGGCCATCGCGATGATCGTCATGGCCCTGTACTTCCGCACCTGGAAGATGTCGCTGGCCGCGATCCTCGGCCTCGTCGCCGTGATGATCGTGACCATGGGCATCTACTCGGCCACCGGCATCGAGGTCACACCCGAGGCGGTCATCGGCTTCCTCACGGTCTTGAGCTTCTCGCTCTATGACACGGTTGTGGTCTTCGACAAGATCCGCGAGAACACCACGCGGTTCAAGGACAAACGCGATCTGAAGTTCTCCGAGCTCGTCAATCTCGGCGTCAACCAGACGACGGTGCGCTCGATCAACACGACCGTGGTCTCCGTGCTGCCTGTCGCGTCGATCCTCTTCATCGGTGTCCTGGCGCTCAATGCCGGAACACTGATCGATATCTCCCTGTCGCTGTTCATCGGTATGATTGTGGCCGCGTCCTCTACTCTGTTCGTCGCCAGCCCGCTCTACGCCCTCCTTCGAGCCCATGAGCCGGATGTCAGAGAGCAGGAAGAGGCCGTGCGTGAACTACGCTTGAAGAACGGACAGGATGACGTCCCGCCGGTGATTCACGCCGAGGTCTGACCCGAGGGAGGAGATGTCATGGCTTCATCTGCCGATGCGCGCCGACCGCGAGGCATCTCCCGCTTAGCCTGGTGGGCGGCCAGGGCACAGAACAACCCCGGCTACCCCCGAGTGCTGGGCCCGATGATCCGTGCCCTGCAGTCGAACCATCCGAAAGCGGACATCGACCTCGTCGTCCGCGCCTACAAGGTCGCCGAGGTCGCCCACCGCGGGCAGACCCGGAAATCCGGCGACGCCTACATCACGCATCCGATCGCAGTCGCGACCATCCTCGCCGAGATCGGCATGCTGCCGGTCACCCTGGCCGCGGCTCTGCTGCACGACACCGTCGAGGACACCTCCTATTCGCTCGACGAACTGACGGAGGAATTCGGTTCCGAGGTCGCGGCCATGGTCGACGGGGTCACCAAGCTCGACAAGCTCACCTATGGTCAGGCCGCGCAGTCCGAGACCGTGCGCAAGATGATCGTGGCCATGGCCAAGGACATCCGCGTGCTCGTGATCAAGCTCGCCGACCGTCTGCACAACGCCCGCACCTGGCGTTTCGTCCCGGCCTCGTCGAGCACGAAGAAGGCCCGCGAGACCCTCGACATCTACGCCCCTCTGGCCCACCGCCTGGGCATGAACACGATCAAATGGGAACTCGAGGACCTGTCCTTCCAGGTCCTGCACCCGAAGGTCTACGACGAGGTGGTGCGGCTGGTCGCCGACCGGGCTCCCGAACGCGAGAAGTACCTCGAGACGGTGTCGGGCCAACTCCAGTCCGAGCTCAAGGAGTCCGGCATCGAGGCCGCGATCACCGGACGGCCGAAGCACTACTACTCGATCTATCAGAAGATGGTCGTGCGCGGACACGAATTCGCCGACATCTACGACCTCGTCGGCGTGCGCGTCCTGGTGGAGTCGGTGCGCGAGTGCTACGCGACCCTCGGCATCGTCCACGCCCGCTGGAACCCGGTTCCGGGCCGGTTCAAGGACTACATCGCGATGCCGAAGTACAACATGTACCAGAGCCTGCACACGACGGTGATCGGACCCAACGGCAAACCCGTCGAGATCCAGATCCGCACCCATGAGATGGATCGCCGGGCCGAGTTCGGCGTCGCCGCTCACTGGAAGTACAAGGATCAGGGCAAATCGTCGAAGGCGGTGACGACGAACACCGCACGCTCGGTGAAGGTCTCCGACGCCGGCGAGGTCGACGATGCGGCCTGGCTGCGCCAGCTGCTGGACTGGCAGCGGGAGGTCTCCGACCCCGACGAATTCCTCGACAGCCTCCGCTACGAGGTCAATTCGAAGGAAGTCTACGTCTTCACCCCCAAGGGCGATGTGATGAGCCTTCCCTCCGGGGCGACCCCCATCGACTTCGCCTATGCCGTGCACACCGAGGTCGGCCACAAGACGATGGGCGCCCGCGTCAACGGCCGCCTCGTGGCCCTGGACACGGAGCTGAAGAACGGTGACTCCGTCGAGGTCTTCACCTCGAAGGATGAGAACGCCGGACCGAGCCGTGACTGGCTCGGCTTCGTCAAGAGCCCGCGTGCGCGCAGCAAGATCCGTCAGTGGTTCTCGAAGGAGCGCAGGGAGGAGGCGATCGAGAACGGTCGCGAGCAGCTGGCCCGGGCGATGCGTCGGCACACCATCTCCGCCGCCTCGCTGATGAGCCAGGAAGCCCTGCAGGTGGTGGCCACGGAGCTGCGACTGCCCGACGTCACCGCGCTGTACGCCGCGATCGGCAACGGCGTCTCCTCGGCCCAGCACGTCGTCGAACTGCTGGCCAAGGAAGTCGGTGAGGACGATGAAGAGGTGGTGCTGCCGCCCAAGCCGCGCAACCGCACCGGCCAGTCCTCCGGCCATCACTCCTCGTCCGAGGGCGTGACCGTCAAAGGCGTCGACGATGTGCTCGTCAAACTCGCCCGCTGCTGCACCCCGGTTCCCGGAGACGAGATCCTCGGCTTCGTCACCCGCGGTTCGGGAGTGTCCGTCCACCGCGTCGACTGCCCGAACGTCGCCTCCCTCAAACGCGAACCCGAACGCATGGTCGAGGTCGAATGGGGGGACAAGACCAGCGGAATCTATCTCGTCCAGATCCAGGTCGAAGCCCTCGACCGGTCCGGGCTGCTCTCCGATATCACGAAGGTGCTCACTGACACCCATGTGAATATCCTCTCCGCGTCCGTGGGCACCTCGCGGGCGCGGGTCGCACAGTCGAAGTTCGTGTTCGAGATGAGCGATGCCAGCCATCTGGACACCGTGCTCTCGGCCGTGCGCAAGGTCGAAGGCGTCTTCGACGTCTACCGCATCTCCGGCGGCTGAACGCGCCGTCGGCCCGATCGCGGTGCCTCGCCGCGGCGTCGCCGTATCGCTCACCGTTGGCGCCCGTCGACGAGTGCGCGCATCTGCGCGACGAAGGGACGGCGCGAGACCGCGTCGAGATAGAGCCTGAACCGGTGGCACAGCGCGTCGGGAACCTCGTCGACGATGCCGCGCAGGGCCTGCGCCGACTGCGCAGAGGGGGTCCGGAGATGCGGCAGGAACAGATCGTAGAGCGTCCGCTCCTCGGTGGTGATCGGCAGCCGCCCGATGAGCTGCCACTCATCAGCGGTGAGAGCGACCTCGTGGACTTCGAAACCGTCGTGACTGACCCAGCGCCGCCGCGGCAGTGTGATGAAGCTCAGCGGCGATGGTGCCCGCCCCAGCCCCCGATGCACCCACCACGCGCTGTCATGGGAGACGGCCAGGCCCGGTGGGATCAGTGACTTGAGCGCCGCGATCCGGTCCGCGGGCGAGAGGACCGCGCCCTTGCGCACCCAGGTCGTCTCCGTCAGACGGATGAGCAGACCGTCGAGGGTGAGCTCGGTGAGATGGTCGTACCCGTAGTCACGCAGCTGAAACAACGTCTCCATGCACCGACTATCGTCGGCATCGGCAACCCGCGGCAAGACCCGGGCAGGTGCCTGTGGACAGCCAGCGACTCGAGCGCCCGGGCCTGTGGACGGTCGAGCCCCTGGACGGCTGGGCCTTCGTTCAGTCGAGCTCGGCCGCGGTCTGGTTCAGCTGGTCCCGCCAGGCGCGACGGGCATCGAGGGCGGACTGCGCCTCGGCGACGGCCTTGTCATCCCCACCGGCCCGTGCGGTCTCGAGCTTCTTCTCGAGTTCGACGATCGAATCCTCGAGCTGGCTGAGCGCCCCCGTGGTGCGGGCCTTCGTCTCCGGGTTGCTGCGCTGCCACGCAGCCTCCTCGGCCTCGGACAGGGCGCGCTCGACCTCGCGCAGACCGTTCTCCATCCGCGAGATATCGGCCCGAGGCACCTTGCCGGCCTCTTCCCACTTGTCCTGAATGGTGCGCAGATCCTTCTTCGCCGCAACCGGGTCCGTGATCGGCAGCAGCGCCTGGGCTTGCTTCAGCAGCTCTTCCTTGACCACGAGGTTGGCCTTGTACTCCTCATCGAGAGCGGCGTTCTCCGCGTCCCGAGCAGCGAAGAATACGTCCTGGGCGGCTCGGAACCGTGCCCACAGCGCATCGTCGACCTTGCGCGAGGCGCGCGGGGCACGCTTCCACTGGGTCATGAGGTCCTTGTACTTCTGGGACACGGAGCGGAAATCGGTCGATGCCGACAGCGACTCCGCCTCGGCGACGATCTTCTCCTTGATCCGCTTGCCCTCGGCGTTGAGCTTGTCGAGTTCGGCGAAGAACTCCTTGCGCTTGTGCTCGAAGGTCGTCCGTGCCTGCGAGAAGCGGCCCCACAGCTCCTGATCGACCGAGCGCGGCAGGCGCGGACCGTTGCGCTGCATGTCCTTCCACTGTGCGAACAGCTCACGCAGACGCGCGCCCGACTGCTTCCACTGGATCTTCGACGGATCCTGCTTGGCCAGAGCCTCGGCCTCGGCGACGAGCTCCTCACGGTCCTCGGCCGCGGCGAGCTTCGCGGCCTGCGCACGGGCGGCCTGCCGGGACTCCGTGGCCTCGGCATCGGAGATGAGAGTGTCGAGGGTCGCGCTGAGGTTCTTGAGATCACCGACGACATTGGCCTGCGGAAGCGACTCCTGCAGGGTCGTGGCGGCTGAGACGATCTCACGGCCCGGCGCTCCGGCGGAGAGCCGGTTGCGCAGCAGGACCGCGCTCTCGACGAGCTCGACGTACTTCTTCGCGAAGTACTCGAGCGCCTCCTCAGGCGTGGCGTCCGGGTACTGTCCCACGGCACGCTCGCCTTCGGCGGTGGTGACGAACACATTGCCGTCCGAATCGGCACGACCATGAGTCACCGCGCGGGCCACCTCGGCGTCGTGATCGACATGGCTGGCATTGACCACCTGTGCCGCCTGTGTGCGAGGCAGGGATGACGGGCGGGGGGTCGGCTTCGGTGTCGGGGTCGACATGGTTCTCACCTTGTTTCCATCGGTCGAACCGGCGGGTCTTCACTCCCGCCGATCACTCGATTGTGGGATAGACGTTATCCCAGCATAACCATCAGCGAACGTGTGGATAGACTTTGCACATGGATGTGTTGACAACCCACGCCGAATTCCTCGACGTCAACTGCTACGCGGTGCGTGCCGAAGGTCGCAGCGACTGCATTCTCATCGACGCCGGATACGACTGCGCTCCGCGGCTGGAGAGCCTGCTGGCCGAGGCCGGACTGGTCCCGCAGGCGGTCTTCCTCACCCATGGTCACCCCGACCACATCCTGGGGCTGAACAATGTGCTCGCCCGCTGGAACGTGCCCGTCCACCTCGGCGGACCCGACCGGTACCGGCTGCAGGACCCGGCCTCGACGCTCAGCCCCCAGTTCGCACCGATGCTCGCCCCACTCGTCGAAGGATGGACGGCCCCCGAGGTCAGCGACCTCGCAGACGGGCAGAGCCTCGAGACGGCAGGACTGACCGTCACCGCCGTCTCCGCGCCCGGCCACACCGAGGGCTCGATGCTGCTGCGCGTCGTCGACGGAGACGAGGAGAACATCTTCACCGGCGATGTCGTCTTCGCCGGCGCGATCGGCCGCGTCGACCTGCCCGGGGGAGACGCCCAGGCGATGCAGGACTCGCTGCGGGCCTTCGCCACGCTGCCCGACGTCGCCATCTATCCTGGACACGGTCCCGCATCACGGGTCGGTCGAGAACTGGCTGCGAACCCTTTCCTCTGAGCCACCGTCGTCGGGACCGAACCGACCCGCGTCCGAACATCGACACCGGTGGCCGGGCCGCATGAAACAGCACCGCAACCGCACCGAAAGCAAGGAGCACCATGGCGAAGTCAGCCCGTCTGTCCGGATTCCCGGAACGACTCCCGGCCGAGCGCGTGATCGAGAAGGCCATCATCGACACCCTCGAACACACCTTCGCCCTGCATGGGTTCTCCGCGCTCAACCACCGTGCTGTCGAGCCGATCGCCCACCTGGCCAAGGACGGGGAGATCGACAAGGAGATCTTCGCGATCTCGCGCCTCCACTCCGACGGCACCGACCGCAACCCCCTGGGTCTGCACTTCGACCTCACGGTGCCCCTGGCCCGCTATGTCGCCGACAACGCCAATGAGCTCAGCTTCCCGTTCAAGGCCGCCCGCGTCCAGCCGGTCTGGCGCGGAGAACGACCCCAGGCCGGCCGCTACCGCGAATTCATCCAGGCCGACATCGACGTCATCGCCGACACCGAACTGCCACGGCACTTCGAAGTCGAGATCCCGCTGGCCGTCGCCGATGCCTTCAGTCGACTCGCACCCCTGGGGGTGCCCGGGATCAGGATCGTCGTCAACGACCGCCGTCTGCTCGAAGGCTTCGCCCGCGGCATCGGTCTGACCGACATCCAAGCGGTGCTGCGCTGCCTGGACAAGTACGACAAGATCGGGCCCGAGGAGGTCGCGAAGCTGCTGGCCGCCGAGGCCGGAGCCGATGAGACCCAGCAGCAGCTGTGTCTGAGACTCGCCGCCATCGAATCCGCCTCCCCGGACTTCGCCGACGAAGTGCGCGCCCTCGGCGTGGAGCACCCGCTGCTCGATGACGGCCTCGATTCGCTGACGACCCTGCTGCGGGCCGCCCACGAACGGGCCCCCGGCGTCGTCGTCGCTCAGCTCAAGATCGCCCGCGGGCTCGACTACTACACGGGAGCCGTCTACGAGACACAGCTGATCGGCTACGAGGACCTCGGCTCGGTGTCCTCCGGCGGTCGCTACGACTCGCTCGTGAGCGTGGGCAAGAAGAACTATCCGGGGGTGGGGATGTCCATCGGCGTCTCCCGACTCATGGCCTTCATCCTCGGCGAGGAATCCGGCATCCGCGCCACCCGCGGCACACCCTCGGCGGTGGTCGTGGCCGTGACCGAGGAATCCAGGCGCGGCGAGGCCGATGCCGTGGCCATGGCCCTGCGGGCCCGCGACATCCCCTGCGAGGTCTCACCGAGTGCCGCGAAGTTCGGCAAGCAGATCCGCTACGCCGAACGCCGCGACATCCCCTTCGTATGGTTCACCGACGGTGAGGCCGGTCACGAGGTCAAGGACATCCGCAGCGGCGAGCAGGCACCGGCCGACCCGGCCAGGTGGACCCCGGACGCCGACGACCTCTGGCCGCGCGTGTACAGGGCCTGATTCAGAAGCGACTATCATTGTTCAGGCGCTGACACATCAACATCAACAAGGAGCCCTAGGTGCTGCGAAGCCACGAAGCCGGAAGCCTGCGAGCCGAGAACGCAGGAGAAACCGTCACCCTCGCCGGGTGGGTCGATCGTCGTCGCGATCACGGAGGTGTGGCCTTCATCGATCTGCGTGACGCTTCGGGAATCGTGCAGGTCGTCGTCCGTGAGGACGATGCCCACCAGCTGCGCAACGAAACCGTGGTCAAGGCCACTGGCACCGTCTCCGTCCGCCCCGAGGGCAACACGAACCCGAACCTGCCCACCGGCGAGATCGAGGTCATCGACACATCCGTCGAGGTGCTCTCGGAGGCGTCGGCCCTGCCGTTCCAGGTCTCCGACCATGCCGAGGACTCCGGCGCCGTGGGCGAGGAGACCCGTCTGCGCTACCGTTACCTCGACCTGCGCCGGTCGGGCCCGGCGAAGACGATGCGTCTGCGCTCGGAGGTCAACAAGGCCGCACGGTCGGTCCTCGATGCCCACGACTTCTCAGAGGTCGAGACCCCGACCCTGACGAAGTCGACTCCTGAAGGCGCCCGCGACTTCCTCGTCCCGGCCCGGCTCAAGCCCGGCTCCTGGTACGCCCTGCCCCAGTCCCCGCAGCTGTTCAAACAGCTGCTCCAGGTCGCGGGCATGGAACGCTACTACCAGATCGCTCGCTGCTACCGTGACGAGGACTTCCGCGCCGACCGCCAGCCCGAATTCACCCAGCTCGACATCGAGGCCTCGTTCGTCGAGCAGGAGGACATCATCGCCTTGGCCGAGGAGATCCTCACCGCGCTGTGGAAGCTGATCGGGCATGAGATCACGACTCCGATCCCGCACATCACCTACCACGAGGCCATGGAGAGATACGGGACGGACAAGCCGGACCTGCGCTTCGGACTCGAGCTGCACAACCTCACCGAATTCTTCGCCGACACCCCGTTCCGCGTCTTCCAGTCACCCTACGTCGGCTCCGTGGTCTACCCCGGCGGCGGATCGCTGCCGCGTCGTCAGCTCGACGGCTGGCAGGACTGGGCCAAACAGCGCGGCGCCAAGGGCCTGGCCTATGTGCTCGTGGGCGAGGACGGAACCCTGTCCGGGCCCGTGGCCAAGAACATCTCGGAGCAGGAGAAGGGCGGTCTCGTCGCCGCCGCCGGAGCGAACCCCGGTGATGCGATCTTCTTCGCCGCCGGCGAAGCGAACGCCTCCCGCGCCCTCCTCGGCGCCGCCCGCAACGAGATCGCCGAACGCACCGGACTGATCAAGGACGGCGACTGGGCGTTCGTCTGGGTCGTCGACGCGCCCCTGTTCGAATCGGCCGCCGATGCGCAGGCCGCCGGTGACGTCGCCGTGGGTGAGGGCGCCTGGACGGCTGTCCACCACGCGTTCACCGCGCCCAAGCCCGAGTTCCTCGACACGCTCGAATCCGATCCCGGTTCGGCCCTGGCCTATGCCTACGACATCGTATGCAACGGAAACGAGATCGGCGGCGGTTCGATCCGCATCCACCGCCGGGACGTCCAGGAGCGTGTGTTCAAGATCATGGGTATCACCGAAGAGGAGGCGACGGAGAAGTTCGGCTTCCTGCTCGAGGCCTTCAAGTTCGGCGCGCCCCCGCACGGCGGCATCGCCTTCGGCTGGGACCGCATCGTGTCCCTGCTCGCCGGTGTCGACTCGATCCGCGAAGTCATCGCCTTCCCGAAGTCCGGCGGCGGCTTCGATCCGCTGACCCAGGCCCCGGCCCCGATCACCGAGGCCCAGCGGGCCGAGGCCGGCGTCGACTTCGAACCGGAAGACGACCACGCCGAGGCCTGATGAGCCAGGAACCGAATCTGTTCTCCGACGGCCCGGACCAGCAATCGTCTGGTCCGGGCTTCACCGGTTCCTCCGGCGGCTCCTCCGGCCGGGCGCTCGACCCCCTGGCCGTGCGGATGCGTCCCCGCACGCTGACCGAGGTGGTCGGACAGGAGCATCTGACCTTCCCCGGATCTCCGCTGAGCCAGCTCGTCGAGGCCAGCGGGGGAGACCGCGCCGGCGCCTCCTCGGTGATCCTGTGGGGTCCGCCCGGGGTCGGGAAGACGACCTTGGCGCATGTGATCTCGCATGCTCCCGGACGCACCTTCGTCGAACTCTCCGCGATCACCGCAGGGGTCAAAGACGTCCGCCAGGTGATCGAGAACGCCCGCCGGGAGCGGGAGATGTACGGTCGGACGACGGTGCTCTTCCTCGATGAGATCCACCGCTTCTCCAAGGCCCAGCAGGACGCCCTGCTGCCGGCGGTAGAGAACCGCCTGGTCGTGCTCGTGGCCGCGACGACGGAGAACCCTTCGTTCTCCGTCATCTCCCCGCTGCTGTCGCGCTCGCTCATGCTCACCCTGCGTCCGCTCGACGATGCGGCGGTGGGCAGGCTGCTCGACCGGGCGATGGAATCCGAACGCGGACTGGCCGGGCAGTTCGTCCTCGCCGACGATGCCCGGGACTTCATCGTCCGCATCGCCGGAGCCGATGCGCGCCGGTCCCTGACCGTGCTCGAAGCCGCCGCCGGCATCGCCGCGGCCCAAGCCGCGACCGGGACGGCAGACGAGGACGGAAGGGTCGCCTCGGCGGACGGGGAGGGGCAGGCCGCCTCGGCGGGCGAGGACGAGGCCGAGGAGGACCGGACGATCCTCATCACCGCCGAGGCCTGCTCCGAGGCGAGCAGCGAAACCGTGCTGCGCTACGACCGGAACGGCGACCAGCACTACGACGTCGTCTCGGCCTTCATCAAATCCATCCGCGGCTCCGACGTCGACGCGGCCCTGCACTATCTGGCGCGGATGATCGTCGCCGGTGAGGACCCGCGGTTCATCGCCCGCCGCATCGTCATCTCCGCGGCCGAGGACATCGGCATGGCCGACCCGCAGGCGTTGCCCATCGCGGTCGCCGCCTCCACTGCCGTGCAGAACATCGGCATGCCCGAAGGGCGGATCCCGCTGGCCGAGGCGGTCACCTATCTGGCCCTGGCACCGAAGTCGAACGCCAGCTACCGGGCACTCGATGCCGCCATCGCCGATGTCAAGAACGGGCTGGCCGGGCAGGTGCCGACCCATCTGCGCGACGCCCACTATCCCGGCGCCAAGGAACTCGGCCACGGGCAGGGCTACAAGTACTCCCACGACTACCCGCACGGGGTGGCCGATCAGGAGTATCTGCCCGAGACGCTGCGGGGCAAGCGCTACTACACCCCGAGCACGAACGGCATGGAGCGGACGATGGCCGAACGGCTGGAGAACCTCCACCGCCTCCTGCGACCCTGAACACGCTGCCGCCCGGGATGTGCTGTCATCGCGGCCCGCGACGGAGTAGTTTTGACACAGACGAGGCGCCGGCCCGGGACCAGCCCGGACGCGGCCGAGCGAGGAGGACGGCATGGCAGACATCGTCATCACCATCGCTGCCGCCCTGGCGTTCGGGTTCCTCGCCCATGAAGTCCGCATCCCGCCCCTCGTCGGATTTCTGACAGCCGGATTCTGCCTCCACCTCGTCGGATTCACCGCCTTCGACGGCCTCCAGGAGGTCTCCGACCTGGGCGTCGTGCTGCTGCTGTTCACCATCGGGCTGAAATTCGATCTCCGCTCCCTGCTCCAACCCGAGGCCCACGGCACTGCGGCGCTGCACATGATCACGGTCGTCGCCCTCGGCGCCGGCACGATCGGTCTGGCCGCTGCGATCGGCATCGTCAGCGTCACCGGCGGCCTGGGCACGCTGGCCCTATTGGGCTTCGCACTGTCGTTCTCGTCCACCGTCCTCGTGGTCAAAGTCCTCGAGGACCGCTCGGACGACGGGTCCTACTACGGTCAGATCGCGATTGCGATCCTCGTCCTCCAGGATCTCGCGGCCGTCGCCTTCATCACGATCGCCGTAGAGGAGCCGCCGAGCCCGTGGGCCCTGGCCCTGGTTCTCCTCATCCCCGGAGTGTGGCTGCTGTCCCGGGTCCTCGACCGTGTCGGACGCGGCGAACTGCTCGTGCTCTTCGGCGTGGTCATGGCTTTGGGGCCGGGGTATGTCGCCTTCGAGGCCGTGGGCATCCACGGCGACCTCGGCGCCCTCGTGCTCGGATTGGCCTTCTCCACGCATCCGCGCGCGGTCGAGATGTCGAAATCGCTGTTCAGCGTCAAGGAGCTGTTCCTCGTCGGCTTCTTCGTCGTCATCGGCCTGCAGGCGGTTCCGACGTGGTCGGATCTGCTCATGGCCCTGACCCTGTGCGCGATCCTGCTGCCATTCAACTTCGTGAGCTTCTACCTCATGGGCCGGCTCTTCGGCCTGCGCAACCGCACGAGCGTGCGCAGCAGTCTGGCGCTGAGCAACTTCTCCGAATTCGCGCTCATCGTCGTCGCCGTCGGCATCGACAACG
>DWZN01000210.1 GCA_019117545.1 Candidatus Brevibacterium intestinavium
CCATGGTCGGTCACCAGACCCCGTTCCTGGCCGCGGCCGTCCCGCTCTTCCTCGTGATGCTCGTCGACGGTCGGCGCGGACTGCGCCAGATCTGGCCCCTGGCGCTTGTCGTCGGCATCGTCTTCGCCATCACTCAGTACATCTCCTCGAACTTCCTCTCCGTCGAGCTCACCGACATCATCGCCTCGCTGGTCGGCCTCGCTGCCGTCGTCGTGATGCTGCGCTTCTGGACCCCCAAGGGCGGAGGGCAGGCTCTCGACCGCATGGCCGTCGAGCGCGAGCACGAGGATGCCGATGCCCCGGACGCCGGCGGCGCGGCCGCAGCGGTGGCCACCGATGTCGAGAAGCAGGCCGCGCCCCTGACGGGCTCCCGCGTCTTCCTCGCGCTCTTCCCCTACCTGCTCGTGATCGTGATCTTCTCCGTGGCCAAGCTCGTGCCGGCCCTCAACGCCTGGCTCGCCTCGACGGATGTCAAGATCCCGTGGCCCGGTCTCGACGGGAACATCCTCGAGGCCGGCGGCGAGGCCTCGTCGAGCACGATCTTCAACTTCCAGTGGCTGTCGTCTCCGGGAACGCTGCTGCTCATCTCGGGCATCATCGTGGCCGTCGTCTACGGAATGACGGCCAGGGACGCGATCGACGTCTTCATCGTCAACGTCGTCAAGATGCGGTTCTCGATCCTCACGGTCGGCTCGGTGCTCGCACTGGCCTATGTCATGAACCTGTCGGGACAGACCATCACGATCGGCACCTGGATCGCCGGCACCGGAGCTTTCTTCGCCTTCCTCTCGCCGATCCTCGGCTGGCTGGGCACGGCCGTGACGGGTTCGGACACCTCGGCCAACGCCCTGTTCGCAACGCTGCAGCAGACCGCGGCGCATGAGGCCGGCCTCAACCCGCTGCTGCTCGTCGGCGCCAACAGCTCCGGCGGTGTCGTCGGTAAGATGATCAGCCCGCAGAACCTCACGATCGCGGCGACGGCCGTCGGCCTGCTCGGCAAAGAAGCATCGATCTTCCGCCGCGTCATCTGGTGGTCGCTCGGTATGCTCGTCGTGATGTGCCTGCTCGTCGGGCTCCAGTCGACCGTTCTGTCCTGGATGGTCCCCTCGGCCTGACACCGGCCGGCACCCACGCACCGCTCCAGACCCCATACGGACCCGACACCCACCCAGACCCCACACCCACCCAGACCCATCGCGATAGTAAGGAGCGATACACCATGGTCAAGAGGCAGATCCCCCAACCGGCCGAGATCTTCGATCTGATGAAGTTCAAGAAGTTCGAGCTCGACCCGAAGAAGCGCCGTCTGGAGAACGCGCTGACGATCGAGGACCTGCGCCGGATCGCCAAGCGGCGGACACCGGCTGCCGCGTTCGACTACACCGACGGCGCCGCCGAGGGCGAGATCTCGATGGCGCGTTCGATGCAGTCCTTCCAGGACATCGAGTTCCATCCCTCGATCCTCAAGGACGTCACCAACGTCGACACGAGCACCCAGATCATGGGCGGCAGCTCGGCGCTGCCCTTCGGGATCGCACCGACCGGGTTCACCCGACTGATGCAGACCGAGGGCGAGGTCGCAGGCGCTTCGGCCGCCGGTGCCGCCGGCATCCCGTTCACGCTCTCGACGCTGGGCACGACCTCGATCGAGGACGTGAAGAAGACCAATCCGAACGGTCGCAACTGGTTCCAGCTCTATGTCATGAAGCAGCGCGACATCTCCTACGGTCTCGTCGAACGGGCGAAGAACGCCGGATTCGACACCCTGTTCTTCACCGTCGACGCTCCCGTGGCCGGTGCTCGTCTGCGCGATACCCGCAACGGCTTCTCGATTCCGCCGCAGCTGACGCCGCAGACGATCCTCAATGCGATTCCCCGTCCTTGGTGGTGGTGGGACTTCCTGACCACTCCGAAGCTCGAGTTCGCCTCCCTGTCCGAGACCGGAGGGACCGTCGGTGAGCTGCTCGACTCGGCGATGGACCCGTCCATCGACTTCGACGACCTCGCCGAGATCCGCGCCATGTGGCCCGGGAAGTTCTCCGTCAAGGGCGTGCAGACGCTCGAGGACGCGAAGAAGCTCGCCGACCTCGGCGTCGACTCGATCGTGCTGTCCAACCACGGCGGACGTCAGCTCGACCGTGCGCCGGTGCCGTTCGAACTGCTGCCCGAGGTGGCTCGTGAGATCGGCAAGGACGTGGAGATCATCATCGACACCGGCATCCGCAACGGTGCCGATATCGTCGCCTCGCTGGCCCTCGGTGCCGACTTCACGCTCATCGGCCGCGCCTACCTCTTCGGTCTCATGGCCGGCGGCCGGGAAGGCGTCGACCGCACGATCGAGATCCTCGGCGAGCAGGTGGAGCGGACGATGCGCCTGCTGCAGGTCGCCGATGTCTCCGAGCTCAACCCCGCTCATGTGACGCAGCTGCGTCAGTTCAACCGCGACGACAGAGCCGAGATCATCGGCTCCCGCCCCGCCCGAGGCTGAGTCCCGCGGCGAACGTCCGACGAACAGATCGGCCGGTGTCGAAGGATCGCATGATCGTCGACACCGGCCGATCTGTCTCTGTCCGGGACGGGCATCGCGCCAACATGTGTCTGATCGCACGGAACCGACTCATCCGCCCTGAGAATCCGGGCCTGGCGGGTGTGCTGCAAGAATTTTCTCCCCGCCGGAATAAAACCAGCCTCAGCAAAGTTGAGTCTAGTGTACGCAACTTTGATGAGGTCGACTTGACGGTCGAAATCTCGAAGAGAATACTTGAGTCCGGTTGGCTCAATGTGTGCGGTCGAGTGGGTCCGCTCTTCGTCCCGCGGCAGGCAATGTCGTGGATGCTCGAACGGCGGATCCGCCCGATCGCGCACATTGGGGCCGCAGGAACTCACTCAATGTAAGGAGAGAACACATGGCACGTGCAGTCGGAATCGACCTCGGAACCACGAACTCCGTGGTCGCAGTCCTCGAAGGCGGTGACCCCAAGGTCATCGCGAACGCGGAAGGCGGTCGCACGACCCCGTCCGTCGTCGCTGTCAACAAGAACGGCGACTCGCTGGTCGGTGAGATCGCCAAGCGCCAGGCCGTGACCAACACCAAGAACACGGTGTCGTCGGTCAAGCGCCACATGGGCACCGATTGGACGACGGAGCTCGGTGACAAGAAGCTGACGGCTCCCGAGGTCTCGGCACGCATCCTCCAGAAGCTCAAGCACGACGCCGAGGAGTACCTGCAGGAAGAGGTCACCGATGCAGTGATCACCGTTCCCGCATACTTCAACGACGCCGAGCGCCAGGCGACCAAGGACGCCGGTGAGATCGCCGGCCTCAACGTCTCGCGCATCATCAACGAGCCCACCGCGGCCGCCCTGGCCTACGGCCTCGAACGCGGCAAGGAGGACGAGCTCATCCTCGTCTTCGACCTCGGTGGCGGCACCTTCGACGTCTCCCTGCTGGAAGTCGGCAAGGATGAAGACGACTTCTCGACCATTCAGGTCCGCGCCACCTCGGGCGACAACCGCCTCGGCGGCGATGACTGGGATCAGCGGATCGTCGACTGGCTCGTCGGTGAGGTCAAGAACGGCTACGGCGTCGACCTGAGCAAGGACTCGACCGCTCTGCAGCGCCTCAAGGAAGCCGCTGAGCAGGCCAAGAAGGAACTGTCCTCGGCCACCAGCACGAACATCTCGCTGCAGTACCTGTCCATGAGCGAGAACGGACCCATCCACCTGGATGAGAGCCTGACCCGCGCGAAGTTCGAGGAGCTGACCAAGGACCTGCTCGAGCGCACCAAGGCTCCGTTCCACGCAGTGATGAAGGACGCCGGCGTGTCCGTCAAGGACATCGACCATGTCGTCCTCGTCGGCGGTTCGACCCGTATGCCCGGTGTCTCCGCAGTCGTCACCGAACTCACCGGAGGCAAGGAGCCCAACAAGGGCGTCAACCC